>CP052876.1:2166813-2476358 GCA_020881835.1 Kineosporiaceae bacterium SCSIO 59966
GGCTGGACGGACGCTCGTTCGTCGCGATGCTGTCGGGGTTCGCCTGCGCGGTGCCCGGGATCATGGCGACCCGCACGATCCCGTCGTCCCGGGACCGCCTGGCGACCATCCTCGCGCTGCCGCTGATGACGTGCTCGGCCCGGCTGCCGGTCTACGTCGTGCTCATCGGCCTGCTCGTCGACCCGAGCACCCGCTGGGGACCGGTGTCCGCGCAGGGGCTGACGCTGTTCCTGCTGTACCTGCTCGGCGGCCTGGCGTCGATGGTCGCGGCCGGGGTGCTCAAGGCCACCGCTCTGCGCAGCGACGGGCTGCCGTTCTACATGGAGATGCCGCCCTACCGGCTGCCCACCGCCCGCACCGTCGCCCTGACCATGTGGGAGTCCGTCCGCGGCTTCCTCCGCAAGGCTGGCACGGTCATCCTCACCGCCTCGGTGATCCTGTGGGCGCTGATGAGCTTCCCCGCCCGGGACACCAGCGGGATGGACCCGGTCGCCGCCGACGCCTACGTGCTCGAGCACAGCTACGCCGCCACCGTGGGCAAGGCGATCGAGCCGGTGTTCGCCCCGCTCGGCTTCGACTGGCGCATCGACGTCGGGCTGGTGGGGTCGCTGGCCGCCCGCGAGGTGTTCGTCTCCACGATGGGTCAGGTCGTGGCCGCCGACCCCAGCGACCCCGCGGACGCGTTGGCGTCGCTCGTCCACGACGACGGGCCCCGCGCCGGCGAACCGGTGTTCGACCCCCCGACCGTGGTGGCGTTGCTCATCTGGTTCGTGTTCGCGCTGCAGTGCATGTCCACCCTCGCCGTCATGCGCCGCGAGACCGGCTCCTGGAGGTGGCCCGCCATGGCGTTCGGCTACCTGTTCGCCCTCGGCTGGACCCTCGCCCTCGCCGGCAGGTGGATCACGATCGCGGTGACGGGATGATCCCGCTGCACCCCGTGGCCACCACGGACCCGGCCACGCTGACGTGGGTGACGCCGGCGGCGGCCCGGCTCCGGCGGGGCGTCGTCCGGCGGGCTCCGGCGGCGCTGCAGACCCTGCTGGAGGACGGCACGCTGTCCCGCGCCGAGGTCGTCGGCGAGGGTGTGCGGACGACGCTGGCCACCGGCAGCTGGCGTGAGGCGGGCCCCCGGGTCCGGACGGCGCTGCACGCCTGCCTGGCCGCGGACGGCTGGGAGACGGACGACGGCACGCCGGCCGGCGAGGGACCGGAGGTGGCGGTCGGGCCCGGGCCGGACGCCGAGCTGCTCCGGACCGCGACCGAGGTGCTGGCCGGCGAGGTGGCCCCGTACGCGGCGACGCACGGCGGCGCCATCGAGATCGTCGGCGTCCGCGACGGCGTCGTCGAGGTGACCCTGCGCGGGGCCTGCTCCGGCTGCCCCGCCGCGGCCGTGACCCTGCACGCCCGGTTCGAGGGGCTGCTGCGACGGCGGTGGCCGGCGCTGGTCGCCGTGCGGCAGGTCAGCCCGCGACGTCCAGGGCGAGGATGTCCTCGATCGTCTCGCGCCGCACGATGACCCGCGCCTCGCCGTCCCGGACGGCGACGACGGGCGGGCGCGGGACGTGGTTGTACTGGCTGGCGAGGCTGCGGCTGTAGGCGCCGGTCGCCGGGACGGCGAGCAGGTCGCCGCGCCGGACGTCGCCGGGCAGGTACTCGTCCTTGACGACGATGTCCCCGCTCTCGCAGTGCTTGCCGACCACCCGGGAGAGCACCGGCGGCGCGGTCGAGGCCCGGGAGGCCAGCGAGCACGAGTAGTCCGCGTCGTACAGGGCGGTGCGGACGTTGTCGCTCATCCCGCCGTCGACCGCGACGTAGCGGCGCCGCAGCCCCCCGTCGAGCTCGACGTCCTTGACCGTGCCGACCCGGTAGAGCGTGAACGTGCTCGGCCCGGCGATCGCCCGGCCCGGCTCGACCGAGACCCGGGGCACGGCGACGCCGAGGGCCCGGCACTCGGCGAGGACGACCCGGGCCATCCCGGCGGCGATCTCCTCGACCGGCTGGGGGTCGTGCTGGGAGGTGTACCGGATCCCGAACCCCCCGCCGAGGTCCAGCTCGGGCAGCTCGACGCCGTGGCGGCGGGCGATGTCGGCGTGCAGCCGCAGCACCCGCTGGGCGGCGACCTCGAACCCGGCGGTGTCGAAGATCTGCGACCCGATGTGGCTGTGCAGGCCGCGCAGCTCGAGCTGGGGGCGGGCCAGGGCGTCCGCGACGA
This sequence comes from Kineosporiaceae bacterium SCSIO 59966, assembly GCA_020881835.1. Taxonomy (NCBI): domain Bacteria; kingdom Bacillati; phylum Actinomycetota; class Actinomycetes; order Kineosporiales; family Kineosporiaceae; species Kineosporiaceae bacterium SCSIO 59966. Next base: position 2,169,026 of record CP052876.1, read on the forward strand.
CCGCCGGGGCGTCGTCCATCGGGACGCCGAACTTCTGGTCCTCGTGCGCGGTGGCGATGTAGGAGTGGGTGTGGGCCTCGACCCCGACGGTGACCCGGACGAGCACCGGCACCGGCCGGGTGAGCCCGAGCCGGTCGGCGGCGTCGGCGACCCGGCCGACCTCCTCGGCGGAGTCCAGCACGAGGCGGCCGATCCCGGCGCGCAGGGCGGTCTCGATCTCCTCGTCGGACTTGTTGTTCCCGTGCAGCCCGATCCGCTGCGGCGGCACACCGGCGCGCAGCGCGACCGCGAGCTCGCCCCCGGTGGAGGCGTCCAGGTGCAGGCCCTCCTCGGCCACCCAGCGGGCGATCGCCGTGCACAGGAACGCCTTGCCCGCGTAGTAGACGTCCGCTCCCCCGGCCGGCTCGGCGAACGCCTCGGTGAACGCGGCGCGGAACGCCCGGGCGCGGGCACGCAGGTCGTCCTCGTCGACGACGTAGGCCGGGGTGCCGAACCGCTCGGCGAGCTCGTGGACGTCGACGCCGGCGACGACGAGCGAACCACCGTCCGAGCGGCGCACGCCCGCCGACCACAGCCCCGGCAGCAGGGCGTTGACGTCGTGGGGCACCGGCAGCCAGGCCGGCCCGCCGTAGCCCTCGGCGTGCAGGGCGCCGGCCTCGTGGGCGCGCACGGCTACATCCGCTCCGGCGCGCCGACCCCGAGCAGGCGCAGGCCGTTGGCGAGGACCGTCCGGGTGGCCTCGTTCAGCCAGAGCCGGGTGCGGTGCACGTCGGTGACCTCCTCGTCGCCCATCGGGGTGACCCGCCGCTCGTCGTACCACTTGTGGTAGGCGGAGGCGAGCTGCTCGAGGTGCCGGGCGACCCGGTGCGGCTCGCGCAGCTCGGCCGCCTGGGCGACGACCCGCGGGAACTCCCCGAGCCGGGCGAGCAGCTCGGTCTCGGTCTCGTGGTCGAGCAGTCCGGGGTCGAAGCCGTCCTCGGTCCGCACGCCCAGGTCGCGGGCGTTGCGCCCGACACCTGCGGTGCGGGCGTGGGCGTACTGGACGTAGAACACCGGGTTGTCGTTGCTGCGCCGCACGAGCAGGTCGAGGTCGACGTCGATGGGCGAGTCCACCGAGGAGCGGGTCAGGGCGTACCGGGCGGCGTCCACGCCGACGACGTCGACGAGGTCCTCCATGGTGACGACGGTGCCGGCCCGCTTGCTCATCCGCACCGGGACGCCGCCGGAGACGAGGTTGACCATCTGGCCGATGAGCACCTCGACGACGTCCGGGTCGTCGCCGAACGCAGCGGCGGCGGCCTTGAGCCGGGCGACGTAGCCGTGGTGGTCGGCGCCCAGCATGTAGATGCACAGGTCGAAGCCGCGGCGCCGCTTGTCGCGCAGGTAGGCCAGGTCCGCCGCGATGTACGCCGGGGAGCCGTCCGACTTGATCACGACCCGGTCCTTGTCGTCGCCGAAGTCGGTGGAGCGCAGCCACCACGCGCCGTCGGCGTAGTAGAGGTTGCCGCTCGCCTTGAGCTCCTCGACGACCGCCTCGACCTGGCCGGAGGAGTGCAGGTCGTCCTCGTGGAAGAACACGTCGAACTGGACGCCGAAGTCGCGCAGCGACGTCTTGATCTCCTCGAACATCAGCTCGACGCCGTGGGCCCGGAAGTACTCCTGGGCCTCGTCGTCCGGCAGGGTCGTGGGGTCGCTCGGCGCGGCCTGCACGACGCGGCGGGCGATGTCGTCGATGTAGGCGCCGCCGTAGCCGTCCTCGGGGACGGCCTGGCCGCGGGCCCGGGCGAGCAGGGAGCGCGCGAACCGGTCGATCTGCGCGCCGTGGTCGTTGAAGTAGTACTCGCGGGTGACGTCGGCACCGGAGGCCTGCAGGATGCGCGCCAGGGAGTCCCCGACCGCGGCCCAGCGGGTGCCGCCGAGGTGGATCGGTCCGGTCGGGTTGGCCGAGACGAACTCGAGGTTCACCACCCGGCCGGCCATCGCGTCGTTGCGCCCGTAGGCCTCCCCCGCCTCGACGACGGTGCGGGCCAGCTCCCCGGCGGCCGCGGCGTCCAGGACGATGTTGAGGAACCCCGGCCCGGCGACGTCCACGCTCTTGACACCCGGCACCTCCACCAGCCGGGCCGCGATCACTCCGGCCAGCTGCCGCGGGGGGATCCCGGCCCGCTTGCCGAGCTGCATCGCGACGTTCGTGGCCCAGTCGCCGTGCTCCCGGTTGCGGGGCCGCTCCACCCGGACGTCGTCCGGCACCTCGACGGTGAGGTCGCCGGCGGCGACCGCGTCGAGCAGGCACTGGCGGACGGCGCGGGCGAGGGCCTCGGGAGTCACCGGTCCAGGGTAGTGGCGGGCACGACGACGGCCGGTGCCGGCAGGTCGTCCTCGACCGCCCGCGGCCGGCTGATCACCCAGCCGGCGAGGACCTGGACGACGAGTGTGGCGGAGAGGAAGCCGAATGCCGCCCCCCAGCCGCCGGTCACGTCCCGCAGCCAGCCGACGACGAACGGCCCCGCCCCGGCGACGGTGTAGCCGACGCCCTGGGCGAACCCGGACAGCGCGGCGGAGCCCTGCGTCGTCCGCGAGCGCAGGTTGACCATCGCCAGCGCCATCGGGAAGGCACCGGGGCCGGCCCCGGCGGCGACGACCCACAGCCAGGTGAGGTCGGCGGGGCGCAGCAGCAGCCCGAGGTAGCCGACGGCGTAGGCGAGGAGGAAGGTGAGCACCAGCCAGAAGGGGTTGCGCATCCGGAAGGTCAGCCACGGCACGAGCAGCGACATCGGCATCCCGACGGCGGCGAACAGGGCGAGCATCGTCCCGCCCTCGGCGGCGGTGAGTCCCGCGTCGAGCAGCAACGTCGGCAGCCAGGCGAACATCGCGTACGTGTTGAGGGAGGTCATCCCCAGCAGGCCGGCCAGTCCCCAGGCGACCGGGCTGCGCAGCAGCGCGCCGGCCGGTACGTGCGGGGCCGCGGGCAGGCCCGCGGTGTCGCGCCGGGCGCGGTGCGCGGTGACCAGCCAGGGCACGGCCGCCGCGAGGGACAGCAGCGACCAGGTCGCCACCGAGGCCCGCCAGCCCGCCAGGTCGGCGACCGGGACGGCGAGCAGCGGCGGCAGCGCCGTGCCGGCGGCGAGCAGCATGGCGTACAGGCCGGTGACGGCGCCGACGCGGTCGGGGAAGTAGCGCTTCACCAGCGGCGGCAGGACGACGTTGCCGACGCCCATCCCGCCGAGCGCCAGCAGCGACAGCGCGAGAAAGCTCGCCGTGCCGGGGGCGACGGCCCGCAGCAGCAGACCTGCGGTGGTGAGCAGCATGGCGGCCCACGCGGTCCGCTCCAGTCCCCAGCGCCGGGCCAGCGCGGGGGCCGCGGCGCCGAACGCGGCGAACGCGACCGTCGGGACGGTGCCGAGCAGGCCGGCGGCCGTGGCGGACATGCCCAGGTCGGAGCGCACGTCGGCGAGCAGCGGGGAGACCGCGGTGACGGCCGGACGCAGGTTCAGCGCCACGAGCACCACGCCGAGGGCGACGGTGACCCGCCCCCCACGGGTGGCCGTGCTCTGGGACGATCGGCGCGGGGACACGACGGGGATGGTAGAGGTGAAACATAGGATGACTCGATGACGCGTCACGATGCGGACGCCGACGCCGCTCCGGTGCATGCCCGGCGGGCCAGCCGGATCGACCAGGTGATCGAGGTGCTCCGGGAGGAGCTCGGGTCGGGACGGTGGCCAGTGGGCAGCCGCATCCCGACCGAGCCCGAGCTGGCCGAGCTGACCGGCACCGGCCGCAACACCGTCCGTGAGGCGGTGCAGGCGCTCGTGCACGCGGGCCTGCTCGAACGCCGCCAGGGCTCGGGCACGTACGTGGTCGCCGACAGCGAGCTCGCCGTAGCCGTGGGCCGCCGGGTGGCCGAGGCGCGCAACCGGGACGTCCTGGAGGTCCGCCGCACCCTGGAGGTGGGCGCGGCGCGGCTGGCCGCCACCCGTCGCACCGCCGCGGACGTCGCCGAGCTGCGTGAGCTGCTCGCCCGCCGGACGGCGGCGCGGACGGCCGGTGACCTGGACGACGTCGCCGCCGCCGACCTCGCGCTGCACCGGGCGATCGCCCGGGCCTCCCGCAACCCGGTGCTCAGCGAGCTCTACGACCACCTCATCGACGCGATCGCCGAGAACGTCCGGGTCAACGTCGGCGTGCGGCTGCGGACCGCCGACAACGACCACGCCGACCTCGTCGCGGCGATCGTCGACGGCGACCCCCAGCGCGCCGCCCTGGAGGCGGCGCGGTTCATTGACGAGCTCCTCGGCGAGGGGTGCTGACCGGCGCGCAGATGTCTCTTAGAACGCGGACGGCGCCGCTCGAGGCCTCCTGAGCCGCTCGAGACCCCCTGAGTGTCGGTGGGCCTGCGTAGGGTGACGATCGTGGACGGGGGAAGCCTGGAGACCGGCGCCGTACCCGGCGTCGCCGTGCTGTGGGGGAAGTCGAACGCGGGCGGTGAGCCACACCTCCTCGTGGCGCACCTGCTCGACACCGCTGCCGTTGCTGAGGTCCTGTGGGACCGTTACCTGGCTCCCTCGTTCACCCAGCAGGTCGACGCGTCCTGCGGCGGACGGGGGCGGGACCTGTTCGTCCTGGTCGCCGGCCTGCACGACGTCGGCAAGGCGTCCCCGGCCTTCCAGTCCAAGGACGAGGTGCTCGCGCAGCGCGTGCGCGACAGCGGGCTCACCTGGCCGCCGCTCACCCGAACAGGTGCCGGGCGCTGGCACCACACGCTGGCCGGCGCACACCTGCTCCGTCGTGCCCTGCGGTCGGCCGGATGGAGCCGACAGTCGAGGTCGTGGGTACTGCCCCTGGTGGCCGGTCACCACGGGGTCGTTCCGGACGCGAGCCGGTGGAGCGAACCACCGGAGCGAGGTGCCCAGGGTCCCGGACGCTGGCCAGCGGCTCAAGACGCCCTGGTCGCCTGGGTGGCCGGCGCACTGGAGCTGGACCTCAAGTCCGCGGAACCCTCATCGGCCCCCGCCCGCGGCGTCCAGCTGGCCCTGGTGGGAGCGGTCATCATGGCTGACTGGATCGCCAGCAACGACCAGCACTTCCCGGGCATCGCCCAGCTGGACGACGTGTCGATGGAGCGTTCCCGGCACCGCGCGCACGAAGCATGGCGTCACCTCGGGCTAACCGGCGGATGGCAAGTCAGCCGGCTCAGCAGCGGACCTGGCACCTTCGAACGACGCTTCGGCAAGCCACCACGTGCCGCACAAACCGACGCAGTGGCGCTGGCCGAGCAGATGGAGGCGCCCGGGCTGCTGCTGCTCGAGGCACCGATGGGCGAGGGGAAGACCGAGGCCGCTCTGGCAGCGGTCGAGGTGCTCGCCCGACGCTTCGGTGCGACCGGCGTCTTCGTCGGCATGCCCACCCAGGCCACCAGCGACCCGATGTTCACCCGGGTTCGCACCTGGCTGCGCTCGGTCGACCCGGACGTGCCACTGGCCCTGCTGCACGGGAAACGACAGTTCAACCCCGAGTGGCGGGCACTGCTCGACCAGGGCCGCTTCTGCGGTGTAGACGACTTCGGGATGGACGACTCCTACGGGACGTCGGCTCCCGTCCCCGCCACCGACCGGCCAGGTCAGGCACCGGCGGAGTGGTTTCTCGGCCGCAAACGCGGACTTCTGGTCCCCGCCACGGTCGGGACCGTCGACCAGCTGCTACACGCAGCCACCCGAACCCGACACGTCATGCTGCGGCACACGGGGCTGGCAGGACGAGTCGTCGTGCTCGACGAGGTGCACGCCTACGACGTGTACATGTCGCAGTTCCTGTTCGAGGCCCTGCGCTGGCTGGCTCAGCAGCAGGTACCCGTGGTGCTGCTCTCGGCCACGCTGCCACCGGATCTGCGCGCGCGCCTGGTGCGCGCGTACCTGCAAGGGGCGACCCGTCGGCGGGACACCGGCGTCGAGGGCCTGCCGCACACGACTGGCTATCCACGGGCGACGTCCGTGTGCGTGACCGGCGAGGGAGCCTCGTTCGACGTCGCCGTCAGCGCCCCCTGGCGCCCGTCGATGACCGTCCAGGTCCAGGTCCTGGACGAGGCGCCGATGGCCGGCCCGGACGACGTGGCGAGGCTCGTGCTCGAGGCCGTCACCGACGGCGGTTGTGTCCTCGTCGTTCGCAACACGGTGGCAAGGGCACAGCAGACGTACCTGGCTCTGCGGGATGCCTTGGGAGACGACGTGGTGCTGCTGCACGCTCGCCTCACGGCGGGCGAGCGCGCAGACCGTACCCAGCGACTGCTCGACGCGCTGGGTCCGCCGGTGGCAGCCTCCGGGCCTGGCCGGCCCAGACGGCTCGTGGTGGTCGCGACACAGCTGGCCGAGCAGTCCTTCGACGTCGACGTGGACCTCCTGGTGACCGACCTGGCTCCCATCGACCTGCTGCTGCAGCGTGCAGGGCGGCTTCACCGGCACGACCGTCCACCAGCTGCCAGGCCGGTACGTGTACGGAACCCGAAGGTCGTCGTGGCCGGGATGCGCCGGTCTGCGACCGGCCCGCCCGACCTGCCACCGGGTAGTGAGGCGGTCTACGGGCGGTACCTCTTGCTGCGGGCAGCCGCCCTCGTGACGGGGGCGGACGGGGGTGCCGGTTGGTCGGTGCCCGCCGACGTGCCGCACCTCGTCAGCCGCGGCTACGGGGAGGACCCGCAGTGGCCGTCGACGTGGCAGGACGCCGGTTCGGATGCGCGCGCGGAGTGGGACACCGAGCAGGAACGGCGTGCTGACAACGCCCAGAGCTACCTTCTCGGCGGGCCGTCCGATCTGAGCAAGGACACGTTGGACGGGCTGCACGCACGAGCCACCGCCCCTCTCGACGACGACGACGCAGTCGCCGCGGTCGTCCGCGACGGCGAGCCGTCGGTGGAGGTCGTGCTGGTGCAGCGCCGGGATGAGGGCGGCTACCTGACGCTGGACGGCCGCTCGTTGGGGCCGGGTGGAGAGGCTGTCAGCGACCCGTCACTGCTGCAGACGGTGCTTGCCGCGACGATCCGGCTGCCTGCTGTGAAAGTGCTCACCTCGGCTGCGCAGACGGAGCTCAGGCCGCTGCCGGGATGGACCGCGGACCCGTGGCTGGGCCGAGCCCGTGCGCTCGTGCTCAACACCGAGTACACGGCGCGGCTTGGCGGGTACGCGCTGCGCTACGACCGAGAACTGGGGCTGCTGCACGAACGGGAGGGACGCCGTTGACCGGATTCGATCTTGTCCACGAGCCGTGGGTGCCGGTGATGGAGGAGGGCAGGAGACGAGATGTCTCCTTGCTGGAGGCACTGCAGCGGGCGCACGAGCTCGGGACGCTGGCCGTCGACGACGCCCTGCAGGCCGTCGCCGTCCTGCGGCAGGTCCTGCTGCCGGTTCTCCTCGACGCCTTCGGCGCCCCGCAGACCGCCGAGGAATGGGCACAGCGGTGGGAGGAAGGCGCGTTCGACGGCGAGCGCATCGAGGCCTACCTCGCCCGGCACGCCCACCGGTTCGACCTGTTCCACGACACGACCCCGTTCGCCCAGGTCGCCGGACTGCGCACGGAACGGGACGACACCAAGCCCGTGTCCCTGCTCCTGCCTGCCGTGGCCGCGGGCAACAACGTGCCGCTGTTCTCCGCGCGTACCGAGGCCGACCCGCCGTCGTTGACACCGGCCGAGGCGGTTCGGGCGCTGGTGTCCGGCCACTGCTGGGACACCGCCGCCATCAAGTCGGGGGTGGTGGGCGACCCGAGGGCCAAGGCGGGCAAGACCACGGGCAACCCGACGGGGCCGCTCGGGCAGCTGGGAGTCGTCGTTCCGATCGGGCCGACACTGCGCGACACCCTGCTGCTCAACACTCCCGTCGTCATCGACGGCCTCGCGCCCGACGACCTGCCCCAGTGGCGCCGCGAGCCCGCGACCGCCGCATGGCAGCAACGACCGGCCACCGGGTTGCTGGACCTGCTGACCTGGCAGTCCCGCCGAATCCGGCTCGTACCAGAGACGACGGGTGACGGCACCGTGGTGGTACGCCGGGTCGTGGTCGCTGCGGGCGACCGGCTGACCCAGATCCCGGTCGACGTCGAGCCGCACACCGCCTGGCGCGTGAATCCTCGCCCCGCAGCGGGTCAGCCCTCGGTTCGCCCGGTCCGGCACGTCTCAGGACGGTCGGCGTGGCGCGGCCTGGCGGGCCTTCTGGCCACCTCGGTCCCCACCGACGACAAGGTGACGGCACCGCTCCTGCTGCAACAGATCTCCCATCTGAGAGCCGAGGATCACCTACCGCCTGACTACCCGCTGCAGGTCCTCACCGTGGGGGTCGAGTACGGCAACCAGTCGGCGGTCGTGGAGGACGTCATCGTCGACCAGATCCCACTACCCGTCGTGGCCCTCGTCGCGGACGACTCCGTCAGGGCCGTGCTGCTCGAGGTGACCCGTCAGGCCGAGGAACTCCGGGAGGCCGCCAACAGGCTGGGGGACGACATCCGTGCCGCCTGCGGAGCTGACAAGATCCCGTGGGACCGCAGCCAGCGACTCGGCGACACGCTGGTGCAGGAGCTGACTCCCGTCGTGCGACGCCTGTTGAGGGGGCTGCAACGGGAGCCAGAGCGCACCGACGACGCCGTCCTGGCCTGGCGTCAGACAGCTGGCCGCCTCGCGCTGGCCACCGTCGAGCCGGCCCTGGACGCCGCTCCACCCACGGCCTTTCTCGGCCGTCAGGTCACCGAACGCCTCTCACTGCGTCTGGCCACCGCAGAGCGTCGGTTCCGCGACGCCATCAACAAGACGCTGGGGAACCCGATCGACCAGACCCAGGCAGAGCCAACTTCCCCCCGAGGAGCCCAACGATGACGAGTAGCACGACAGCCCACCCCGCAAGCCGGGCCGGAGCACGTCGCGCGCCGTACTGGCGCCGGTTCGTCGACGACACCGGGGGCTGGCGCGAGGAGAGACCCCCGGGTGCCGACCTGGCGGCTCTGCGTCAGGGGATCGGTCGAGAGGCGGGCACCGTTCCCGCGATGTGGCCCTACTACACCACCCTGAGTGCAGACGGTCACGTGTCGGCGGACCTCTTGGCGGAGCACCACGCCCTCACCTTGTACGGCGTCCACCAGCAGTCCGAGTCGATGCCCATGCACCGCCCGAAGGCCGGGGTCGGGAAGGCCTTCGCCGCGCTCAGGACCCATGGGAAGTTCAGCGCCGAGGCGGTGGACCGGCGCTTCGCCGCCGCGGCTACCGCCACGTCGCTCACCGAGGCCGCCACCCATCTGCGCGGGCTCATCAGCCAGCTGCGCGTCATCGACCGCCCACTGGACTACGACCTCCTGTTCCGCGACCTTCGCGACTGGCAGTTCCCGGAGCGTCGCCCCACCGTCCGGCGTCGATGGGGGAGCGCCTACTTCGCTGCCCACCCGGAGGCGACAACAACGAGCGGAACTCCGACCTCTGCCGATTCCTGACCGAGACCCTTCACCCACGGGAGACCCCATGACCACGTGCACGTACGTCGACATCCACGTGCTGCAGACCGTCCCACCGTCAAACCTCAACCGCGACGACGCCGGGAGCCCCAAACAGGCCATCTACGGCGGCGTGCGACGGGCCCGTGTCTCCTCGCAGGCATGGAAGCGGGCAGCGAGGAAGGCCTTCGCCGAGCAGGTCCCCCCGGAGCGGCTGGCGACACGGACCAAGAAGATCTCCGGGCTACTCTCCGACCGGCTGATCGCCCGGACGGGAATGGCGGAGGAGCACGCGACCCGACTCGCCACCACGTTGCTGAGCCCCCTGAAGATCACTCCCGGTCGGAAGGCAGCAGAAACGGCCTACCTGCTCTTCTTCGGTAGACCTCAGCTGGAGCGGCTGGTCGACGAGGTCGCCGATCGGGCCGACGACCTGGCTGCTCTGGACGACGAGCAGCTCAAGGATGCGCTCAAGGACGTGCCCGTGCGGGACATCCTGTCCTCCGGCCACCCGATCGACGTAGCCCTGTTCGGTCGCATGGTGGCGGATCTGCCGGGTCTCAACGTCGATGCGGCGACACAGGTGGCTCACGCCCTGTCCACGCACCAGGTGGAGCTCGAGTTCGACTACTACACGGCGGTGGACGACGAGAACCCGAAGGAGGACACCGGCGCCGGAATGATCGGCACGGTCGAGTTCAACTCCGCCACCCTCTACCGCTTCGCCACTGTCGGGGTCCACCAGCTCATCGACAACCTGGGCGGTGACGTCGAGGCTGCCATGGAAGCGCTGCGGGTGTTCGTCTCCGCCTTTGTCACCTCGATGCCCACGGGCCACGAGAACTCGTTCGCCCACCGCACCACCCCGAGCCTGGTCAGCGTCGTCGTGCGGGACGACCAGCCGGTCAACCTCGTGTCGGCATTCGAGGCGCCGGTCCGCGCGGACGAGCGCGGAATCGCTCAGCTGTCCGCTCTGCGGCTGGCCGAGGAGATGTCACAGGCCTCAACGCTGTGGGGCCTCACGCCGTTGAACGTCGCCTCCACATACTCCGGAGGGGACCACGACACCCTCCGTCAGGCGCTCGGTGACTCCCGGCCGTTCCCGGCCGTCGTCGACCAGACCGTCACGGCCGTGCGTCGACACGTTGCGGGGCAGGGGTCCTGATGCCCGGTGACGAGGCCAGTCTGCTGTTGAGGCTGGCGGGTCCAATCCAGTCGTGGGGGACGGCAAGCCAGTTCAATCGGCGCGCGACGGGACCTGAGCCGACCAAGAGCGGGATCATCGGACTGCTCGCCGCGGCACAGGGACGGCGTCGCCAGGACACGATCGAGGACCTCCTAGACCTGAAGCTCGGCGTCCGTGTCGATGAGCCGGGGTCTCTGCTGAGGGACTACCACACGGTGAGTGACTACCGGGGCAGGCCTCTGCTGTCGGCCAAGGTCTCGGCCAAGGGCAAGCAAGAGCCCACGTCTCCCGCCAAGACCACCCACGTCACCGAGCGCTTCTACCTGCAGGACGCCGTCTTCGTCGCCGCCGTCAGCGGCGCGACCGCCCTGCTGGAGGGGCTTCTCGACGCCCTTCGACGTCCCCGGTTTCCGCTCGCACTCGGACGACGGTCCTGCGTCCCCACCCAGCCACTCGTCCTCACACCTCCTCCGGCGTCGGCATCAGCTGGTCAGGAGGGTCTGTGGGCCGGCGGCTGCGGGGCGGCGCTGTCCGAGGTGCCCTGGCAGGCCAACGTCGGCACGCGACGGCGCCTGCGCCGTGAGCGCAGCGCGCCGATGCATGTCGACCTTGCGGTAACCGTCGACGACCCGATGGGGGACGACGTCCGCGTCGACGTACCGGCGACCTTCGACCCGCTGCGCAGGTCCTTCAGCTCCCGCCGCGTTCGACAGGGCTGGGTACGGGTCCCGTCGGGCATCGAGGGAGCGACGAGCTCCGAGACCCATGATCCCTTCTCGTTGCTGGGGTGGTGACGTCGCATGTACCTGTCTCGAATCTGGCTGAATCCGCTGCGGACCGGCACTCAGAGGATGCTGCGCAGCCCGCAGGTGGTACATGCGGCCGTTCTGGGCGGCCTGCCGGGACAACCCGTCGAGGAACGGCCCCTGTGGCGGCTTGAGACTGAGTCCCCGCATCGACTCCAGCTGCTCGTCCTGACACGGTCACTGCCGTCGTGGGAACACGTGGTGGAGCAGGGCGGATGGCCGTCGGCTGAGGAGTCCCAGACCTTGGTGCGCAGCGTCAAGCCACTGCTGGACCGTGTCGAGCGTGGCCGGGAGTTCGCGTTTCGCTTGCGCGCCAACCCGGTCAGTGCCACTCGCCGTCCGGCGAAGCCCTCGCCTGCGCAGGCCGAGCAACTCAGCGTGCCCGGGGCCCGCGGCGTTCGCGTCCCGCACCGCACCGCATCGCACCAGCTCGCCTGGTTTCTCTCACGGACTGCGTCGTGGGGCTTCGACATTCCGGAGACAGAGTCGGGATTCCCAGACGTGCTGCTGACGGGCCGCGAGAGGATCTCCTTCACCAAGGGAGGTGACGACGGGCGGCACCGCGTCACCCTGAGCACTGCCACCTTCGAGGGCCGCCTTCGGGTGGCCGACGTCGACCTGCTCAGGCAGAGCCTCACGGAGGGAGTGGGCCCCGCTCGCGCCTACGGCTGTGGTCTGATCACGCTGGCTCCGGTGTCGTCCAGGTCGCGGGCGGAGGTCTGAGATGTGGTGGCTGGCGAACCCGCAGGACCTGCACCGGGTCGAGGACAGGCTGTCCACGCTGTACGTCGAACGCTGCCACATCGACCGTGACGACAACGCGGTCGTCCTGGTCAATCGCGAGCGGACGGTACGCGTGCCAGCCGCCTTTGTCGCAACCGTGCTGATCGGTCCAGGGACGCGGATCACGAGCGGCGCCGTACGTCTTCTCGCCGACTCCGGTACCGCGATCTGCTGGGTCGGTGAACGAGGCGTCCGGATGTATGCCGCCGGCTTGGGACCGAGCCGTGGCGCAGCACTGCTGATGCGGCAGGCGTACCTGGTGACACGAACCAAGGAGCGGCTCGCTGTCGCCCGCCGCATGTACGCCATGAGGTTCCCCGGGGAGGACGTGGACAGCCTCACGATGCAACAGCTGCGGGGCAGGGAAGGCGCTCGAGTGAAACGGCTGTACCGGGAACACTCCGCTCGGACCGGAGTGCCGTGGACCGGCAGGGAGTACCGGCCGGGGCAGCCCTTCGACGCTGGCGACGACGTGAACCGTCTGCTGTCTGCCGGGCACAGCGCCCTCTACGGCATCTGTCATGCGGCGATCGTCGGCATCGGGGCGAGCCCCGCCCTGGGCTTTGTGCACACCGGTGGTGCGACGTCGTTCGTGCTGGATGTCGCAGACCTGTACAAGGCGGAGTACACCATCCCCCTCGCGTTCGACCTCGCCGCCCGGGGGCACGTCGACGAGCGAGACATTCGCACCGCATTCCGGGACCGCGTAGCCGATGGCCATCTGATGAAGCGCATCGTGCAGGACGTCAAGTCGCTCCTGCTCGGTGAGGAGGCCGACCCAGAAGAGGCCGATGAGCACCATCTGTGGGACGAGTTCGATGGCAACGTCCCGGGCGGCGTCAACTGGGCTCGGGAACTGGCCGAAGGATGGGACTCCCACTCCCTCATCGGAGTCACCGGTCCCGACGTCCCCGAGCCTCCGGTGCCCTGGTGACCGTCGTCATCCTCGTGGCAGCGCCCGAGGGACTGCGCGGTCATCTCACGAGGTGGCTGGTCGAGGTGGCAGCTGGGGTGTTCGTCGGCAACCCCAGCCAGCGGGTCAGGGAGCGGTTGTGGGTGGTGCTGTCGGACCGGATTGGGGATGGTCAGGTGATCATGATTGAACCGGCCCGCAACGAGCAGCGCTGGACTGTGCGTACCGCCGGCCGCGACCGTTGGCACCCAGTTGACTATGACGGACTGATTCTCAGCGCTCGTCCCCGTCGGTAAAGTCCCTGGTCAGCAAGTGTCGTCCCCGCCCACGCGGGGGTCATCCGCTGGTCCAGCAGGATGCTGACCAGCCTCCACTGTCGTCCCCGCCCACGCGGGGGTCATCCGTCGCCGACGACGCGACCCATCGTCTCGAACCGGTCGTCCCCGCCCACGCGGGGGTCATCCGCGTCAGCTTCAGGAGGAGGCGTCGTTGTCGGGGTCGTCCCCGCCCACGCGGGGGTCATCCGTACACGTGGGTGCCGGGTGACACCGGGATCGCGTCGTCCCCGCCCACGCGGGGGTCATCCGGGGGCTGACTGGTCGCCGTGGCGCACCGAGATGTCGTCCCCGCCCACGCGGGGGTCATCCCCCACCGACAGAAGGGAAGTACGCAGCCATGGCGTCGTCCCCGCCCACGCGGGGGTCATCCCCGGTTCATCGACGCTTCGGCGTCGGGTAGCACGTCGTCCCCGCCCACGCGGGGGTCATCCCACCTCAGACCGCCTGCCACTCGTGGGTCATGTGTCGTCCCCGCCCACGCGGGGGTCATCCGTCGGCCGCCGCGCACCTCCACGGCGAGCTGGTGTCGTCCCCGCCCACGCGGGGGTCATCCAGCTGCTCCCACGCGTCACCGCACGCCGGCGCGGTCGTCCCCGCCCACGCGGGGGTCATCCGTGCTCTACGTCAACACACGGACGCGTGAGCTGGTCGTCCCCGCCCACGCGGGGGTCATCCGGCCCTATCTCTGATCTCTGACTCGGTGAGCTCGTCGTCCCCGCCCACGCGGGGGTCATCCCAACCGGGTCGAGGTCCGCCGCGCCCGCATCGAGTCGTCCCCGCCCACGCGGGGGTCATCCCTGGACCGCGAGACTCCTCGGCTCCGAGCACGCGTCGTCCCCGCCCACGCGGGGGTCATCCGCGACCTGGGGAGATCACCGCCGCGATCCTGACGTCGTCCCCGCCCACGCGGGGGTCATCCCCGGTCGGACGACCGTGGGCTGACGTGCGGACGGTCGTCCCCGCCCACGCGGGGGTCATCCGTACGTGTGGGTCCCCGGGGACACCGGGATCACGTCGTCCCCGCCCACGCGGGGGTCATCCGGCCACCGTCTCCGAGCTGGACGCCGCGCTCGTGTCGTCCCCGCCCACGCGGGGGTCATCCGCTGATCTCGATCTCCTGGTTGGGAGGAAGGACGTCGTCCCCGCCCACGCGGGGGTCATCCCAACGGCACCATCCCCGCCGCCGAGTACGAGGTGGTCGTCCCCGCCCACGCGGGGGTCATCCCTCTCCTACCTGGGCCTCATTGACCACGACGACGTCGTCCCCGCCCACGCGGGGGTCATCCCCCGGCGATCGACCGGATCGCCCTGTCGGCGATGTCGTCCCCGCCCACGCGGGGGTCATCCGGCGGCCCAGCAGCGGGTCGAGCACGTGTCCGAGTCGTCCCCGCCCACGCGGGGGTCATCCCCCCTTGTAGTACCCGGGGGCCAGGGCGACGAAGTCGTCCCCGCCCACGCGGGGGTCATCCCTCGAGGGCCTTGGTGTCGAGCTCGGCGGCTTGGTCGTCCCCGCCCACGCGGGGGTCATCCCAGCGCCAGCCAGCCGACGATCGTCACGACCGGGTCGTCCCCGCCCACGCGGGGGTCATCCCGCGGCGATGTCGTTGGTGAGGATCGTCAGCGTGTCGTCCCCGCCCACGCGGGGGTCATCCGTAGCACCCCCCGGAGGGGGTCTTTTCGGGGAGGTCGTTCCCGCCCACGCGGGGGTCATCCGCGCACGCGCTACGAGGTGCTGCGCCGAGACGGGTCGTCCCCGCCCACGCGGGGGTCATCCCCAGTCCGACCCGTTGTCGAGGGTGGGGCACTGGTCGTCCCCGCCCACGCGGGGGTCATCCGGGCTGGTCGTCCCACTCGTGCTCGCCTCGGGCGTCGTCCCCGCCCACGCGGGGGTCATCCCGAAGACGCCGGGCTGTCAGACGCCGATGCTGAGTCGTCCCCGCCCACGCGGGGGTCATCCCTCTCCCATCGAGGGCATCAAGGCCGCGTTCGCGTCGTCCCCGCCCACGCGGGGGTCATCCGGTCCTGCCGGAGCTGCTGTCTACGTTGCTGGGGTCGTCCCCGCCCACGCGGGGGTCATCCCCATGACCCCTACGGCTGTCCCGGGGGGTTGCCGTCGTCCCCGCCCACGCGGGGGTCATCCGCTCTTCCTGCCAGGTTGTCGTCCACTCGTCGTGTCGTCCCCGCCCACGCGGGGGTCATCCCGGCCGTCACGAGCGCGCGGCGAGCCAGGCCCGGTCGTCCCCGCCCACGCGGGGGTCATCCGCGGACCCTCCAGCGCGCTCTCGCCGCGGGGGAGTCGTCCCCGCCCACGCGGGGGTCATCCGGCATCGGCCGCAGCCGCACGTCCCGCGGCAGCGTCGTCCCCGCCCACGCGGGGGTCATCCCTCCCCAGCGCACGGGCGCTCATCGACGCGCTCGTCGTCCCCGCCCACGCGGGGGTCATCCCTGATGGACGTGCTGTCGCTGCTCGGCGGTGGCGTCGTCCCCGCCCACGCGGGGGTCATCCGTCCGGTTCGACGGGGAGTCGGCGGCATCCCAGGTCGTCCCCGCCCACGCGGGGGTCATCCCGCGGCCTCCGGCTTGACCGCGCCCTCGGCGACGTCGTCCCCGCCCACGCGGGGGTCATCCCTTCGTCGTCCACGTCGCCGACCCCACGTACACGTCGTCCCCGCCCACGCGGGGGTCATCCGTCCACGATGGTCCGCAGGTCCCGCAACGGGACGTCGTCCCCGCCCACGCGGGGGTCATCCGCGTCTCCTCCACGGCCGCCGCGTCCGCGGACCGTCGTCCCCGCCCACGCGGGGGTCATCCGTACACCGCGCGTCTACGGTTGGTGTTGCGCCAGTCGTCCCCGCCCACGCGGGGGTCATCCCGCGTCCCGCTCGGTGACCTCGACCGGCACCCGGTCGTCCCCGCCCACGCGGGGGTCATCCGTCAGGCCAGCCAGTTCGTCGCACCGCTGGACGGTCGTCCCCGCCCACGCGGGGGTCATCCCCCCCAACGGCACAGTCTGAACTGTGCCGGTTTGTCGTCCCCGCCCACGCGGGGGTCATCCCCCCAACGCCCATCTGGAGGGCAGTGGACGCGCGTCGTCCCCGCCCACGCGGGGGTCATCCGCAGGCCTGCGTACTGATCGAGGGTCATCGATGGTCGTCCCCGCCCACGCGGGGGTCATCCGGTCGTCACCGAGGCGTCCGTGTCCTTCCAGGCGTCGTCCCCGCCCACGCGGGGGTCATCCCGTCTGGTCCTGCTGGCGGTTGATCGTCTCGCCGTCGTCCCCGCCCACGCGGGGGTCATCCTCGGTACTGCCTCACGACGCTTGGACTCCTGACGTCGTCCCCGCCCACGCGGGGGTCATCCCGCAAGCAGGAACGCACCACCCAGCAGGGACGCGTCGTCCCCGCCCACGCGGGGGTCATCCCGACTCCAGGGACTCATCGGTGATCGACCGGTCGTCGTCCCCGCCCACGCGGGGGTCATCCCGACTCGTTCTCACTCATCGCACTTCCCTCTCGGTCGTCCCCGCCCACGCGGGGGTCATCCCTCTCCATCCGCTACGGCACGCCAGGCTTCCAGGTCGTCCCCGCCCACGCGGGGGTCATCCGACGAACAGCACCCGGGTCCGTCCGGTTCGGCGGTCGTCCCCGCCCACGCGGGGGTCATCCCGGATGAACGGCCGGCTGCGGTGGTCGCTGGACGTCGTCCCCGCCCACGCGGGGGTCATCCCGATGTCCGAGAGTGGCACGCCCGGGCCATAGCGTCGTCCCCGCCCACGCGGGGGTCATCCCTCACGCCACGGACAGCCTGTCGGCGTGTCGCTGTCGTCCCCGCCCACGCGGGGGTCATCCCTCACGCCACGGACAGCCTGTCGGCGTGTCGCTGTCGTCCCCGCCCACGCGGGGGTCATCCCTCACGCCACGGACAGCCTGTCGGCGTGTCGCTGTCGTCCCCGCCCACGCGGGGGTCATCCGGGGACGCGGGTGAGCGGAACTGCCTCCGACATGTCGTCCCCGCCCACGCGGGGGTCATCCCCCGGTGAGCGTGTCGGCGATGACCGGCCCCGGGTCGTCCCCGCCCACGCGGGGGTCATCCCCCGGTGAGCGTGTCGGCGATGACCGGCCCCGGGTCGTCCCCGCCCACGCGGGGGTCATCCGCACCCGAGGCAGTCGCCGTCAGGGTTAGCCTCGTCGTCCCCGCCCACGCGGGGGTCATCCGGCGGCGGCGACGGCGCTCCAGTTGCTCATGGCGTCGTCCCCGCCCACGCGGGGGTCATCCGTCGTTGGGTGAGGAGTGGTCGAAGGTCGCCCAGTCGTCCCCGCCCACGCGGGGGTCATCCCCCCGGCGACTCGCAGTCCGCGTACCTCTTCGCGTCGTCCCCGCCCACGCGGGGGTCATCCCGACGCAGAGCGAGGGTGGTGGTCTTGTAGTGAGTCGTCCCCGCCCACGCGGGGGTCATCCCGGGACGTCGCTGTCCGGGTTCTCGGACGAGGCGTCGTCCCCGCCCACGCGGGGGTCATCCGCCCCTCACCACACAGCAGGTAGCGGCGCTGTTGTCGTCCCCGCCCACGCGGGGGTCATCCCGCGGCCAGGTCCTCCCCGCCCATCGCCGCGGCGTCGTCCCCGCCCACGCGGGGGTCATCCGTCCACCTCAACCCCCACCAAGCCGCGTGACGCGTCGTCCCCGCCCACGCGGGGGTCATCCCATCGTCTGGCAGGACCCGCCACCGGACGGGCGGTCGTCCCCGCCCACGCGGGGGTCATCCGCGCGGGTGGGCGAGCAGGGCGGCGTGAGCCTCGTCGTCCCCGCCCACGCGGGGGGTCATCCCGGACTGTCGGCCCGGCTCGCCGCGCTCGACGGGTCGTCCCCGCCCACGCGGGGGTCATCCGTAGCCCTCCGAGTCCGGGTTGAACGCGACGTCGTCGTCCCCGCCCACGCGGGGGTCATCCGCGCTCGCGGAGGGCATGGACTCGCAGGTTGTGGTCGTCCCCGCCCACGCGGGGGTCATCCGAAGTGGCGCCAGGCATAGGACGCTGAGTACTCGTCGTCCCCGCCCACGCGGGGGTCATCCGTGGTGTGGTCCACGCCGGACCAGGACGCCTACGTCGTCCCCGCCCACGCGGGGGTCATCCGTGAGTCCCACTGGACCGGTTCGCGTCGGCCGCGTCGTCCCCGCCCACGCGGGGGTCATCCCCGGATGACGGTGCGTGTCGCGGTCGGGAAGCGGTCGTCCCCGCCCACGCGGGGGTCATCCTACGGGTCGATGTTGAAGGTCTTGGTGGTCATGGGTCGTCCCCGCCCACGCGGGGGTCATCCGTACGGGTAGAGGGAGTCCGCGTTGGAGACGGCGCCGTCCCCGCCCACGCGGGGGTCATCCGTTGACCTCGGCGCTCGATGAGGTGCCGGGCCTGTCGTCCCCGCCCACGCGGGGGTCATCCGGACAGGTACTGCGACGGGTCGGTCGCGTCGTTGTCGTCCCCGCCCACGCGGGGGTCATCCACCCGGGCATCAGCCAGCCGCCGGAGTCGAACGGTCGTCCCCGCCCACGCGGCGGTCATCCGTAGTGGTGTGGCTGGCTGGCGTCGTCGGTCACGTCGTCCCCGCCCACGCGGGGGTCATCCCCGCCTGCTCGACGAGGCGGACCCGCGGTCGGCGTCGTCCCCGCCCACGCGGGGGTCATCCCGCCGCGGTGGTGTGGGAGCCGACCCCGGCCGCGTCGTCCCCGCCCACGCGGGGGTCATCCGTCCCATGCCCCCGACGATGTACCGGACAGCCGGTCGTCCCCGCCCACGCGGGGGTCATCCGTACGGGCCGACGTAGTTCCCTGCGATGACGGCGTCGTCCCCGCCCACGCGGGGGTCATCCGGCCTCCGGGCCGGCGTCCAGACCGAGAGCCGCGTCGTCCCCGCCCACGCGGGGGTCATCCCCCATCCTGCGCGTCGAGCAGGCTGTTCAGCTCGTCGTCCCCGCCCACGCGGGGGTCATCCGCGACGAGCCGGCCTGGTCCACGACCACCCGGGGTCGTCCCCGCCCACGCGGGGGTCATCCGTTCGCGGAGGCGGATCCTGCGACGCAACGGCTGTCGTCCCCGCCCACGCGGGGGTCATCCGGCCGTTCGGAGATCAGCTTGGCGGTGCGGTACGTCGTCCCCGCCCACGCGGGGGTCATCCACCGACCGTCCCAAGGAGGAGGTCACGCTGGAGGTCGTCCCCGCCCACGCGGGGGTCATCCGGTTGCCGCCGCCATCGGCGGCGGGACGAAGGTGTCGTCCCCGCCCACGCGGGGGTCATCCGTCATGCCGTCGTTGGACCGGCCGCGGCGGGAGGTCGTCCCCGCCCACGCGGGGTCATCCCGACTCACGGAGCAGGTCCCCGGCGGACGCCATGTCGTCCCCGCCCACGCGGGGGTCATCCGGCGTTGAGCGAGGCCCGGCAGTGGTCGGACCGGTCGTCCCCGCCCACGCGGGGGTCATCCGTCGCACCCCCGCTACGGCCAGAAAACGCAAGAGGTCGTCCCGCCCACGCGGGGGTCATCCGTTCTTCGAGTTCCGGCCGACGTTCCTCCTGTCGTCGTCCCCGCCCACGCGGGGGTCATCCGGTAACGGCGCCGGTGAACGGGTTGAAGATCCAGTCGTCCCCGCCCACGCGGGGGTCATCCCCACGTGTACGCCGCCGCGATGAGCCTGGGCTGGTCGTCCCCGCCCACGCGGGGGTCATCCGTGAACTACACGCGCACCAGGCTCGTCGCTTTCGTCGTCCCCGCCCACGCGGGGGTCATCCAGGCTGATCTGTTGCTGACGCCTCCCAGATTGAGTCGTCCCCGGCCACGCGGGGGTCATCCCCCACCCAGGCGGTCGCCACCACCCAGGCCCCCGTCGTCCCCGCCCACGCGGGGGTCATCCCGGCAGCACGGTCGCCGGCGTCCACGACACGAGGTCGTCCCCGCCCACGCGGGGGTCATCCGTGGCCTGGGCTGGCGGTTGCTGCGGCACTATCGTCGTCCCCGCCCACGCGGGGGTCATCCCCGAACTCCGGCCACCCCAGCAGCGCGGAGGAGGTCGTCCCCGCCCACGCGGGGGTCATCCCCGCTGCGCGTTGATGCCCTCCAGCAGGGGGAGGTCGTCCCCGCCCACGCGGGGGTCATCCGCCGACCCCCCCTTCCTGGCCCGGGCGCTCGCGGTCGTCCCCGCCCACGCGGGGGTCATCCCGTCATGCAGACCGCCCCCGAGGACGTGTCCCGGTCGTCCCCGCCCACGCGGGGGTCATCCGATCGTCGCTCCGGCCCTGTTCAGCCGCGGCCCGTCGTCCCCGCCCACGCGGGGGTCATCCCTTCGTCGTCCACGTCGCCGACCCCACGTACACGTCGTCCCCGCCCACGCGGGGGTCATCCCGCCTGGTCCTGCTGGCGGTTGATCGTCTCGCCGTCGTCCCCGCCCACGCGGGGGTCATCCCGCCGGCTCCTACCACGACCTCGTGGACTCCGAGTCGTCCCCGCCCACGCGGGGGTCATCCTGCAGACCACATCACCACACGAGTGATAGGAGTGTCGTCCCCGCCCACGCGGGGGTCATCCCTGCCCCAGGGCCTCCGGGCCGGCGTCCAGGCCGTCGTCCCCGCCCACGCGGGGTCATCCCCCGAAGGTCGGCCCCGTTCTCCCTGACCCGGTGTCGTCCCCGCCCACGCGGGGGTCATCCCTGGCGCAGCGCCCTTACGTGGGCGACGAGGACGTCGTCCCCGCCCACGCGGGGGTCATCCGCGCACGAGACCGTGAAGCTGCTGCGGTATCTCGTCGTCCCCGCCCACGCGGGGGTCATCCTTGGTGGGAGGTTCCCCGCTCAGATGTGCTGGCGTTGTCCCCGCTCACGCGGGGGTCATCCGGTGTGATCCACGATGGTGGACATCAGTAGGGGGTCGTCCCCGCCCACGCGGGGGTCATCCCTACGAGGGCACCCTCGTCC
This sequence comes from Kineosporiaceae bacterium SCSIO 59966, assembly GCA_020881835.1. Lineage (NCBI taxonomy): Bacteria > Bacillati > Actinomycetota > Actinomycetes > Kineosporiales > Kineosporiaceae > Kineosporiaceae bacterium SCSIO 59966. The sequence goes on from CP052876.1 coordinate 2,190,472, forward strand.
TGTTCCGTGACTTGTCGTCCCCGCCCACGCGGGGGTCATCCCTGGGCCGCGTTCGAGGCCGGCGTCGAGCTGTCGTCGTCCCCGCCCACGCGGGGGTCATCCCGGGTACGGGAACGGGGTACCTGCGCGCAGACGGTCGTCCCCGCCCACGCGGGGGTCATCCCCACCCGACGGACGCGCCCCACTGCTCCTGGTAGTCGTCCCCGCCCACGCGGGGGTCATCCGCCCGGTATGACCCACTCGTAGGAGTCCGACTCGTCGTCCCCGCCCACGCGGGGGTCATCCGGACTTCCACGGCGACGGAGTCGGCAGCAGCCAGTCGTCCCCGCCCACGCGGGGGTCATCCGAACGGCCACACGGCGGCACAGTCGGTGACCATGTCGTCCCCGCCCACGCGGGGGTCATCCTCTTCCAGTCGCCGGAGGGGAGTTGCTGGAGCGGTCGTCCCCGCCCACGCGGGGGTCATCCCTCCGTCCCGTCCCTGGTCGAGCAGTACGCACGGTCGTCCCCGCCCACGCGGGGGTCATCCGCCGGTAGCGACCCTTCTGGACGATCATGGGGTGTCGTCCCCGCCCACGCGGGGGTCATCCCGACAACGCCGACGTCGCCCTCGTCGTCGCCAAGTCGTCCCCGCCCACGCGGGTGTCATCCCGCGACCCGCTGCCGCGTGTCCGGGAGGAGTTGGTCGTCCCCGCCTGTCAAGGGACAGTAGGAACTGCCCAGAGGCGGACGGTGAAATTTGCCCGCTGACGGCCACGGGAACTGCCCGGTCGTTCCGGGCCCACACGGGCGTCGTCCGTCACCCGGCATCGCCACCTCCGCCCCGTGCGGTGTCGTCCTCCCCACGCGGGGGTCATCCCGTCGAGTACGCCGCATCGGTGGAGTTCGGCAGGTCCCGTACGCGGGCCGTGCGGGGCCCGGGAGCCTGCTTGTTGATGACGTCCGGGAAACGCCGACGGCGGCAGTTCGCCAGTCACGTCCGCTCGCGTCAGGCCGACGACGCCTGGGCCAGGGTGTCGCTCCAGCGACGGTTCCAGCGATCGATCGCGAGGAACACCGGCTCGAGGTCCCGGCCCATGTCGGTCAGCTCGTAGCGCGGGCAGCCGTCCTGGAGCCGGTGGCTGATGACACCGGCCCGGCACAGCTCCTCGAGCCGCTGGGTGAGCAGTCGCGACGACAGGTGAGGTACCGCGTCGAGGAGGTCGGTGAACCGGACGGGCCCCTCGAACATGCGTCGCAGGATCGAGGCCGTCCACCGGCGTCCGAGGAACTCGATCGACTCCTGGAACCTCGGGCAGTGCGCGGCGTCCAACAACTCTCTCCTCACCACCCTCCAAGCATTGCATCGGCCCGGCGACCCCGCTACCTTACCCAAGGTAGTTACCAAAGATAGCAACGATGGGAGTCGAGATGGAATGGGTCGTGCTCGTAGGCCGGGTGCTGTTCGTCCTGCTGTTCTTCGGTAGCGGACTGGGGCACCTCACCCAGACCCAGGCGATGGCCGGGTACGCCGGCAGCAAGGGCGTGCCGGCGCCCCGCGCGTCGGTGATCGGCAGCGGTGTACTCATCGTGGTGGGCGGGCTCATGGTGCTGCTCGGCATCTGGGCCGACCTCGGCGCGCTCCTGCTGGTGATCTTCCTGATCCCGACGGCGTTCCTCATGCACAACTTCTGGAGCGTCACCGACCCGCAGGGCCGGCAGATGGAGCAGACCCAGTTCCTCAAGGACCTCTCCCTGGCCGGTGCGGCGCTGGCGCTGTTCGCCTTCTTCGCCACCACCCCGGACCTCGGGCTGACGATCACCGGCCCGCTGCTGGACGGCTGGTTCGAGTGACGCTGCCCACCCCACTGCCGCCGCGGCCGGGGCCGCGCCCGCGCACCACGCCGTCCAACCCCCACACCCAGCTGGACCAGCAGCCGACGGACCCCAGCATCCGCGAGCAGCTGGCGGCCCGCCTGTTCGCCCTGCCGGGCGTCGTGGAGCGCCCGAGTGCGATCTCGGTGCCGGGTGCGCGGGCGCTGACGCTCCCGTCCGGTGGGCCGTCCCGGCTGTTCATCGTGGGCACCGAGTTCGCGCACCTGCACCCGGCGCCGGACTTCAGCGTGCACACCGTGCTGCCGCGAGAACTGGTGGCGGAGGCGATCGACGCGGGCTGGGCAGAGCGGCACCCGCTGGCGGGTCGCGGTCCGATCCCGGACGCCATCGTCATGCTCTACGCACCGCGCGACGAGACCGAGCTGGACGTCGTGGCCGGGCTGGTGACCGCTGCCCACGACCTCTTCGTCCCGGCCTGAGCGCGTCCCGGCCCGGAACGGGCCAAAGAAGATCACCCGGTGCCCCCGGCAGGATTCGAACCTGCGCTCCCGCCTCCGGAGGGCGGTGCTCTATCCCCTGAGCTACGGGGGCCGGTCGTGCTCGGTGAGCCTATCAGTCGGCGGCTGACTGCCCGGCCACGTACTCCCAGTGCCACGGCTCGTACGGGCCGGCACCGCCGCGGCGGGCCCAGTCCGGGTTGTCCCACCCGAACGCCGGGGCGTTCTCCCGCAGCCACCGGTACCGGTGGTCGGCCACCTGGACGCCGCCGGCGAGGTCGACGGCCAGGCCCCAGCCGTGCTCGCTGGTCCCCGGGACGGCGGCCAGCCGGGGCTTGCGCGCGCGGACGGCGACCTGCGAGCGGTAGCTGCGGTAGGAGTCGGTGATGACGAGGTCCTCGCCGAAGTGGTCCTGGTAGGCGAACCGCAGCTTGGCCAGCGCCACGGCAGCGTCCGCGCGCAGCAGGTGGCCGGTGCCCCACAGCTCGCACAGGTCCCTGACCCGCAGGCGGCCGTTGGCGGCACCGACGTCGATGTTCGCGACGTCGCAGTCACCGACGGCCTCCTGCAGACGGGCCTGCTCCAGCGCGACCCGCTCACGCTCCCGGCTGGCCCGCTCGGCGCGCTCACGAGCGGCAGCCAGCTCCTCCGCAGTGGGCACCTCGGCGGTGTCCACCGCGAGCACCTCCGGGACGGCGACCACGTCGGTGACGCTGGGTAGCACCCGGAACGCCGTCCGAGCCGCCGCCGCGGGGGCGGCGGCCGCCGCCGTCGAGGTGGCGGCGTCCCCGTCGGTCGTGGGCAGGACGTCACCGGCCAGCGGAGCGACGATGGTGGCCAGGCCCAGGACGCCGACGACCCCGACCTGAGGCAGCCGGCCGACGACGAGGGCGCGGCGGCGGCGGCGGATCTCCAGCTCACGCAGCTGGCGCCGGGTCAGCGCGACGGCGGGACGGGAGGCCCGGTGCGCGGCCCGGCCGGCGGCCCGCCCAGCGACGTGCTCAGGAGCACGGTGGGCCGCTCGGCCAGCGGCACGGCCAGTCGCACGGCCAGAAGCCCGTCCAGAGGCGCGCTCTGCGGCCCGCAGCTCGCGGCGGCTCGGGAACTCTCCCGACGGCGTGGGGTTTGCGAGGACACGGGAGGGGGCACTACCGGGGAGACGCTCGGGCGTACGCCGCAGCGGGGTTCCGCTGGCACGGTGCGATGCCACGGGTGAGTACCTCCGCGGGAGACGACGGCAGACAACGGGCAGGGCAGGCAGTACAGCAGACCCGCACGGCCGACCCGAGACCGGCCGCGACCCACGGAGGGTGGACGGGTCACGGGACTATAACGGGACCGGCGGGTAGCGACGCAACCCTGGGTGAGCGGAGTCACCGGTTCAGTGGCGTCCTGCGGGTGACGTCTCGGATCTCCCCGACCAGCTCTTCGAGCACGTCCTCGAGGAACAGCACCCCCACCACGCGGCCCGAGTCGTCGAGCACCCGCGCCAGGTGGGACCCGCTGCGCTGCATGCTCGCCAGGGCGTCCTCGATCTCGTCGTCGTAGCGCACCGACACCAGGGACCGGACTCGTTTGTCGGGCACCGGCTCGTCGTGGGCGTCGTCCTCGGCGTACAGGACGTCCTTGAGGTGCAGGTACCCGACGAGGTCGCCGTCACCCGCCACGACCGGGAACCGGCTGAACCCGGTCCGCCCGACCAGCCGCTCGACGTCCGACGGGGTGCTGCCGAGCGGCAGGGTGACGAGGTCCTCCACCGGCACCATGACGTCGGTCGCCACGAGCTCGCTGAACTCGATCGCACCGGTGAGCAGGCCGTGCTCGTCCTCCAGCAGCCCCTCGCGGGTGGACTCGGTGACGATGGAGTGCACCTCCTCGGCCGTGTACGCGGACACCACCTCATCCCTGGGCTCGACGCCCACGAGCCGCAGGGCGAAGTTGGCGGCCGCGTTGAGCAGCCGGATCAGCGGGGAGACCACCCGGGCGACGAGCACGAGCGGCGGCGCGAGCAGGAGCGCGGCCCGCTCCGGGCCGGCGATGGCGATGTTCTTGGGGACCATCTCGCCCAGGACGACGTGCAGGTAGACGACGACGGCGAGGGCGAGCGCGAAGGCGGCCGGGTGGACCAGGTCCTCCGGCACGCCCAGCCACGCGAAGACCGGCTCGATGAGGTGCGCGAGCGCCGGCTCGGCGACCGCGCCGAGCCCGAGCGAGGCGACCGTGATGCCGAGCTGGGCGCACGCGAGCATGAGCGACACGTGCTCCATCGCCCACAGCGTCGTGCGAGCGGCCCGGCTGCCCGCCTCGGCACGCGGCTCGATCTGGCTGCGCCGCGCGGAGATGACGGCGAACTCGCCGCCGACGAAGAAGGCGTTGGCGGCCAGCAGCGCGACCCCGAGCAGGAGGGCGGCCCCGTCACTCACGACGCCACCTCCGCCCGCGCCGACGGGATGAACCGCAGCCGGTCGATCCGGCGTCCGTCGAGCCGCTCCACCCGGAGCACGCCGCCGGGGACGACGACCTCGTCGCCGACCCGGGCGAGCCGGCCGAGCCGGGCCACGACGAACCCGCCGACGGTCTCGTAGGAGGGTCCCTCGGGGATGTCCGCCCCGAGCCGGTCACGGACCTCGTCGGGACGCAGCAGCGCCGGCACCACCCAGGACCCGTCCCGCAGCCGGCGGGCCCCGGCCCGGGCCCGGTCGTGCTCGTCGGCCACCTCACCGACGAGCTCCTCGATGAGGTCCTCCAGGGTGACGATGCCGGCGGTCCCGCCGTACTCGTCGGTGACGACGGCCATCTGCAGTCCCTGCTCGCGCAGCTGGACGAGCAGCGGGTCGAGCCGGACGGTCTCGGGCACCCGCAGGGCCTCGGTCATCAGCGCGGCCGCGGGCACCTCCTCACGCTTGTGGTGGGGGACGGCGATGGCCTTCTTGACGTGCACGACCCCGGCGATGTCGTCGAGGTCGGTGTCGACCACCGGGAACCGGGAGTACCCCGTCGCGCGGGCCAGCCGGACGACGTCCGCGGCGGTGTCCTCCCGGCGGACGCTGACCATCCGCACCCGGTGGGTCATGACGTCGGCAGCGGTGCGCGTGCTGAAGCCCAGGGATCGGGCCAGCAGCGTCGCGGTGCCCTCGTCGAGGGTGCCGGCCTCGGCCGAGCGGCGGACGAGCGAGGCGAGCTCCTCGGGGGACCTGCTGGAGGACAGCTCCTCGCGCGGCTCGACCCCGACGGCGAGCAGGACCCGGTTCGCCGAGCCGTTGAGGACCCGGATGAGCGGCCCCGTGACGAAGGTGAACGCCCGCTGCAGCGGGACCGCCCAGCGGGCGGTTGCCATCGGCACGGCCAGCGCCAGGTTCTTCGGGATGAGCTCGCCGACGAGCATCGAGGCCACGGTGGCCAGCAGCATCCCCAGGCCGACCGACGTCCCGCCGACCGCTGCCTCGGGCAGGCCGGCCGCTGTCAGCGGGCCGCGCAGCAACCGGGACAGCGACGGCTCGACGAGGTAGCCGACCAGCAGCGTGGTCAGGGTGATGCCGACCTGGGCCCCGCTCAGCTGGGTGGACAGCGTCCGCAGTCCGGCGAGCACGCCGGCGGCGCCGGGCTCACCGGCGTCCCGGGCGTGCTCGACCGCGGGGCGGTCCAGGGTGACCAGGGAGAACTCGGCGGCGACGAAGACCCCGGTGCCCAAGGTGAGCAGCACACCGAGGCCGAGGAGCAGCCACTCGGTCAGCACGGGGGTCCGCCGGGCGCGGACACCGATGAGGACCGGGCCGCAGATGAAGGATGATCGTCCATCGCGGCACCCATGCTAGCCGTGCGGGCACCGCCGCGGAGGTCACCAGCCGGTGGGCAGGGGCCGGCCCTCGTCGTAGCCGGCGGCGGACTGCACGCCCAGGACGGCCCGTTCGTGCAGCTCGGCCAGCGTCGAGGCGCCGGCGTAGGTGCAGGCGCTGCGCAGCCCCGAGGTGATGTGGTCAAGCAGGTCCTCGACCCCGGGACGCTGCGGGTCGAGCAGCATCCGGGAGGCGGAGATGCCCTCCTCGAACAGCGCCTTGCGGGCCCGCTCGAAGGCCGAGTCCCGGCGGGTCCGGGCGGCCACGGCCCGCGCCGAGGCCATCCCGAAGGACTCCTTGTACGGCCGGCCGGCCTCGTCGGTCATCAGGTCGCCGGGGCTCTCCAGGGTGCCGGCGAACCACGACCCCACCATCACCTGGGAGGCACCGGCGGCCAGGGCGAGGGCGACGTCCCGCGGGTGACGCACGCCCCCGTCGGCCCACACGGCGGCACCGACCTCACGGGCCGCGGCCGCGCACTCGATCACCGCCGACAGCTGCGGCCGCCCCACGGCCGTCATCATCCGGGTCGTGCACATGGCGCCAGGGCCGACACCGACCTTGACGACGTCCGCCCCGGCCTCGACAAGGTCACGCACCCCGTCGGCGGTGACGACGTTGCCGGCCACGACGGGCACGGCCGGGTCCAGGGCCCGCACGGTGCGCAGCGCGGCCAGCATCCGCTCCTGGTGGCCGTGCGCGGTGTCGACGACGAGGACGTCGGCCCCGGCGGCGAGCACGGCCTCGGCGGTCGCCGCGACGTCGCCGTTGATGCCGATCGCGGCCCCGACCCGCAGCCGGCCCGCCGCGTCGGTGGCCGGGGTGTAGAGCCGGGAGCGCAGCGCCCCGCGCCGGGTCAGCAGGCCGGCGAGGCGGCCCCTGTCGTCGACGACGGGGGCCAGGTGCAGCCGGGCGCCGTCGAGGACGTCGAAGGCACGCTCCAGGCCGCCGTCGGCGAGCACGTCGGCGGCCTCGAGGGTGAACGGTCCGGCCGACATCACCTGGTGCACCTGGGTGAACCGGTCCACGCCGGCGCAGTCCGCCTCGGTGACGACGCCGACGGGCCGCTCGGCGTCGTCGAGGACGACCGCGGCGCCGTGCGCCCGCTTGGGCACGAGGTGCAGGACGTCGGTGACGGTGTCCGTGGGTCGCACGGTCACCGGGGTCTCCAGCACCGGGTGGCGCGACTTGACCCAGCGCACGACGTCGGCGACGACGTCGAGCGGGATGTCCTGCGGCAGCACGGCGAGAGCGCCGCGCCGGGCGACGGTCTCGGCCATCCGCCGGCCGCTCACCGCGGTCATGTTGGCGACGACGACCGGAACCGTGGCGCCGGTGCCGTCGGTGGGGGTCAGGTCGACGTCCAGCCGCGAGGCGACGGCGGACCGGCTCGGGACGAGGAAGGCGTCCGCGTAGGTGAGGTCGGTGGGCGGACGGCCGTCGAGGAAGCGCACGACACACCATGGTGGCACCCGGCCGTGACCTGCGGCGCGTCGTCCGGCAGGATGCCCGTCGAGGTCAGGGGGTGGCGATGGCGACCGACACGGTCCACCCGGGGCTGGTCGAGCTCCGCGGGCTGAGCAAGACGTTCGGGCCGGTGCGGGCCGTCGACGACCTCAGCGTGACGGTGCCACCCGGCAGGGTCACCGGCTTCCTCGGCCCGAACGGGGCCGGCAAGACGACGACGCTGCGGATGCTGCTCGGCCTTGTCACCCCCACCGCAGGGACGGCCACCGTCGGCGGTCGCCGGTACGCCGACCTCGAGGCGCCGCAGCGCACCGTCGGGGCGCTGCTGGAGGCCAGCGACGTGCACCCCGGTCGGACCGGTCGCGACCACCTGAGGGTGCTCGCCCTGACCGCCGGGGTCCCGGACTCCCGCGTCGACGCGCTGCTCGCCCTGGTGGGCCTCACCGACTCCGCTGACCGCCGCGCCGGCGGGTACTCCCTCGGCATGCGCCAGCGGCTCGGTCTGGCCGCCGCGCTGCTCGGGGACCCACCCGTGCTCGTCCTCGACGAGCCGGCGAACGGGCTGGACCCCGAAGGCATCGCGTGGCTGCGCGGGTTCCTGCGGGCGCTGGCGGGCGAGGGCCGCACCGTGCTGATATCCAGCCACGTGCTCGCCGAGGTGCAGCAGACGGTCGACGACGTCGTGATCATGGCCCGCGGCCGGCTGGTGCAGCACTCGTCGCTGGCCGACCTCGCCGAGACGGCGCGGCGCACGGTGCGGGTGGTCTCCCCGGACGCCGACCGGCTGGCCGGCGCCCTCACCGGGGCCGGGGCGAGCGCCACGACCGTGGACGGCGCCCCCGGGTCACTTCGGGTGCAGGGGATGACGGCCGCCGAGGTCGGCCACGCGGCGCACCGTGCCGGGATCGAGCTGCACGAGCTGCGGGCCGAGGACGAGGGGCTGGAGCAGACGTTCCTCCGGCTGACCGCCCACGAAGGGGTGGCGCGGTGAACGGGTTCCCCACGGCCCTGCGGGTCGAGCTGCGCAAGACGACGACCACCCGGATGTGGTGGGTGCTGCTCCTCGTCATGACCGGGTACGTGCTGGCGATCGCCGCCTTCCTCGCGCTGGCCTTCACCGCCGGGCCGCAGGCCACCGGTGGTCCACCGCGATTGCCACCGGAGCAGATGCGTCTGGCGCTCTACACCGTCGCGATGCCGCTCGGGTACGTGTTCCCGCTGCTCGTCGGCACGCTCTCGATCACCACCGAGTACCGGTACCAGACGCTCACCTACACGTTCCTGGCGACACCACGACGCGGCCTCGTGCTGCTGGCCAAGCTGGTCTCGGCCACCCTGGTCGGCCTGCTCTTCGGCGTCGTCGGGGTGCTGGCCGGCCTCGGCGGCGCCGCGGGCGTGCTCGCGCTGCGTGGGGAGGACGCCGGGCTGACCGGTGAGGTGCTGCGCGCGCTGGCGCAGAGCGTGCTCGGCATGGGCCTGTGGGCCGCGGTCGGCGTGGGGGTCGGAGCGCTGCTGCGCAACCAGGTCGCCGCGGTCATCGTCGTCCTGGCCTTCTCCCAGCTCGTGGAGCCGATCCTGCGGCTGGGGCTGGGAGCGTGGTCGGCGACCCGCGAGGTGTCCCGCTACCTGCCGGGGGCCGCCGGTGACGCGATGGCGGGCGGGAGCCTGCTCACCGTCGGCAGCCCGGTCCAGCTGCTCGACTGGTGGGCCGGCGGCCTGGTCCTGGCCGGCTACGCCGTCGTGTTCTTCGTGCTCGGCTGGGCCTCCACGGTGCGCCGCGACGTCGCCTGACCGGCCTGCGGGCCGGCGTGCCCGCCAGCCCTGCCGACGACTAGGGTTTGGACCGGCGACCATTCAGCTCACGACCGTGGAAGAGGGCGATCCCCGCCGTGTCCCAGACCGACTCCTCCGGTTCCCGTCCCACCGGACCTGGGCAGAGCGTCCCGCCGGAGGCGGCGGCCGCCTTCGGGCCCAACGAGTGGTTGGTCGAGGACCTCTACCAGCGCTACCTCGAGGACAAGAACTCGGTGGACCGCGCGTGGTGGGAGTTCTTCGAGGACTACAAGCGCGGCAACGGCGTCCGCGGCCAGGGCAGCGCACCCAGTGACCACGTCGAGCAGCCGTCGCCCGAGCCGGTCCGGCCGGGGCCGGCCCCGGAGCCGAAGGCCCGTGGGCCGGAGGCGGCGGACAGCGACTTCCGGCGCGCCGACGACACGGTGGCCGTCGGTGCTGCCGCCCCGCCGGTGCCCGCCGAGCCGCGGGCCCCCAAGCCCCCGGCCGCACCGCAGGCCGAGACCAAGCCGAAGAGCGCCCCCGCGGCGCAGGAGGGCGGCGGTGCGGAGCCGGTCGAGCCGGTCCGGCTCAAGGGCCCGGCGGCCCGGGTGGTCAGCAACATGGAGGCCAGCCTGGAGGTGCCGACCGCGACGAGCGTGCGGTCGGTGCCGGCCAAGCTCCTGGTCGACAACCGGATCGTGATCAACAACCACCTGGCCCGTTCCCGCGGCGGGAAGGTGTCCTTCACCCACCTCATCGGCTTCGCGGTCGTCGAGGCGCTCGCGGACATGCCGGAGATGAACTACGGGTACACCGAGGTCGACGGCAAGCCCGCCGTGCTGCGGAACCCGCACGTCAACCTGGGCATCGCCATCGACCTGCTCAAGGACGACGGCTCCCGCCAGCTCCTCGTCCCGGCCATCAAGAACGCCGAGACGATGGACTTCGCCCAGTTCTGGGCGGCGTACGAGGACGTCGTCCGGCGGGCCCGCAACGGCAAGCTCACGATCGAGGACTTCCAGGGCACGAGCATCTCGCTGACCAACCCCGGCACCATCGGCACCGTCCACTCGGTGCCGCGGCTGATGAAGGGCCAGGGCGCCATCATCGGCGTGGGGGCGATGGACTACCCGGCGGAGTACCAGGGCGCCTCGGAGGAGACGCTGGCCCGGCTCGCGGTGAGCAAGGTGCTGACCCTGACCTCGACGTACGACCACCGGATCATCCAGGGCGCGCAGTCGGGGGACTTCCTGCGGATCATCCACGCCAAGCTGCTGGGCGAGGACGGCTTCTACGACCGGATCTACACCTCGCTGCGGATCCCCTACGAGCCGGTCCGCTGGGTGCGGGACATCTTCGTGTCCGAGGACGACGAGCTCAACAGGACTGCTCGCGTCTACCACCTGATCAACGCCTACCGGGTCCGCGGTCACCTCATGGCCGACACCGACCCGCTGGAGTACCGCCAGCGGCGCCACCCCGACCTCGACATCCAGACCCACGGCCTGACGCTGTGGGACCTCGAGCGGGAGTTCCCGACGGGTGGTTTCGGCGGCAAGCCGGTGATGAAGCTGCGCCACATCCTCGGGGTGCTGCGCGACTCGTACTGCCGCACGGTCGGCATCGAGTACATGCACATCCAGGACCCGGAGCAGCGCCGCTGGATCCAGGAGCGGGTGGAGCGGCCCTACGCCAAGCCGACTCGCGACGAGCAGCTGCGGATCCTCAAGCGGCTCAACGCCGCCGAGGCGTTCGAGACGTTCCTGCAGACGAAGTACGTGGGGCAGAAGCGGTTCAGCCTCGAGGGCGGGGAGAGCGTCATCCCGCTGCTCGACGCGCTGCTGTCCGAGGCCGCCCACGAGGGCCTCGACGAGGTGTGCATCGGCATGCCGCACCGTGGGCGGCTCAACGTGCTGGCCAACATCGCCGGCAAGAGCTACGGCCAGATCTTCCGCGAGTTCGAGGGCCAGCAGGACCCGCGTTCGGTCCAGGGCTCCGGCGACGTCAAGTACCACCTCGGCACCGAGGGGACGTTCAGCGCCGACAACGGGGACACGACGAAGGTCTACCTGGCCGCGAACCCCTCGCACCTCGAGGCGGTGAACCCGGTGCTCGAGGGCATCACCCGGGCCAAGCAGGACCGCCTCAACAAGGGCGGGTCGACGTTCCCGGTGCTGCCCGTGCTGCTGCACGGCGACGCGGCGTTCGCCGGGCAGGGCGTGGTGGCCGAGACGCTCAACCTGTCCCAGCTCCGTGGCTACCGCACCGGCGGCACCGTGCACGTGGTGATCAACAACCAGGTGGGCTTCACCACGGCACCGGCGTCGAGCCGCTCGTCGTTCTACTCCACCGACGTCGGCAAGATGATCCAGGCGCCGATCTTCCACGTGAACGGCGACGACCCGGAGGCGTGCGTGCGCGTCGCCCGGCTGGCGTTCGAGTACCGGCAGGCGTTCGACAAGGACGTCGTCATCGACCTGGTCTGCTACCGCCGCCGTGGCCACAACGAGGGCGACGACCCGTCGATGACCCAGCCGCTCATGTACTCGCTCATCGAGGCCAAGCGCTCGGTCCGCAAGCTCTACACCGAGTCGCTCATCGGCCGCGGGGACATCTCCGTGGAGGAGGCGGAGCAGGCGCTCAGGGACTACCAGCAGCAGCTCGAGCGGGTCTTCACCGAGACCCGCGAGGCGCAGTCCGAGGCGCAGCGGACCCCCGACCGTCCCGCGGACGACGACGCCCCGGCCGGGCTGGAGAAGCCGGCTGCCCAGCAGCACGAGCCGGTCGCCGAGGTGAAGGACACCTCGGTGAGCCTGGAGGTGCTCAAGCGCATCGGGGACGCGCACGTCTCCCCGCCCGAGGGCTTCGTCGTCCACCCCAAGCTGCGTCCGCTGCTGGAGAAGCGCTCCCAGATGTCCCGTGCCGGCGGAATCGACTGGGGCTACGGCGAGCTGCTCGCGTTCGGGTCGCTGCTCATGGAGGGCGTCCCGGTCCGGCTGGCCGGCCAGGACACCCGCCGGGGCACGTTCGTCCAGCGGCACGCCGTCCTGACCTCCAAGACCACTGGCGAGGAGTGGACGCCGCTGCTGTACCTGTCCGAGGACCAGGCCCGGTTCTGGGTCTACGACTCGCTGCTGTCGGAGTACGCGGCGATGGGTTTCGAGTACGGCTACTCGGTGGAGCGGCCCGACGCCCTGGTGCTCTGGGAGGCCCAGTTCGGCGACTTCGCCAACGGAGCCCAGATCGTCATCGACGAGTTCATCTCCTCCTCCGAGCAGAAGTGGGGCCAGCGCTCCTCGGTCGTCCTGCTGCTGCCGCACGGCTACGAGGGCCAGGGCCCGGACCACTCCTCGGGCCGTATCGAGCGCTTCCTGCAGCTGTGCGCGGAGGGGAACATGACGGTCGCCATGCCCTCGACGCCGGCGTCGTACTTCCACCTGCTGCGCCGGCAGGCGTACGCCCGTCCGCGCCGCCCGCTCGTGGTGTTCACCCCGAAGTCGATGCTGCGGCTCAAGGCCGCCGCCTCGGCCGTGGAGGACTTCACCACCGGGTCGTTCCGCCCGGTCATCGGCGACACCGGTGACCTCGACCCCGGCGCGGTCGACCGCGTCCTGATGTGCACCGGCAAGGTGTACTGGGACCTCGCCGCGCACCGTGAGCGGGTCGGCGACCGCCGGACGGCGATCGTCCGGGTCGAGCAGCTCTACCCGCTCGACGGCGAGGCGCTGTCCGAGGCGCTCAGCCCCTTCGGGGACGCCGAGCTCGTGTGGGTGCAGGAGGAGCCGGCGAACCAGGGTGCCTGGCCGGCCACCGCCCTGGCCCTGCCCGACCTGCTCGGCGGGCGGACCGTGCGCCGGGTGAGCCGGCCCGCGTCGGCGTCGCCGGCGACCGGCTCCAGCCGCAAGCACCAGCAGGAGCAGCAGGCGCTGGTGGACGAGGCGTTCCAGCGCTGACCGCCCCTGAACGGAGGAGCATCCGGTGTACTTCACCGACCGCGGCATCGAGGAGCTGGAGTCCCGGCGCGGCGAGGAGGAGGTCTCGCTGGCCTGGGTGGCCGAGCGGCTGCGTGAGTTCGTCGACCTCAACCCCGAGTTCGAGACTCCGGTGGAGCGGCTCGCCACCTGGCTCGCCCGCCTCGACGACGAGGACGGCGAGTGAGCCAGGAGCGGCCGGCGCCGCTGCGGATCTGCGTCGTCGGGGACGAGCTCGTCGCCGGCGTCGGTGACCGCCGCGCGCTCGGCTGGGTCGGGCGGGTAGCCGCCCGCACCGCGGTGCAGGTGCCGGCGACCGGGGTGTTCGCGCTCGGGGTGCCCGGCGAGTCGACGTCCGGCCTGCTCGCCCGCTGGCGGGAGGAGACCGACCTGCGGTTCGCCGCGGACGCCGACAACCGGCTGGCCGTCGGCCTGGGCCGGGCGGACGTCGATGCCGGGCAGTCGACGGCACGCAGCCGGCTGAACCTCGCCAACGTCCTCGACGACGCCGAGTCGCGAGGCATCGCGGCGTTCGTGCTCGGCCCACCGCCGACGCTGGACACGGAGGTCAACGCGCGGCTCGGTGACCTGTCGCAGGCGTTCGCCGACGTGTGCCAGCGGCGCGGCGTCCCGTTCGTCGACGCGTTCGGCCCGCTGTCAGCGCACGACGCGTGGTTCGCCGACCTCGCCGGCGGGGACGGCACCCACCCGGGCCAGTCCGGCTACGGGCTGCTCGCCTGGCTGGTCCTGCACGGCGGCTGGCACGAGTGGCTCGGCGTCCCCCAGGACGCCTGAGCCGTCACGGCCGGGTGAAGACCACCTTGCCGAACAGGTCCCCGGAGACCATCCGGGCGAACCCGTCCCGCGCCTGCTCCAGCGGCATCGTCGCGTCGATGAGCGGCCGGACGCCGGTGCTCTCGCAGAACCGGACGAGCCGCTCCAGCTCGTCCCGGGTGCCCATGGTGGAGCCGACGACGGACAGCTGGAGGAAGAAGACCCGGTTGAGGTCGGCCGAGGGGTCAGCGCCGGAGGTGGCTCCGGAGACGACGAGGGTGCCACCGGGCCGCAGCGCGCGCAGGGAGTGGGCCCACGTCGCCTTGCCGACGGTCTCCATCACCGCGTCGACCCGCTCCGGCAGCCGCTCCCCGGGCTCGAACACCTGCTCCGCGCCCAGGTCGAGGGCGCGGGCCCGCTTGTCGGCGTCCCGGCTCGTCGCCCACACCCGGTAGCCGGCGGCGGAGCCGAGGGCGATGAGCGCGGTCGCCACCCCTCCCCCGGCGCCCTGGACGAGGACCGTGCTGCCCGGCTGTGCGCCGGACTTCGTGAACAGCATCCGGTAGGCGGTCAACCAGGCCGTCGGCAGACAGGCCGCCTCCTCGAACGACAGCGAGGCGGGCTTGGGCACGAGGTTGCGCCGCGGCACGACCACCTCGTCGGCGAACGTGCCCTGGTACACCTCGGACAGCAGGGACCGGCGCGGGTCCTCGGTCTCGTCCCCGCTCCACCCCGGGCTGGACACGACGGCGTGGATGACCACCTCGTTGCCCTCGTCGTCCACCCCGGCCCCGTCGCAGCCGAGGATCATCGGCAGCCGGTCGGCGGGCAGGCCGACGCCGCGCAGGCTCCACACGTCGTGGTGGTTGAGGCTGGCGGCGCGCAGCCGCACCCGCGCCCAGCCCTCGGGCACCTCGGGCTCGGGCCGTTCGCCGAGCTCGAGCGCGCTCAGCGGGTCGTCGGTCGACTGTCGGGCGGCGTAGACGGCGAACACGGGACCGAACCTAGCGAACAGACGCGGGCGACGGCAGCGGCGGGCAGGGTCAGCGGCGGGCGACGCCCTCGCGGCGCGCAGCCGCGGCCACCGCCGCGGCCACCGCGGGGGCGACCCGCTCGTCGAACACGCTCGGGACGACCTCCCCGGCGCTCGGGTGCTCGACGACGTCCGCGATCGCCCGGGCCGCCGCCAGCTTCATCCCCTCGGTCACCCGGCGGGCCCGCACGTCGAGGGCGCCGCGGAAGACCCCGGGGAAGGCGAGGACGTTGTTGATCTGGTTGGGGTAGTCGCTGCGCCCGGTGCCGACGACCGCGGCGTGCCGGGCGGCGACCTCCGGGGTCACCTCCGGGTCGGGGTTCGCCAGTGCGAAGACGATGGCGTCGTCGGCCATCGCGGCCACCGCCTCCTCGGGCACCGTGCCGCCGGAGACGCCGACGTAGACGTCGGCACCGACCAGCGCGTCGGCGAGGGACCCGGCCACAGCGCGCGGGTTCGTCGTGGCGGCGAGACGCCGCTTGTGGTCCGGCAGGTCGGCCCGGCCCGGCTCGACGACCCCGCGGCTGTCGCAGACGACGACGTCGAGCACCCCGGCGCGGCGCAGGATGGCGGCGACGGCGACGCCGGCGGCACCGGCGCCGGAGACGACGACCCGCAGACCGGCGAGGTCCTTGCCGACGACCTGCGCGGCGTTGACGAGACCGGCCAGCGTCACGATCGCGGTGCCGTGCTGGTCGTCGTGGAACACCGGGACGTCCAGGCGCTCCTGCAGCCGACGCTCCACCTCGAAGCAACGTGGGGCGCTGATGTCCTCGAGGTTCACCCCGCCGAACGTCGGCGCCATCCGGGCGACGGTGTCGACGATCTCCTCGACGTCGGTGGTGTCGAGGCAGATCGGGACGGCGTCCACGCCGGCGAAGTGCTTGAACAGCAGGGCCTTGCCCTCCATCACCGGCATCGCGGCACGCGGGCCGACGTCACCGAGGCCCAGGACGGCGGTGCCGTCGGAGACCACCGCGACCGTGTTGGCCCGTCCCGTGTAGGTGTCGACGAGCGCCGGTTCCGCGGCGATCGCGAGGGACACCTCGGCGACGCCCGGGGAGTACGCGAGAGACAGGTCGGCCCGGTCGCGCAGCGCCAGGCGCGGCACCACTTCGAGCTTGCCGCCACGGTGCATGAGGAACACCGGGCGGCTCGGATCGTGGCCGGTACAGGCCGGTTCCACGGAGGATGCGGACATTCGTGACCCCTTGGATCGCTGGAGCGGTTCGCTGAGCGGTGCCGACCGCGGGATGACGATCACGACACGGTGGGCCGGGATCCTGCGGCTCGGCGGCGGGGGTCACCCGCGAGGTGGCTAGGGTGCCACAAGTTCTCACGTTCACCAAGGACCCGGGAGGATCCGTGATCCAGCACACCCGGAGGGGCTGCTAGAGGCCCCGGGAGCGCCCGCTGAGCCACCGGGGCAGCCGCCACAGCCCGACGGCCAGCACGTCGTCGTCCGGGACGGCCCCGACCAGCCAGGAGTCGACGCCGCGCTCAGGGTTGTCCCGCTCCACCCACCACCCCTCCGGCACCCGGCGGGCCAACCGCTTGACCGACAGCGGGCGTCCCCCGGGCAGGCGGACGACGGCAAGCCGCCCCGGCCGGGGACGGCCGCCCCACCGGACGAGCAGCAGGTCCCCCTCGCGCAGCGTGGGCTCCATCGACACGCCACGGACCCGGGTGAGCCCGAGCCCCCGCTGCGGCTGCACGACGTCTGGCACCGAGGTAGTGTCGCGGGAGATCGTTCCGGTCGTCGACGTCAACATGGAAGGGACTCCAGCATGCTCTCCCGTTTCCTCCGTCCGGTCGAGGTCAGCGCTCACTGCGACCTGCCCTGCGGCGTG
Source organism: Kineosporiaceae bacterium SCSIO 59966 (assembly GCA_020881835.1). Classification (NCBI taxonomy): domain Bacteria; kingdom Bacillati; phylum Actinomycetota; class Actinomycetes; order Kineosporiales; family Kineosporiaceae; species Kineosporiaceae bacterium SCSIO 59966. The sequence goes on from CP052876.1 coordinate 2,207,488, forward strand.
TACGACCCCGCCCAGGCGCGGATCGAGGCGCAGTCCGTCAAGGCCATCGCCGAGAAGATGGCCGACAACGACGACCCCGACTACCGGGTCCGCGCGCTCATGATCAAGGAGCAGCGCTCCGAGCTCGTCAAGCACCACCTGTGGGTGCTGTGGACGGACTACTTCAAGCCCCCGCACTTCGAGAAGTACCCGCAGCTGCACCAGCTGTTCAACGAGGCGACGAAGCTCGCCGGCGGTGGCGGCGGGACCAAGGCCAGCAGCGACGTCGAGGTGGCAGACCAGCTGCTGGCGAAGATCGACGAGATCGCCGAGATCTTCTGGGAGACCAAGAAGGCCTGATCCCGCGCCTTGCTTCGGCCGCCGGTCGCGCGGTCCGTCTCACGGGAGCCGTAGACCCTGCTCGCACGCCCGCCGCAGCCGCTTGTGGCGGCGGACACGCTCGCGCAGGGCCGGCATCCCGGGGACGGTCCGCTCGGCCGGCGGTTCGGCGTCCAGGACCCCGTCGCGCAGCGGCCCGACGACCGTCCAGGAGGACCACCGCTCCAGGTCCGGCTCGGTGAAGTCGTGCCCGAGGAGCATCGCGGTGCCGGAGTCAGGCAGCGACTCACCGTCCAGAGGCTCCACCTGCAGCGGAGGGCCCCAGTGCGGGACGCGGGCCGGCCGGACTCGGGGCACGTGGACGGCGCCGGGGTCGGCCGTCACCAGCAGGGCGTCGTCCGGCGCGGCGCGGGCGGTGAACGGCTGGACGTCGAGGACGTCGAGGTGGACCAGCAGCCGGGGCAGGTACCACCAGTGCTCCCGGCGCAGCAACGGTGAGTCGGCAAGGGCCCGGGACGGCGGGTGCTTGCGCAGCTCCTGGTCGAGCAGGGTCTCGACGAACACCTCGCCGCCCCGGTCCTCGACCAGCCGCGGGACGGCGGTCACCGCGAGCGGCGCCCACCCCGACGCGGTCAGGCGGGGGTCGGACAGGGTGAGCACGACGCGGGGGCGCGTGGCCAGGGAACGCGCCCAACCCGCCTCGGCGTAGGGGACGGCCAGGACCGGGTGGTCGACGTCGAGCAGCGGGACGACGGGACGGCCGGCCGGAGCGGCGTCCTCGGTCCAGCACACCTCCGCGGTGGCCGCGGCACGCACCGAGCGGACGAGGACGTCCTGCACCGGCTGCTCGAGCACCGCTCCGCCTCCCCGACCGTCCGCCACCAGAGCCCTTGATCTCGGACAAGGCGGACACTAGCGTCGCCGCCAGGTTCGGCGACAACGGGGCCGCCGACCGTCACGGGAGGACTCCGATGCCCGCCATCGTCGTCGCTGTCGCCGTCCTGGCCATTTTCCTCGTCGGCTACCGCTACTACTCGGCGTACCTGGCCCGGCGCGTCTTCGGCCTCGACCCCGCGTTCGTGACGCCCGCGCACGAGCTGCGTGACGGCGTGGACTTCGTGCCGACGAACAAGCACGTGCTGTTCGGGCACCACTTCACCTCGGTCGCCGGCGCGGCACCCATCGTCGGACCGGCCATCGCGGTGTTCTGGGGCTGGGGTCCGGCGCTGGCGTGGATCGTGCTGGGGACCGTCTTCGCCGCCGGCGTCCACGACTTCGGGTCCATCGTCGTCTCGGTCCGCCACAAGGCCCGCAGCATCGGCACTCTCGCCGGCGACGTGATCAACAGGCGGGCGCGCATCCTGTTCCTGCTGATCATCTTCTTCCTGCTGACGCTGGTGAACGCCGTGTTCGCCGTCGTCATCGGCAACCTGTTCGTCGCCAACCCCGGAGCGGTGCTGCCGGTGATCCTGTCGATCCCGTTCGCGATCGGCATCGGGCAGTACATCTACCGGACCCGCAGCTCGGCGCTGGTGCCCTCGCTCGTCGGGGTGGCGATCCTGTACTTCTTCATCTGGGTCGGCGAGCAGGTGCCGCTGGACATCACCCCGCTGGCGACGGACCTCGGCTTCGACCGGCCGCGCGACCTGTGGGTCATCATCCTGTTCGTCTACACCTTCTTCGCCAGCCGGCTGCCGGTGTGGGTGCTCCTGCAGCCGCGGGACTACATCAACTCCCACCAGCTGTTCATCGCGCTCGGGGTCATCCTGCTGGGCATGCTCGTCGGGATGGACCGGATCGTCGCCCCGGTGCTCAACGACGTCCCCGAGGGCTCACCACCGATCTTCCCGTTCCTGTTCATCACCATCGCCTGCGGGGCGATCTCCGGCTTCCACTCCCTCGTGGCGAGCGGGACGACGGCCAAGCAGCTCGACAAGGACACCGACGCCCGCTACGTCGGGTACGTCGGCGCGGCCGGTGAGGGCAGCCTCGCGATGGGATCGGTCCTCGCCGTCTCCGCCGGCCTCGCCGCCACCCAGGTGGAGTGGGAGGCCTTCTACGTCGACTTCGCCACCGCCTCGGGCGGGGCGACCAACAACTTCGTCCAGGGCGTGGCGAACTTCGCCAACAACCTCGCGGTCCCGCTGGACGTCGCCGCCGTCTTCGCCGCGGTGGTCGTCATCAGCTTCGCCGCGACGACGATGGACACCGGCGTCCGTCTCCAGCGGTACGTCATCCAGGAGATCTCCGAGTCCGCCGGGTTCCGGCCGCTGGCCCGCAACCTCACGCTCGCGTCCCTGGTGGCAGTCATCGTGCCGCTGGTGATGGCGCTGCTGCCCGGTGGCGGCGAGGCCGGCTACACCTTCGGGGTGCTGTGGCAGCTGTTCGGGACCACGAACCAGCTCACCGCCGGGCTCGCTCTGGCGGTCATCGCGGTGTGGGTGACCCGCAGCGGGCGGCCGAGCCTGCCCGTGCTCGTGCCGCTGGTCTTCCTGCTGGTGATGACGTCGTGGGCGCTGGTCGTGAACCTCAGGAACTTCATCGAGGAGGGCCAGTGGGTGCTCGCCCCGCTGGACGCGATCATCTTCGTCCTGGCGATCTGGCTCATCGTCGAGGCGGCGATCGCGCTGCGCTCGGCCCGTCGGCATGACACCACCGAGCCGTCGGAGCCGGTCTCGGACCGACCGTGGACCGGCTGACGCGGGCCTGGCGTCGCCTCGAGGCCGCTCATGACGCGGTCTTCGTGGCCCGGTGGCGCACGGAGCTGCGGCGAGAGGCGCGTCGCGAGGAGGAGGAGCTGCTCGGCGTCCTGCTGCTCGAGGCGATGGGGGCCCAGAGCCCGGTGTCGTACTACGCCCTCGAGGTGTACCCGTGGCTGCTGACCCGCACCCACCAGCTGCACGTCTCCCGGGGCATCGACCGGCTGTCCGGCAGTGCCTGCTGCTGAGGCGCTCACCGGCGTCCGGGTGCACCTCGTCGGCGGCAAGGGCGGGGTCGGCAAGACGACGGTGGCCGCGGCCCTCGCCAGGCTGCTCGCCAGCCACGGCCACCGGACCCTCCTCGTGTCGACCGACCCCGCCCACTCGACGTCCGACCTGCTGGGGGTGCACCCCCGGCGCGACCCGGTCCCGGCCGGACACCGGTGGTCGGTGCTGGAGATCGACGCCGAGCAGGTGGCCCGCGAGCACGTGGCGCGAATCGCCGAGGACGCCCGCGACGTCGTCCCGGCAGCGGTGATGCCCGCGCTACGGCGGCACCTGGACGCGGCGCTGGCCAGCCCCGGCACCCAGGAGAGCGCGCTGCTCGACCGGCTGTCCGACGTCCTGCTCGACGCGGTGGCCGCGGGCACCTGGGACCGGGTCGTCGTAGACACCGCTCCGACCGGGCACACGCTGCGGCTGCTCACCCTGCCGGACCTGCTGTCCGGCTGGGTGGACGGCCTGCTGCGCACCCGCGAATCGTTCCTGCGGACCGACTCCCTGGCCCGCGCCCTGGCCCGGGAGGACGCCGAACCGGCTCCGGACCCGGTCGCCACCCGGTTGCGGGCGCGACGCGACCGGCTCACCGCCGTGCGTGATCTGCTGCGGCACGAGTCCGCCGTCCACCTGGTCGTCGTGCCCGAACGACTCGCCGTGCTGGAGACCGCACGAGCACGGGACGCCCTGCGAGCAGGCGGCTTGCCGCTGGGCCTGCTCGTCGTCAACCGGGTGCTGCCGAGCGGCAGCGCGGACCCGTTCCTCGCGGCGCAGGTCCGCGGTCAGCGCGCGTGGCTGGACCGGATCGACGCCGACCTCGGCGAGATGCCGCAGGTGCTGCTGCCGCACCTGCCCGAGGAGCCGGGGCCGCAGTCGCTCGACGTCCTGGGGGCGGTGCTGGCCGACGCGCTCGGCCGAGAGTAAGGAGGGGACAGACCGCTACTTCCAGCGCCTCCTGCTGCCCACGAGCTCCTGGAGGTAGCCGTACACGGCCACCGGCGACATCACCATCTGGTAGACCACGACGTAGGCGACGAAGCCGACGGCGTTGCGGCGCACCCGCAGGCCCAGCCGACCGAAGACGTGCCGGCGTTGGAACCGGTAGAGGATGACGTTGACCAGCAGGGTCAGCGGTAGGACGAACAGGGTCCAGGGGCCGACGACCCAGTAGTAGCCGGCCAGAGCGAGCACCAGCCCCGGCATCCAGATCAGCGTGTACCCGAGGTCGAGAGCCGGGATGACGAGGTCGAGCCCCGTCATCAGCCGGGTCATGGGCGTGTGCTGACGCCACGGCGGCACTGCACGCAGCCCTTCGAGCATCCCGCGGGCCCACCGCGCCCGTTGCCGGGCGAGGTGCCGAAGGCTCACGGGCACGTCGGTGAAGGCGACTGCGAGGGGTTCGAAGTACACCCGGCCGCGCTGTGCCAAGAGGTGCCAGGTGATGACGATGTCCTCCCCGATGGCGTCGGGCCACCCACCCACCGCCCGGACCGCATCGGCCCGGTACAGGCTGAAGGCGCCCTGGGCCACGAGGGTCCCCTGGTACAGGCCCTGCATCCGCTTGACCGAGGCGATGCCGAGGAAGTAGTCCCACTCCTGCATCCGGGCCCAGAACCCGTCCCGGCTGTTGCGGACGAGGATCGACCCGGCGACGGCGACGACGTCGTCCGGGGCGGACTCCAGGCGCGCCACCAGGCTCCGCAGCGCACTGGGGTGCAGCAGGGTGTCGGCGTCGAGCGTGACGACGAGGCCGGTGGTCACCCGGTCCAGAGCGGCGTTGAGCGCGTGACTCTTGCCCGGGACCGGGGCGTCCACGACGACGAGACGGACGCCGAGGTCCTGAGCAGCCTGAGCGGCGACCTCGGCGGTGCCGTCCGCGGAGCCGTTGTCCGCCAGTACCACCGTCACCGGCCCGGCGTAGTCCTGGTTCGCCAGGTAGCGCAGCGTCGTCCCGATGCCGGCAACCTCGTTGCGCGCCGCGATGACGACGGTCACTGGGGTCGTCGGGGAGGTCACCCGCAGGGACGGCTGCCGGTCCAGCACCAGGCTGGCGGCGAGGAACGCGACCACGCCGCCCGGGAGGTACGCCACCAGCGTGATGACGAGGACGGCGATGACAGGGTGAGTGAGGTCGGCGAGGTCGCGGAGCCAGGGCAGTGACAGCCACACGGAGCCGGCCATCCACAGCACGGACCAGGCGAGGGCGATGGTGAACTTCACCTGGACGCTGAGGTACCGCCCGCTCCGCCGACGCGCCGCGGGCGGATCACGCAGCGGCGTGAGCAGCGACGGAACGCTCCCGGGCTCCACGGTCATCCATCGGCACGTGCGAACCGGCACTCAAGAGGCAATTGGGCGCGTACGGCACGATGACGGCCGTGGACGACGCGACGGTGACGGGCCGGGTCCGGGTACGGCCGGCCGAGGACGACGAGCTGGACGCGGCCGGGGCGGTGGTCGTCGCCGCCTACCAGGCTGACGGGCTCGGCGGGGACCGGGACTACCTCGAGGACGTCGGGAACGCGAGGAAGCGGGCCGCCCACGGGACGGTCCTCGTGGCGCTGGACGGCGGCGAGGTGGTGGGCAGCGTGACGTACGCCCGGCACGGGTCGCCGCTGGCGGAGGTCTGCGCACCGGGGGAGGCGGAGTTCCGGATGCTCGGCGTCCACCCGGACGCGCGCGGCCGTGGCGTCGGCCAGGCGCTGGTGCAGGCGTGCATCGACGGGGCCCGTGCGGACGGCGCCCGCCGGCTCGTGCTGTCGACCGAGCCGCACTCGCACGCGGCCCACCGCATCTACCGCCGCCTGGGGTTCCGGCGCGAGCCGGCTCTCGACTGGACCCCGGTGCCGGGCGTGGACCTGCTCGTCCTCGCCCTGCCGCTCACGGGTGACGCAGCCCAGGACGGCGGGGGCTCGTCATAGCGGTCCGGCGTCAGCCCTGCGCGGGTCCCCGGACCCGGGCGAGAAAGCGGTCGGCGTCGACGACGACGCGGGTCACCTCGCCGACCGCGAGCAGGCCCTGCTCGTCGTCCTCGGCGCGGACGGCGAACCGCACGAGCCGGCCGTCGACGGCGACGACCTCGGCCGTGACCGTCACCCGGGACCCGACCGCGCTGGGCCGCAGGTGCTCCAGGCTGACGCGGGTGCCGACGCTCGTCCGACCGGCCGCGACGGCGTCCGGCACCGCGGCACAGGTGACGGCCTCGCACCACGCGAGCAGCCGCGGCGTCCCGAGAACCGGCAGGTCACCGCTGCCCAGTGCGGCGGCGGTGTCCTCGTCGGTGACGGTGAAGGTCCGGGTGACGGGGTCGCTGCTCACCGACCGCAGGCTACGTCAGGGGTCCGCTCAGGTGACCAGACCGAGCCGGCGCAGCTCGACCATGAGGTCGTGCGGGTGGCTCGAGGCGGCCATCGCGTCCTCGAGGGTGACCAGGCCGTCGCGCACGTAGGTGACGAGGTGCTGGTCGAACGTCTGCATCCCGTAGAACCCGCCGTCGGCGATGAGGTCGGAGATCGTGCTCGTCTTCTCCGGGTCCGCGACGGCGTCGGCGATCCGCCCGGTGCCCACGCAGACCTCCATGACGACGCACCGCCCCTGCCCGTCGGCACGCGGGACGAGCCGCTGGCACAGGATGCCGCGCAGGGACCCGGCCAGGGACAGCCGCACCTGCATCTGCTCGTGCGGGGGGAAGAAGTCGATGATGCGGTTGATCGTCTCCTGCGCGTCCGTCGTGTGCAGGGTCGACATGACGAAGTGCCCGGTCTCGGCGGCGGTGAGTGCGGCCCGGACGGTCTCGGCGTCCCGCATCTCCCCGACGAGGATGACGTCCGGGTCCTGCCGCATCGCGGCACGCAGCGCGGTGGCGAAGTCGGAGGTGTCGATCCGCAGCTCCCGCTGGTTGATCATGGCGAGCTCGTCGCTGTGCAGCACCTCGATCGGGTCCTCGATCGTGACGATGTGCACCTCGCGCTGGGTGTTGATGGCGTTGACCATCCCGGCCAGCGTCGTCGTCTTGCCGGAGCCGGTCGGCCCGGTGACGAGGACGAGACCGCGCGGCTCGAGGGCGAGCGTCCCGACGGCGGGCGGCACCCCGAGGTCCTCCAGCGGGATGGCGCCGAAGGTCACCCGGCGGAACACCAGACCGGCGGACCCGCGCTGACGGAACGCGTTGACGCGGAAGCGTCCGACGCCGGGCATGGAGTAGGCGAAGTCGGCCTCGTTCGTGGCCGCGAACTCCTCGATCAGGTCGGGACGCAGCACCTCGGCCACCATGTGCTCGGTGTCCGCGGGGGTCAGCTCCGGGGCCTGCAGCTTGCGCAGCCGGCCGTCGATGCGGATCCGCGGCGGGGAGCCGACCTTGCAGTGCAGGTCGGAGCCGGCCAGCTCGACGAGGGCGAGCAGGTAGTCGACGACGGACAGCGGCGGGCGGTCGCCGTTCTGGGCGGGCTGCACCTCACTGACGCTCACCCCAGCAGTGTCGGTGCGTTCCGGCGCCGACTTGAGCGGACGCCGTCTGGCCGTCGAACCTCGGCTCAGCTGCGGGCGAGGACTCGGGACAGGGCGGCGACCACCCGGGGGTCGTAGTCGTGCGCGAGGCCGAGGTGGATGCGCTCGAGCGCCACGGTGCGGGCGGCCTCGCCGCCGGACTCGCCGACGAGGTCGTCGTAGGCGTTGGCGACTCGGATGATCCTGCTGGCCAGCGGCACCTCGGCGTCCCCGGAGAGCCGGTCGGACGGCGTCCGGTAGGGGCGGTGCTGTCGGGCGACGGCGACGGCGACGGCCTCCGGGACGCCGGTGCTGGCGACGATACCGGCGCCCAGCTCGGCGATCGTCTGCTGCTGCGCGGGGGACGCCATCACGGTCGCGCCACCGGGGATGGGGTCGGTCAGGGAGAGCTGGCCGATGTCGTGCAGGAGCGCCGCGTACTCCAGGTCGAGCAGCTCGGACTCGCCGAGCCCGAGGTCGCGGCCGATCGCGACGGCCAGTGCGCTGACCCGCTGGGAGTGCCGGGTCTCGGTGTACCCGCCGATCTCGGTGAGCCGGGACAGCGAGCGGATCGTCTGCAGGTAGGTCCGCCGCACCATGGCGTACCGGCGGAAGGCGAACTGCGTGATCAGCAGCGGGACGGCGAACACCGGCAGGGCCAGCAGGTCCATCGGGCGGGCCGCCAGGGCGACGAGGACGCCGGTGGCGGAGATGGCCGCGCTGATCCCGGCCGCGGCGCGCACCTCGTCGACCAGCACGGGCCGCAGCGGGGCGTGCTGGCGGGCGGCCCGGACCGCGGCGGCGACGACCGAGTCGACGGCTGCGGCGAGCAGCGCGACGGCGATCATCACCAGGGCGGCGAGCCAGCGGTGGTCCTCCCAGTCGGTGACGTGCTCGACGAGCGGGCGTCCGGCCACCGGCACGGACCGGAAGAGCACCGCGGCGATCGCCACGGTGAGCACCCGCCGGGCCAGCACGTCCGCGCGCGGCGCGCGGCCGGCCAGGGCGTGCGGCATGACGCCGACGAGGACGCCGACGGCGGTGACCGCGACGACCGCCCCTGCACCGAAGGTCAACGGCTCGTCACCGAGCTCGGGCACGAGGGCCAGCGCGAGCGCCATCGCCGCACCGATCGGCGCCGCGTCGCGGTCTCCCGGCAGGTTGAGACGCAGCAGCTCACCGGCCGCGATGAGGACGGCGAAGGCGCCGAGCAGGACGACGGGACCGAGCTCCCCGCGGCTCCACGACACCGCGGCGGACACGGTGGCCACGACGGTGACGAGCGCGGCGATCCCGGTGACGACGCCGGCCGGTGTCGTCCCCGGGACGGCGGGCCCGGCCCGCCCGGTCACGACGTCCCCAGGTCGGCGCCGTCCGGCAGCGGACGTGCGCCCCGGTGGAAGGAGGGGGCGTCGGGATCGTCGTGGTCGAACCCACCGGCGTCCGCGGCGCCGGCGACCACCTCGGCGGCCGGTGCGCGGGTCGGCTCCCACGGCTCGTGCTCGAGCGCGGCGACGAGCGCGTCGACGAACCGGGGCTCGAACTGCGTGCCCTTGCCGGCCTCGAGCTCCACCAGCGCCTCGTCGACCTCCCGGGCGCGGCGGTAGGAGCGGGTCGAGGTCATGGAGTCGAACGCGTCGGCGACGGCGATGATGCGCGCCAGCTCGGGGATGTCGTCACCCGACAGCCCCATCGGGTAGCCCTTGCCGTCCAGCCGCTCGTGGTGGTGCAGGATCCCGGAGTAGGCGTCCTCGAGGAACTCGATACCGCGCACCATCTCCAGACCGCGGACCGGGTGCAGCGCGATGGCGGCGAACTCCTCGTCGGTGAGCCTGCCGCTCTTGCGCAGCACCCGGGTCGGGACGCCGATCTTGCCGACGTCGTGCAGCATCCCGGCGAAGCGCACCATCTCGACCCGGTCCGTCGCCAGGCCGACCTGGCGGGCGATGAGGACGCTGGCGTGCGAGACCCGCTCGTTGTGGCCGCGGGTGTAGAGGTCCTTGGCCTCGACCGCGCCGACCAGGGCGAGCACCGTCCGCTCGTACGCCTCCTGCTCGGCGGCGTACTGGGCCCAGGCCCAGCGGGCGACGTAGAGCGGGGCGAGGACGAGGACGGCCGAGAGCGGTCCGATGCCGGCGCCGTCCCAGAGCACGGCGAGCAGGACGCCGAACATGGCGTACCCGAGGTAGGGAGCGGCCCCGGGCCGTACCGTCCCCCAGAAGGCCTGCCAGAACGGAACGCCCTTGTGGAAGTGCACGATGCCAATAACGAAGGCTGCGTTGACTACGCACATCACCGCGGCGGCCAAAGCCATCGGCAGCACGTTGCCCCAGACGAACTCCAGCCCACTCAGCTGCGCGATGTCGAAGGACCCACCGGCGAGACGGTACGTGACGGCGGCAGCCAGGGTGGCGAGCCCGAACTGGGCGGCGTTGAAGGCTCGAACAACCGGGCTCCAGCCGTTGATCTGGATGACGGCGGCCAGCGTCGCGACGAGCACGGCGCCCCAGACTCCAAGCAGCGGAATCGCAGCCAAATAGACGATGAAAACCGCAGAAATGCTTTGGGTAGTGTGGGCAGAGATCCGTAGTGAATGACCGAAAACACTCAGTACTGCCAACCCCACGAAGGGTACCCACCGGAGGTCCTGCCACGGTTGGTCGACGAGGCCCACCGCGAGGAGGTAGCCGACGTCCAGCACGACGAGGAGGGCGATGAACGCCCTCGCAGCGCGCGGCAAGTCAAGCACGAGTCCCTCCGGTCAGAGCGGGCAACCGGGGTCGACAGCTCGTCGAGGGTCAGCGACCCTCCCAGGCCCAAACCGCCTCCGCGGAGAGCATGCGCTCCACCGCAGCCACGATGATCTTCATCTCGACATCACATCCTTCACGTGATGTCACGGACACCGCTGGTCGTCCGCGCGCGCTCCGCTCCGCTCGGTGGGATACGCGTTCGAGGGTGAAGACAACTGGCCATGCAGGACTGCTGAGCTGTCGGCCCCGCTTGCTCGCTCTGGAGTTGTGGCTCGGCGTCGCGGGAGTGCTGTGGTCCCTGTGACCAGCGTGACGCCCAGGTACAGTGAAGTGATCGCCAGCCACCACGTCAAGCGAACAGTCCCTGACGTAGCGTGACTCACCCGTTCGCCGTACCGCCGAAACGGTCACGGGGTGACAATCGGTTGACGTCCCGCGATCCGGGCCCATTCTGCCCTACCCTCCGCGACGACGCGACCAACGACCGCTGGAGCCCGCCGTGCCCGCCCTACGCCTGCTGCCCGACCTCGAGGACGCCCTCTGCCAGCTGTCCGACGTCCGTGCGGTGAGCGTCGTCACCGACCCGGACGCCCGCCCCCAGGAGATCCACGTCCTGGCCAACCCGGGCAAGCCCGCCAAGCAGCTCGTCCGCGATGTCCAATCCGTCGCCCTGGCCCAGTTCGACCTCGACCTGGACCACCGCATCGTGTCCGTCGTCCAGATCGGCGACCGGGACGCGACGCACGAGGAGGACTCCGCCGCCGAGGCGACGACGGACCGGCCGGACCACGCGCGCGTGGTCGTGACGAGCATCGCCACCCGCACCGCCGGCGGCCAGTACGAGGTGGAGGTGACGCTGGGCGCCGGGGACGACGCGTTCACCGGCTCCGCGCTCGGACCGCTCTCGCCCTCTCACCGGCCACGCATCGTGGCCTCGGCGACGCTGGCGGCCCTCCGCGAGCTGCTCGGCATGCGCTGCGAGCTGGAGACCGCGGACCTGGTCCGCACCGCCACCCGGGAGGTCGCACTTGTCGTTCTCGTCCTCGGTGTCCCGCGGGTGGGCGAGCAGGTGCTGACGGGCTCCGCGCCCGTGCGCGGGGACCACCCGGACGCCGTGGCCCGGGCCGTGCTCGACGCCCTCAACCGGACCCTCGCCGGCTGAGCCGCCCCTGCCGGTGTGGGACGATGCCGGCACGCAGACCACCGTCACCTCGAGGAGGACCGGGATGAGCAAGCGAGCCCGTAAGCGCCGCGCACGCAAGAACAGCGCTGCCAACCACGGCAACCGCCCCAACGCCTGACGGCGTCCGGGCTCAGTCCAGCTGGACGCGGACCTCGGTGATCCGGGCCATGATCCGGGTCCGCAGGCTGTCCGGGGCTGGCTCCTGACAGGACCGGCGCACGAGCGCCTTCAACGCCACCTCGAGGTCGAACTGCCGCAGGCACGGGGCGCACTCGTCGAGGTGCTGGCGGATGCGGACGAGGTCGTGGTGGGTGAGCTCGTCGTCCAGGTACTCGTAGACCCGGTCGAGGACGTCACGACAGTCCGTCTCGTGCGGACGACCACAGCTCACGAGTCCTCCCCCGATCCTGACGTGGGCACCAGCCCACGCTCCCGGGCGTAGTCCTCCAGCATCGCCCGCAGCTGGCGACGTCCGCGGTGCAGCCGCGACATCACCGTGCCGATGGGCGTGCCCATGATCTCGGCGATCTCCTTGTAGGCGAAGCCCTCGACGTCCGCGAGGTACACCGCCATGCGGAAGTCCTCGGGCAGGGCCTGCAGAGCGTCCTTGACGTCGGAGTCGGGCAGCCGGTCGAGTGCCTCGGCCTCCGCCGAGCGCAGACCGGTCGAGGTGTGCGACTCGGCGCGGGCGAGCTGCCAGTCCTCGATCTCCTCCGCCTGCGACTGCTGCGGCTGCCGCTGCTTCTTGCGGTAGGAGTTGATGTACGTGTTGGTGAGGATCCGGTACAACCAGGCCTTGAGGTTCGTCCCGGGCCGGTACTGGTGGAACGACCCGAAGGCCTTGGTGTACGCCTCCTGGACGAGGTCCTCGGCGTCCGCCGGGTTACGGGTCATCCGCAGCGCCGCGGAGTACAGCTGGTCGAGGTACTGCAGCGCCTCGTCCTCGAAGCGGGCAGCGCGCTGCTCGGAGGTCTCCTCCTGAGGGGCGCGCGTCGTCTCCTCGCTCATCGCCGCTGAGCCTAGTGCTGCGCCTGAGCCGTCCGCGAACCGCGACGGGGCGACCCCGCCGGCAAGCACGGCGTCAAGGTTGACCAGCACGGGCGTGACCTCCGGACGGGGACGGGGCAGCGTTCTCACCCGGTGCGAACACCACCGCGACCGGGTGTGTTCCGCAGCCGCTGGAGCCAGGCGACGACGGCGCCGGCCACGGCGTCCGGGTCGGCTGCCAGGGCGTGGTTCCCGTCGACGGCGACGACCTCCACCTCGGCGCGGCCGTGGGGTGCCGCCGCCCGGACGTCGTCCGGGCTGCCGAAGGGGTCCCGGCGGCCCTGGACGACGAGGACCGGCCGGTCGTCCGGAAGCTCACCGGCCCGGCTTCGGTCGGGACGTCCCGGCGGGTGCAGGGGGAACGCCAGGCAGCACACCCCCACCGCGTCGAGGTCCGCGGCCGTCCGGCAGGCGACCCGCGCCCCGGCGCTGCGGCCGCCGACGACGAGCGGCCCGCGAGCGGGCAGGGCCCGCAGCACCTCGGTCCACGCGGCGTCGAGCCGGGCGGGTGCGGTGGCCACCCGGCGGCCGGCCACCTTCCACGGCTGGACGACGAGGGCCACCTCCCAGCCTGCGGCCACCGCCGCGTCCCGGACGGCGAGCAGGTCCGGGGCGTCGACCCCGCCGCCCGCCCCGTGACCGAGGACGAGCCGCCCGACCGGGCGTCCGGCAGGCTCGCTCAGCCGGACCCGCGCCGGGCCCTGCGAGGTCGGGACCTCGACCTCAGAAGAGCGCGGTGTCCTGGCCACCGAGCAGCTCCCCCGTCGCCGGGTCGACGACCCCGACCAGCTCCTCGACCGGCGCCGGCTGGGTCAGCTCCGGGCCGTTGTTGCGCACGTTGTTCACCCGCGGACTGACCGGGACGGCGGTGAACCGACCCGGTGGCACCGGCGCGAGCAGCCCGCGGACGTCGTCCGGGTCGGTGACCGCCGGGTCGAGCCAGGCCTCCCACCTCTCCCGGGGCAGGACGAACGGCATCCGGTCGTGGATCCGGTCGAGACCGGGCTCGGCGTCCGTCGTGACGATGGCGTACGTGGCCAGCCAGGCCGCCGGGTCGTCGGCGTCCCGGCCGGGGTCCCGCCACAGCTCGTACACCCCGGCGAAGGCGAGACCCTCGTCGTCGGCGGGGCGGATGTAGAAGGGCTGCTTGCGCGGCCGGCCCCGCCCGTCGGTGACGACCGGGCTGGCCTGCCACTCGTACCAGCCGTCCGCCGGCACCAGGCACCGGCGCACCGCGGCGGCGCGCCGGTAGGCCGGTTTGTCGAGCAGCGACTCGGCCCGGGCGTTGATCATCCGGTTTCCCACGGTGCGGTCGCTGGCCCAGGACGGGACGAGCCCCCAGGTGAGCAGCCGCAGCCGGCGGGCGTCGTCCCGCTCGAGGACGACGGGGTTCGCCGTGGTCGGCGCGACGTTCCAGTCGGGGCCGTCGCGGCCGGGAGCGGCCGGCGGGTCCAGCTCGACCGTGTGCACCTCGAACTCCTCGGCGAGCTCGTCGGGGTGCCGGCTCGCCGCGTACCTGCCGCACATGGCACCCAGCCTGCCAGCAGCGCAGCCCCGGTGGTCTCGCGCCACGGGCCGTTCTGCGGTAGGACAAGGCACATGACGCTCGTCCGCCGCATCGCCCGTCCGCTGCTGTCCGCCGTCTTCATCGCCACCGGCCTGGACCAGGCCCGGCACCCCGCCGCCAAGGCGGATGCCGCGCGCCCGCTCGTGCACCGGGTCGCCGGACCGCTGCGCCTGCCCGACGACCCGGAGACGCTCGTGCGGGCCAACGGCGCGGCGATGGCCGGGGCGGGCGCGCTGCTCGCCCTCAACCGCCTCCCCCGGGTGTCCTCGGCCGTGCTGGCCGCGACGCTCGTCCCGACGACGTACGTCGAGCACCCGTTCTGGACGGTGCGTGACCCGGAGGAGAAGCGCCGGCAGCGGACCCACTTCCTCAAGAACCTCGGGCTGCTCGGCGGCGTGCTGCTGGCCACCGTCGACACCGAGGGCCGTCCGGGCCTGGCGTGGCGGACCCGGCACGCGACGAAGGACGCCAGGCGCACCGCCCGGCACGCCGGCCGCGAGGCGCGGACCGTGGCGCGGCAGGCTCGCCGGGAGGCTGAGCGGGCGGCGCGGCGTGCCGGCAGCGCCGTCGGGGTCTGAGGCGTCGGGGTCCGAGACGTCAGGGTCCGAGGCGTCAGGGTCCGAGAGCGAGCGTTCCGTGCACCGCACCGGGTCGTAGGCTCGCCACCTATGAGCCTGCCGCTGTGGCCGGCGCCGACCCCGGACCGGCCCGTCGACGCGACCGTCACCCTGCCCGGCTCCAAGTCGCTGACCAACCGCTACCTCGTGATCGCCGCCCTGGCCGCTCAGCCGTCCCGGCTCCGGGCGCCGCTGCGCTCCCGCGACACCCTGCTCATGGCCGGTGCCCTGCGGGCCCTCGGCGCCGGCATCGAGGACGTCCCGGGAGCGTCCCCGTTCGGTGAGGACTGGCTCGTCACGCCGGCCCCCCTGCACGGCGGCTCCGTCGACTGCGGTCTCGCCGGCACGGTCATGCGCTTCCTGCCCCCGGTCGCGGCCCTCGCCGCCGGCGACGTCCGGTTCGACGGGGACCCCCGCGCCCGCGAGCGGCCGATGTCAGCGGTCCTCGAGGCCCTGCGCGCTCTCGGCGTCCGGGTCAGCGACGACGGCCGGGGGGGTCTGCCGTTCACCGTTCACGGCACCGGCACCGTGACCGGCGGCGAGGTCGCCATCGACGCCACGGACTCCAGCCAGTTCGTCTCCGGGCTGCTGCTGGCCGCGGCCCGTTTCGAGCGGGGCCTCACCGTTCGGCACACCGGCGCGCCGATCCCGAGCCGGCCGCACGTGTCGATGACCGTCGAGGCGCTGCGCGACGTCGGCGTCGTCGTCGACGACCTCGAGCCGGACACCTGGCGGGTCGAGCCCGGGGAGATCGGCGGACTGGACGTCCAGGTCGAACCGGACCTGTCCAACGCCACCGCCTTCCTGGCCGCCGCGGCCGTCACCGGGGGTCGCGTCACCGTCCCGGGCTGGCCGCAGTGGACGACGCAGGCCGGCGACGCGATCCGGGACCTGCTCGACTCGATGGGAGCCGAGGTGACCCTCGAGCGGGACGGCCTCACCGTGCGGGGCACCGGCGAGCTGTACGGGGTGGACGCCGACCTGCACGACGCCGGAGAGCTCACCCCCACGGTGGCCGCGCTCGCCGCCCTCGCCGACACCCCCTCCCGGCTGTCCGGCGTCGCGCACCTTCGCGGCCACGAGACCGACCGGCTCGCGGCGCTGGCCCGGGAGATCACCGGCCTGGGAGGCGACGTCACCGAGACCGCCGACGGTCTGGTCGTCCGCCCCGCCCCGCTGCACGCGGGGGTGTTCCACACCTACGGCGACCACCGGCTGGCCACCGCCGGCGCGGTGATCGGCCTGCGGGTGCCCGGAGTCCAGGTCGAGGACGTCGGCACCACGGCGAAGACCCTGCCGGACTTCCCCGGCATGTGGTCGCGGATGCTCCAGCCCGCCCGGGAGGCCACCGGGTGACCTCCCGGTCGACGCGACGCCTGGACGAGAGCGACGTCCGGATCCGCCCCAACCCCAGAGGGTCTCGACCCCGGACGAAGGACCGGCCACGGCACGAGGACGCCGTCACCGGCCGGGTCCTCACCGTCGACCGGGGCCGGTACACCACGCTCGTCGACGAGGACGGCCCCACCGAGCGGGTCGTCGTCGCGATGCGGGCGCGGGAGATCCAGCGCACCGGCATCGTCGTCGGCGACCGGGTCGGAGTCGTCGGCGACGTCAGCGGGACGACGGACGCCCTCGCCAGGATCGTCCGGGTCGAGCCACGGGCCACCGTGCTGCGCCGGACCGCCGACGACAGCGACCCGGTCGAACGGGTCGTCGTCGCCAACGCCGACCAGCTGGTCGTCGTCACCGCGGTCGCCGACCCCGCGCCCCGGCACCGGATGGTCGATCGCGCGCTCGTCGCTGCGTACGACGCGGGCATCACGCCGCTGCTGTGCCTCACCAAGGCCGACCTCGCCGACCCCGCCCCGTTCCTGGCCGCCTACCGCGACCTCGACCTGACCACGCTCGTGACCCGCCGTCGTCCGGACGGCTCCATCGACGGGGTGGAGGACGTCCGCGCCCGGCTGGCCGGGCACGAGACCGTGCTGCTCGGCCACTCCGGGGTCGGCAAGTCCACGCTCGTCAACGCCCTCGTCCCGGACGCCGACCGGGCCACCGGCAGCGTCAACGCCGTCACCGGACGGGGACGGCACACCTCGTCCTCGGCGGTCGCGCTGCGGCTGCCCGGCCGGTCCGGCTGGGTGACCGACACCCCGGGCATCCGCTCGTTCGGGCTCGCGCACGTGCAGCCGCAGCACCTGCTGCGCGCCTTCGAGGACCTCGAGCCCGGCAGCGCCGGCTGCCCCCGCGGCTGCAGCCACGACGAGCCGGACTGCGCCCTGGACGCGTGGGTCGAGGCGGGCAACGCCGGACCGCACGGCCGGGCCCGGCTGGACTCGCTGCGCCGGCTGCTGCGCAGCCGCACCGAGGCGGACGGGTGACCCGGGGGGACGCGGTCACCGCGGCCGCCGTCACCCTCGGTCTCGCCGCCTGGAACAACGGGCTCGGCGCGACGGACTGGCACTCCCGCCGCTACGTCCCGGCGAACAGCGCGGCCGCCGCGGGCCTACTGGTCCTGGCACGGGCCCGAGGGATCACCCCCGCCGAGCTCGGCACCGAGCTCGCGCGCGTCCCCGCCGGGCTGCGCCTCGGCGGAACCCTGGCCGCAGTGGTCGCCGGCGGCATCGCCGCCGCGGTCGCCGTCCCGGGGCTGCGCCGGCTGCTGGCCGACGAGCGGATCACCGAGCTGTCCGGTCGCGAGGTCGCGCACCACGTCGCGCTGCGGGTCCCCGTGGGGACGGCGCTGTGGGAGGAGATCGCGTTCCGCGCCGTCCTGCCCGCGGTCCTCGGCCGGCTGCTGCCTCGGCGGCGCGCCGAGCAGGCCGCGGCGGTCGTGTTCGGTCTGTGGCACGTGCGGCCGGCGCTCGAGGCGGCCCGCGCCGACGGCGTCCGGGCGCCCCGGCGGCTCGCCGGGTCGACCGCGGCGGCCGTGGTGAGCACGTCGTTGGCCGGCTGGTTCCTCACCGCGCTGCACCGGCGCAGCGGCAGCGTCACCGCACCCCTCGTCGTCCACGCCGCGTCGAACGCCCTCGGCACGCTCGCCGTGGCGGCAGCGGACCGGCTGGCGCACCGGTAGCGTGCACGGGGTGAACCGAGGCTACGACGACGACCTGCGGCTGGCCCACGTCATCGCCGACTCCGTCGACGGCCTGACGATGGAGCGCTTCCGCGCCCAGGACCTGCGGGTGGAGGCCAAGCCGGACCTCAGCCCGGTCACCGACGCCGACCGCGGCGCCGAGCAGCTGGTGCGGGCCCAGCTCGGGCGCACCCGGCCTCGGGACGCGGTCATCGGTGAGGAGTACGCACCGACCGGACACGGCCCGCGGCAGTGGGTCGTCGACCCGATCGACGGCACGAAGAGCTTCGTCCGCGGCGTGCCGGTGTGGGCCACGCTCATCGCCCTCGTCGACGACGGGGAGCCGGTGCTCGGCGTGGTGTCGGCTCCCGCGCTCAACCGCCGCTGGTGGGCCGCGGTCGGCTCCGGGGCGTGGAGCGGGCCACGGCTGTCCTCGGCCACCCGGCTGCGGGTCTCCGACGTCCGGCGGCTCCCCGACGCCTCACTGTCGTACTCGAGCCTCGCCGGCTGGGAGGAGCGCGGGTCGCTGCCGCAGTTCCTCGACCTCACCCGTCGGTGCTGGCGCACCCGCGCCTACGGCGACTTCTGGTCGTACGCGCTGCTCGCCGAGGGCGCGGTCGACATCGCCTGCGAACCCCAGCTCGAGGTGCACGACATGGCGGCGCTCGTCCCCGTCGTCACCGAGGCGGGCGGCCGGTTCACCTCGCTGGACGGCGTCCCCGGTCCCTTCGGCGGCAGCGCCCTGGCCACGAACGGGCACCTGCACGACGACGTCCTCAGGGTGCTCCACCAGGACAGCACGGACGGCGCGAGCAGGATCGCCCACAGGTCGAACCAGCCGTAGCCGCCGGCGGCCCCGCTCGGCGGGTTGCCCTGGGTGACGACCCCCAGGACCGGGTCCCGCTCGGCCCACTGCCAGGTGCCCCACGCCGTCCCGACCAGCTCCAGCCAGCTGACGACGACGAACGCCCCCACGTAGAGCGTCCGGGAGCGGCCCCAGGCGAGGAAGCCGAGCAGGCAGGCGAACCAGAACGCGCCCAGGGCGTCGTGCCGCTCGGCCAGCGTCACGCCGTGCACCGCCCAGGCCCCGCCGACGACGACCGTCGCCGCGACGAGCGGGCGGGACCACTGCTGGAACAGCTCGCTGCGGCCGAGCGCCAGCGCGGCGAGGTAGACGAGCCCGTGCCCGGGCGGCACGTACGCGGGCACGGTCTCCAGCCGGTACGTGTACGCCTCGAGCAGCGGGGAGAACGTGTACTCGACCATCGTGGCGAGCACGACGACCACACCGGTCTGGGCCCGCACGAGCGGGGTCTCGCGACGGAGCAGAGCGATCAGCACCCCCCAGGTGAGGACGCCGAGCGCCACCTGCTCGAGCATCGGCCCGGAGCGGTCCAGCCACAGGACTACGCCGATCCAGGCCATCACCCCGGCGGCCAGGAGCAGGTCCCGGCGGCTGCGCCGGACCAGGTCACGGACGGTCACGGCCGCCACCCTCCCCCACCCCCTCGTGATCATGCAATCCCGCCACCCTGTCGTGGTGGCGGGATTGCATGATCACGGCGGGGTTGGAGTTGGAGTGCTAGGTTCGCCCCAGTTCTTGTCGCCGTGTTGTGCCTCGGCAGCCGGACGCCGCGGCGCGGGTGGGAGAGGGTGGGCTGATGGACCACGTCGACCTGGGAGCCGTCGCCCGCGAGCAGGCCGAGGCCGCGGTCACCGCCGGCAGCGGCCGGGCCGCCGTCACCGTCTTCGGCGGCCAGGCGAACACCCTGCGCCAGACCGTCATCGCACTGCGCGCCGGCGCCGCTCTCGACGACCACGAGAACCCCGGCGAGGCGACGCTGCACGTGCTGTCCGGCCGGGTGCGGCTCGTCGGCGCGCAGACCGGCGACGCCGCCGAGGGGCAGACCGGGACCTTGCTCGTCGTCCCGGAGGAACGCCACCGGGTAGAGGCGGTCGAGGACTCCGTCATCCTGCTGACCGTCGGGAAGCACTAACCGGACGTCTACCCGACACGTCGAGCATCCCCAGCACCTCATGCATGGCGGGCTCCGTGGCCCCGATCTGACACGGCGAGCCTCCGCGACCCGACTCTGACCTGGACCTGCGGGTTGGCGGCACACGGGTCCGCGGACACCTGTACGTGTTCCTGGGAGATGTCCACCCGGAACCGCTGGCCCCGGTGCACGAGCGTGAAGCTCACCGCCTCCAGCCCGTCGGGTAGCCGCGGGTCGAACGTCACGGCGGCGTCTTGCAGCTGCACCCCGGCGAACGACCGGGTGACGATGTCGATCGTCCCTGCCATCGCCCCGAGGTGGATGCCCTCGCTCGTCGTCCCGCCCTGGGTGTCGTCCAGGTCGGCGGTCAGCGCGTCGCGGAACGTCGTCCACGCGCGTGCCGGGTCCATCCGGGCCAGCACCGAGGCGTGGACGACGCGGCTCAGGGTGGAGCCGTGCGCGGTGCGGGCCAGGTAGTGGTCGACGGTGCGGGCCAGCAGGTCCGGCGAGGGCTGGTAGCCCAGCCGCTGCAGCATCTCCTCCAGGCCGTCCGGCCCGAGCAGGTACACGAGCATGAGGACGTCGGCCTGCTTGGCGAGCTGGTAGCGGTTGGTCGTGTCGCCCTCGGCCTCCAGGATGAGGTCCAGCCGTCCGATGTTGCCGTAGGTGGTGCGGTAGCGGTCCCAGTCGAGCTCCTCCAGCGTCTCGTACCCGGCGAACTGGCTGATCACGCCGTCGTGGAAGGGCACGGCGAGGCGCCGGCTCAGGTGACCCCAGCGCTCGGGCTCCTCGACGGTGATCCGCAGGCGGGCGTGCAGCTCGTCGCAGTCGTGGCCGGCGGTCACGGCCAGGACGTCGCGGGCCCGCCGGCAGACCCAGGCGGCCAGCACGTTCGTGTACGCGTTGTCCCGCAGTCCTTCTCCCGGCGCGTCGGGGTAGCCGTCGTGGTACTCGTCGGGGCCCATCACGCCCTCGATGTGGAACCGGTCCTGGTCCGGGTCGTATGTCGCCATGCTGGCGAACAGCCGGGCGACCTCGATGATCAGGTCGGCGCCCCGGTGAGCCAGCCAGGCGACGTCCCCGGTGGCCTGGTAGTACTGCCAGGCGTTGTACGCGACGGCCAGCCCGACGTGGCGCTGCCGGTGGGAGTTGTCCGGCATCCAGCGTCCGGACCGCAGGTTGTACAGCTGCCGCGGGGTCTCCTCGCGGCCGTCGCTGCCGCTCTGCCACGGGAACAGCGCCCCCGCGAACCCCGCGTCGGCTGCGGCCCGGCGTGCCGTGTCGAGCCGCCGGTAGCGGTAGTCCAGCAGCGCCCGGCCGACCCAGGGCAGGTGCGGGGTCACGACCGGCAGCACGAACAGCTCGTCCCAGAAGACGTGGCCCCGGTAGCCCTCGCCGTGCAGGCCGCGGGCCGGTACCCCGGCGTCGACGTCGGCGGTGTGCGGCGACACCGACTGCAGCAGGTGGAAGACGTGCAGGTTCAGCACGAGCTGCGTCTGGCGGTCGGCGTCCAGCTCGATCCCGAACCGCTGCCACAGCCGCGCCCAGGCGCTCTCGTGGTCAGGGAGCAGGTCTGCGAATGCCCCGGGCGGACACGACACGTCGCCCACTGCCGCCAGCCCGGGTGAGGCAATCGCCCGGTCCCGGGAGGTGTACACCGCCACGGTCTTCTCGACCGTGACCGGCTCACCGTCCCGCAGCGGCAGGCCGAACTCGTGGCCCGGCCGCTGCCCTGACCTCCAGGTCGGAACCGGAACCGCGCCGGCGACCGTCGTCCGGACGGCGGTTGCGATGCGCACCTGGCTCTGCGTCGTCTCCACCTCGACGAGGAACGTCTCGTCCCCGCACTCCTGCGCCTGGACCAACCGCAGGTGGCGGTCCGCCAGGGCCCGGTACTCCGCCACGTTGCGGTTGCGGACGGCGGTGTCGACGCCGGACGCCACAGTCAGCCGGCCGCTCCAGCCATCGGCCACCAGGGTGGTCTGCAGGCAGGCCACGTGAGGGCGGGCCATGGAGACCAGGCGACGCTGCGTCAGCCTCAGCCGGCGCCCCGCTCGGTCGGTCAGGACCGCGCGTCTCGTCAGCACGCCGCGGCGCAGGTCCAGCTCGCGGCGCTCCCGGCTCACGTTCAGACCGCCCTCGGACCACCACGGACCGGCGTCGGTGCGCAGGTCCAGGTGCAGCCAGTTCGGCGCGTTGACCAGGTGCTCGTCCTCCACCTGCCGCCCGTGCACCGTGGACGTCACGCGGTTGTACACCCCGGCGAGGTACGTGCCCGGGTAGTGCACGCCGTCGGCGGAGTGCTCCGGCGCCGCCCCCCGGGTGCCCAGGTACCCGTTGCCCAGAGCGGTCAGCGCCTCCCGGTGCCCCTCGTGCGCCGGGTCGAAGCCCTCGTAGACGAGCACCCACGGGTCGGTTCGCAGCGCACCCAGGTCGAGCTGGGAGACGTCCTCGACGACGACGTCCGCCCCGGCACGCTCCAGCTGCTCCCGGTTACCGGACCGGGCCACGCCCACCACGAGCCCGAAGCCGCCACGACGCGCGGCCTCGACGCCCGACGTGGCGTCCTCCACGACGGCGGTCCTGGCCGCCGGCACCCCGAGCCGGCGAGCCGCCTCCACGAACGTGGCCGGGTCGGGCTTGCCGGGCAGCCCCTCGTCCGCCGCGACCTGACCGTCCACGACAACGTCGAACATCCCGGCCAGGTCCGCTGCCGCGAGCAGCGCCGCGGCGTTGCGGCTGGCCGTGACCAGGGCGACCGGCACACCGCCGGCGCGCAGTCGGCGCAGCAGGGCCACCGTGCCGCCGAACACCCGCACCCCGTGCCGGCCGAGCAGCTCCAGGTACATCTCGTTCTTGCGGGCCGCCAGGCCGTGCACGGTCCACTCCGACGGCCCGTCCCCGGGCGTCCCGAGCGGGACCTCGATCCCGCGGGACGCCAGGAAGGCCACCACGCCGTCCTCCCGGGACCGTCCGTCGACATAACGGCGATAGTCCACGTCCGGGTCGAAAGGTTCCCCGGCGGCGCCCACGCGGGGATCGGCCAGGACACCGTCGAACAACTGCTTCCACGCCTGCGCGTGCACCCTCGCGGTGTCCGTGACGACGCCGTCCATGTCGAAGATCACCGCGTCCTGCGGCGGAACGGCTCCGGTCGGCGCCACCCCGGCCGGCTCCGCTGAGCGACGCAGCATCTCCACAGCGACCTCTCCATCTGGTGCGGCGACACTAGTGCTGGTGACTTCCCCACAGGTGCGACGGGCTCGTTAGTGGTAGCCGTCCCTGCCGCCGTGTCGCACAGATGCGCGGAGACTGCACGATGAGGTGCTGGCAGCGCTCGCTGCTACGACTCGACCTGGAACGGGTGCCGCCACCGTAGACCGGGAAAGCGCGCGAAGTCGCGATCCGTGGTGATCCACTCGCTGCCCGACTCGATCGCCAGCGCCGCGAGGTAGGCGTCAGGCACGAGATTGCCTGTGGCGCCTGACCGTCGACACAGGTCGACGAAGATCTCCCAGTGCCGTGGGCCAGGGGCGACGAGAACGCAGTTCGGTCGTGCGCGAAGCCTGCCGAGCTCGTCCAGCGCATGATCCAGGGGCGTCGGTGGCTGGAAGACGCGGGGATGGGTGAGGACCCGTACGGCGCTTCTGAGCACCATCTCGGCAAGTCCGAACGCGAGAGGCGTGGAGACTGCCTCCTCCAACCACCGCCGGTAGCGATCGTGCTGAGGAGCGTCGGCGCGCAGCGCGAGTACGAGCACGTTGACGTCGAAGAGGATCACGCGTCCTCGTCCATGAGGTCGAGGAGAGCCGCCGAGTCGTTCAAGTCGACACCCGGGCACAGGCCCGACCCCGCGAAAGGCCGCACCTGGTACGGCTCGACCGGCGCAGCCGCGCGACGTGACAGGGCCTCACGCAGCGCGTCCTCGACGACCGACGTGAGAGTGCGGCCCGATCGCGCCGCCTCCTCCTTGGCCTGCCGCATGAGCTGGTCATCAAGGTTCAGAGTCGTGCGCATGCAGAAAAGCATACTCCTCAGGCATCGATGTGCTCACTAGGGCGCACTCGGCCCACCGCTACGGCTGGCGGTGCGGCGGCTGCGGCTCCTGGTTCGCAGTCGCGGCCGTGGTGATGGGCTGGATCGGTGCCGTCCTGTGGTGAATCAGCCGGCCTTGGAACGGCGGTCGCGTGGTCGTACTGGAGGTGGAGGCACCGGGCGGCCGGAGCGCTCCCCGTGGCGCTGCAGGTGGACGACACGCACGAGCGACCGGCAGCGACCTCGGCTCGTGGTCAGGTGGTCAGAACGGGGGCTCCTCCGGCTCGTCGGCGTCCGCCGGCTCGGGCCCGGCGCCGGCAGCGTCCGTCGCGCTCAAGGCTGCGCGCAGCTCCTCGAGCGTCGCGGCGCCGAGGTCGTCGGCGTCCCAGTCGCCGAGCACCGGTGGGACGTCGGTGCGGTAGGCGTGGCCGGTCGGGCTCGTCCACGTGACGCCGCCGTCGTCCCGGGACACGGACCAGCCGCCCTGGTGCCGGGCCCGGTGGTCGTGGGTGCACGGTGCATGGGTGTTGGTGGCACTGGTCGGCCCCTCCGGGAACACCACCACGTGGTCGATCTCGCCGGTCTCCGCTGGATGCATGCACGTCGGGGCTGTGCACGTGACGTCTCGGGCCACGACGTGGTCTCGCAGCTCCTGCGGTGGCGCGTAGGTGGTGCGGCCGTAGTCGAGCAGCCGACCGGTCAGCGGGTCGACGACGAGCCGCCGCCACGTTGCGTCCGCCGCGATGCGGCGGGCGACGTCGGCCGGCACCGGCCCATAGCCGCGCAGCTCCGCGGGCCGGTCGTCGAGCCCGAGCAGCGTGCTGGCGGCCACGACCACGTGCACCTGCGGCTTGCGTCCTTGACGCGTGGCCAGCGGTGTCGGACAGTTCTCCAGCGCGTGCCGAGCGAGCTCGACGAGCGCGTCGGTACGCAACGCGTCGAGCGGTCGGGCGTCACCTGCCTGACGCAGTGCCCGTGCCCGACCGTCGAGCGCGTGGAACACCGACATCGCGTCCTCCGCGGGCAGGTGGATGCCGAGCGTCGCCATCCCGTCCGGCTCGGGACGCAGCCACACCGCCCGCCGCGCTCGCGCCTTCTCGTGCCGAGCCCGTGCGGCGTCCGGGTCCACGCGCAGCACTCGCCGCTGCACGCACGGCCGCAGCTGCCGGGCAGTCTGCTGCGGCGCGCGGCGCAGCACGTACTCCTCGACGGCACGAGCCTTGTTCGCCGTCAGCGTCACGGTGTGCTCGATGACAACGCGGGCGCGCGCCCGGCAGATCTCCCCTTTCCGCAAGGCCTCCAGCGTCGCCGGCAACCGGCTCGTCAGGTCGACCGCCTCCGCGAGCCGGATCTGCACGGCGCGCCGCGGCAGCTTGAGCCGGGCGGCGATCTCGTCAGCGGCGAACTCCGAGATGCCGCGCTCGTCGTCCGCGCGCGCCTCGCCCCGCCGGTTCGGCTCGACCGGCGCCGGACGCCGCCGGGCCAGCTCGGCCCACGCGACATCCTTGGCCGCCTCGACCCAGGCCTCCAGCCGCGCCAGGGCGGCGATGTACTCGATGAGGTCGTAGCCGGCCAGGTGCGCCGGGTCCATCGAGGCGACCAGTGCCGCCACCTCGGGGCCGGGCGCCATGCGCTGCAGCGCCGGCCGCGACACGACCGCCGCCCACCGCTCACCGTCCTGCAGGCGCCTTCCCTGCTCGGCATCCTCGACCGGGACTAGCTCCACCGGCTCGGGCTCCGGGCGCAGCGCCCGCCGAAGTCGTTCTGCCACAGCCGTTGTCGTCGTCATGCGGCAACGCTAGAGGGCACCACCGACAATCAGGATCGTGCAAGAACCCTGTGACGCAAAGCATCCGGCCCATCTACTGCGCGTGTG
The DNA here is from genome assembly GCA_020881835.1 of Kineosporiaceae bacterium SCSIO 59966. Lineage (NCBI taxonomy): Bacteria > Bacillati > Actinomycetota > Actinomycetes > Kineosporiales > Kineosporiaceae > Kineosporiaceae bacterium SCSIO 59966. Next base: position 2,233,420 of record CP052876.1, read on the forward strand.
ACGATTCGACAGGCGTCCGCCCGTCGATCGGGTTGCCCTTCCGAACCGACCGAGTTGCGAAGTTGCGAGGACAGCGCACTAATGGGGTCGGTACCGCCATAGGCTCGTCGGGGGAACCGTGGTCGGCACGATCGTCGGCACCTTCACTTCGGGAGCTGTGGACTCGCTGCGGGAAAGTGGGGCCGACAGCGTCGGTGACGTCGGGGATGCGATCGTCGACGGGTGGCAGGAGGTGGCCGACACCGGTGCCGCAGTGGGTGATCTCGCGGAGGACGCCTGGGATGCGATCTTCTAGGCGTTGGCTTGCCTCTGTCGGCGCCGGGGTGGCGGGAGCCATCGGCGTGCTCGTGCTCACCGTGCCACTCATGAGCGACGAGACGGCGACGGCCGCCGTGCTGATCGGGCTCGTTCTCCTGGCGGTGGCTGCCGCGCTCTGGATCTTCGGCCGTGCACCCCGTGTGGTCGAGTCCGCGATCACCACGCGCGAGACCGCGGACGGACCAGAGCTTCACCTGCGCTTACGGCCCCATGTGCCGGTGGCGAACGTTCTCGTCCTGGGTGCGCTGAGCGCGTTGGTGCTCTACGGCGCTCTCGCGATCGGGCTTCGAAGCGGCGGGCTGCTGCTCCTCCCGGTGCTGCTTCTCGTCGCCCTGCCCCTCCCGGACACCGTGCGCGCTCTGCTGCGCCGTCCGGACGTCACGCTGACGAACCGGCACGTCGCGCTTCGGGGCTGGGGGGCCGATGCGCAGCTCGCCTGGGAGGATGTCACAGGTGCCGAGGTCGTCGTGCCACGTCCGCGCAGGCCCGTCGTTCGCATCCTCGGCCGCCCCGGTGCCACGTCGTGGACCTTCGCACCCCGGCGGATCCTGGTGCCGCTGGACACCCGCCCGGACGGGCCGCACGTGGACGTCCCCATCCTGGGGCTCGCCCGCCCGGGCGCCCTCCAGATCGTGGTCGAGGAGCTCGCCGCACAGCGACCCGACGAACGTGCGGCATTCCTGCGCGAGACGGCTCCTCAGCTGCTCAGCTGCGCTGGGCGATGAGCTCCACCGCCCCGCGCAGCGTACGCAGCCGCGGGTAGTCGTCCTCGTCGAGCCGCACGCCGGTGCCCGAGGCCAACGTCTCCACGAAGGCCAGGAAGTCCAGGGAGTCCAGCTCGAGCGCGTCACGCAGGTCCTCGTCGGCCCCGACCTCGTCGAGGTCGGCATCCGGCACGATACCCAGGACGGCGCTACGAACGACGCGGTCGGCCTCGTCGATGCCCATGCTCACAGCCCCTCCGGACGCTGTAGGTACTTCTCGACGGCTGCCAGGAAGCGGGCACCGGTGAACCCGTCGGTCGCCCGGTGGTCCGCGGCGAGCGTCGCCGTGACGACCGGCCGGACACCGACCATCCCGTCGACCGCCCACGGCCGCTCCACGACGCGACCGAAACCGACGAGCGCGACCTGCGGCGCGTAGACGACCCCGTGCACGACCTCGACCCCCAGGTCGCCCAGGTTGGTCACGGTCGCCGTCGCCGACTCGAGCTCCTCGCGGCGCAGCCGGCCGCGCCGGGCTCGCTCGACGAGGTCACGAAGACCGCGCATCAGGTCCGCCAGCGGCAGCTGGTCGGCGTCCAGCAGCGCCGGCGCCACCAGTCCCCCACCGCGCAGCGACACCGCCACGCCCAGGTGCACCGTGGGCGACCCGGCGAAGGCGTCGTCCGCCCAGAACCCGTTGAGCTCCGGCACGTCTCGCAGCGCAAGGGCGGTGGCCTTGAGCAGCAGCGCCGCCGGCACGACCCGATCACTGACCGGCCGGTCGAGATTGATCTGCCGCAGCCACGTCACGGCCGGGTGCAGGTCGATGGTCGACGCCAAGTGGTAGTGCGGCACCTCCCGCCACGACCGCGTCATGGCGCGGGCGATGGTCTCGCGCATCGGTGACACCCGCATCGGTGACGCCGCACGCGGGGCCGGGGCCGGCGCGACCGTGGCCGCCGCCCGCACGTCGTCGGCCCGCACGGCACCACCCGGGCCGGTCCCGCGCACAGAGGCGAGGTCAACGCCCTGCTCGCGCGCGAGACGCCTGGCGTACGGCGAGACCGGCGGCCGGGTGGGACGACCGACGTCCGCGCGTCGCACCCGTCCACCCGGGCCGCTGCCGTGCACTCGCGCCAGATCCACACCGTGAGACCGAGCGTCCTTGCGCACCAGCGGAGAGGTCGCCGGCGCGTGCGCTGCCGGGGCCGGCGCTGCCGGGGCCGGCGCTGCCGGGGCCGACGCTGCCGGGGCCGGGGTCGGGGCGGTTGCGACGGCCGCGCCGCCCGGCGCGAGCCGGGCGAGCGGAGTGCCCACCGGCACCCGCGTTCCCTCCGGGACCAGCAGCTCCTCGACGACGCCGTCCGAGAACACCTCGACGTCGACGGCGGCCTTGTCGGTGTCCACGACGGCGACGACGTCCCCGCGGTGGACGACGTCCCCCGGCTTCACCAGCCACTGCAGGACGGTGCCCTCCTCCATGTCCGCGCCGAGGGACGGCATCACGAAGTCGGCCACGTCAGCCCACCACCGCACGTACCGCGTCCACGACGCGTCCGGGCTGAGGCAGCGCCGCCTGCTCGAGGTCGCGGGCGTACGGCATCGGCACCTCCACCGAGCAGACTCGCTGCACCGGCGCGTCGAGGTCGTAGAACGCCTGCTCGGTGATCCGGGCACTGACCTCGGCCGCGAGACTGCCTGTGCGCCAGCCCTCGTCGACCACCACCGCACGGTGGGTGCGGCGCACCGACCCGACGACGGTCTCGTCGTCGAGCGGCCGCAGCACGCGCAGGTCCACGACCTCGGCGTCCACGCCGTCGTCGGCCAGCAGGTCGGCCGCGGCCAGGGCGACGGACAGCGTCCCGCCGTAGGCGATCAGGGTCACGTCGGTGCCGGGACGTCGCACCGCCGCCCTGGTGATGTCCACCGGGCCGGCGTCGTCCGCGAGAGGCTCCTCGACGTTGTAGAGGCCCCCGTGCTCGAAGATCAGCACCGGGTCGGGGTCGAGCAGGGCCGGCCACAGCATGCCGCGGGCGTCGGCGACCGTCGCCGGCGCGAGCACCGTCAACCCCGGGATCGCCGCGTACCAGCCCTCCAGGCTGTGGGAGTGCTGCGCCGCCAGCTGCCGTCCGCCGCCGGTCGTCATCCGGACGACGAGGGGCACGTTCACCTGTCCGCCGGACATGTGCAGCAAGGTCGCCGCGTTGTTGAGGATCTGGTCGAGCGCGAGCAGGCTGAAGTTCACGGTCATCACCTCGACGACCGGGCGCATCCCGCCGATCGCCGCACCGATCCCGGCACCGACGAACGCGGCCTCCGACAGGGGGGTGTCGCGGACCCGCTCCGGCCCGAGCTCCTCCAGCAGCCCGAGACTCACGCCGAAGGAGCCGCCGTACGCGCCGACGTCCTCGCCCATGAGGAACACCCGCTCGTCGCGGTGCATCGCCTCCCGCAGCGCCTCCCGGACCGCGACGCGGTAGCTGGTGAGCGTGGTCGTCGTCATGACGGCGCCGACTCGGAGCGGACGAAGCGGGTGAGGTCCTCGACCGGTTCGGTCGGCGCGGCCTCCGCGGCCTCCACGGCGGCGTCGACCTCCCGTGCCACCTCGGCCTCCATCGCCTGCCAGGTCTCGTCGTCCAGAGAACCGTCGGCGCGCAGGCGCAGGGCCAGTGCGGGCAGCGGGTCCCGCTGCTTCCACGCCTCGACCTCGGCCTTGTCGCGGTAGCGGTCCGAGTCGTACATCGAGTGGGCCCGGAAGCGGTAGGTCCGCATCTCCAGGAAGCACGGGCCGGTACCCGAGCGCACCAGGGCGACTGCGCGCCGGGCGGCGGAGGCGACGGCGTCGACGTCCATGCCGTCGACCGCCCAGGACACCATCCCGTACCCGGCGGCCCGCAGGGCCAGGTCGGTCTGCGCCTGGTGCCGCGCGAGCGCGGTTCCCATCGCGTAGAGGTTGTTCTCGCAGACGAACAGCACCGGCAGCCGCCACAGCGCGGCGAGATTCATCGACTCGTGGAACACGCCCTCTGCCACCGCGCCGTCGCCGAAGAAGCACGTGGTCACCCGCGTCTGCCCCCGCATCCGGTCAGCGAGCGCCAGCCCCACCGCGAGCGGCAGCCCGCCGCCGACGATCGCGTTGCCGCCGTAGAAACGCCGTGCGACGTCGAACAGGTGCATCGACCCGCCGCGGCCTCGTGAGCACCCGGTGACCTTGCCGAACATCTCGGCCATCAGCGACTCCATCGGCATCCCGCGGGCGAGTGCGTGCCCGTGCTCGCGGTACGTCGACACCACGGCGTCCTGCGGGTCGAGCGCGTCGCAGACACCGACGGCGACGGCCTCCTCCCCCACGTACAGGTGCATGAAGCCGCGGATCCGCTGCGCGCTGTACAGCTCCACGCAGCGTTCCTCGAAGCGGCGCACGCGCAGCATCTCCCGCAGCAGGTGCAGCCGGTCGCTCATGACACGCCCTCCAGCGTGGACAGATCGCCCTCGGGCAGTCCCAGCTCACGGGCCCGCAGCAGGCGCCGCATCACCTTGCCGCTGCGCGTGTGCGGCAGGTTCTGGTCGAAGTCGACCTCGCGCGGTGCGACCGAGCCGAGCCGCCGGCGACCGAAGGCGAGAATGTCCGCGCGCAGCGCCTCGTCCGGCTCGACCCCGGACCGTAGCGTCACGAACGCCTTGACAAGCTCTCCGGCAACCGGGTCCGGCTTGCCGATGACCCCGGCCTCGACGACCGCCGGGTGCTCCATCAGCACCGACTCCACCTCGAACGGTCCCACGAGGTGGCCCGCGCTCTTGATGACGTCGTCGGCCCGGCCGACGAACCAGAACCGGCCGTCGGAGTCCACCCGCGCCAGGTCACCGGTGAGGTACCAGCCACCCGCGAACGCCGCGGCGTACCGCTCGGGCGCACCCCAGTAGCCGCGGAACATCGACGGCCACGGTGGACGCAACGCGAGCTCGCCGACCTGGTCCGGGTCCGTGAGCACCTCGACCGCCCCGTCGGTCACGCGGGCCCGACCGTCGTCCCCGCGTGCCAGCACGGCCGCCTCGATGCCCGGCACCGGCCGGCCCATCGACCCGGGCACGGGCGCCTCCCCCGGCGGGTTGCCGATCATGATCGCGCCGGTCTCGGTCTGCCACCACGTGTCGTGGACCGGGTGGCCGAGAACTCGGGCGCCCCACAGCACGACCTCGCCGTTGAGCGGTTCCCCCACGCTGGCCACGTGCCGCAACGCCGACAGGTCGTGCTCGCCGGCCAGCTCGTCCCCCGCCCGCATGAGCATCCGCAGCGCCGTGGGCGCCGTGTACCAGACCTCGACGCGCTCGGCGGCAAGCAGCTCGTACCAGCGCCGCGCCTCGAAGTCACCGGCGTCCACGACGCTGGTGGCGCCGAGCACGAGCGGGGCGATGATGCCGTAGGACGTGCCGGTGACCCAGCCGGGGTCGGCCGTGCACCAGTAGACGTCGCCGCGTCGTAGCCCCAGCACCCCGGCCGCCGTCGCGGCGTGCGCCACCACGGCCTCGTGCACGTGAACCGCGCCCTTGGGGGTGCCAGTCGTGCCGCTGGTGAAGTGCAGCAGCGCGGGATCCTGCGGGTCGGTTCGCGGGACGACGAAAGCCCGGTCGCCCTGGGCGAGCGCCCCGTCGAACGCCGTCCCGCCCGGCACGCCACCGGTGGACCCGCCGACGAGCAGCACGTGCTCGAGGTCGGGCAGGCGGTCGCGCACCGGGGCGACCTTGCGCCGGTACAGCTGCTCGGTGGTGACGAGCACGCGACCACGGCCGAGAGCCAGCCGCTGCGCGACCGGCTCCGGCCCGAACGCCGAGAACAGCGGCGACAGCACGGCCCGCGCCTTCCACGTGCCCAGCGCGGTGACGTACAGCTCCGGCACCCGGCCGAGCAGGGTGAACACCGCGTCCCCGGGCCGGGTGCCGAGCTGCCCCAGCAGATCGGCGAGGGCGCCGCTGTCGGCCGACAGCCCAGCGAAGGTAGCCACCGACCGCTCACCGTGCCGGCCGACGAACCGCAGCGCCACGTCCTGCCCGCGCCCCTCGGCGACGTGCCGGTCCACTGCCTCGACGGCGATGTTGAGACCCCCACCCGGCTGGCCGGCCAGACGGGCCCGCGTGTCGTCCCAGACCGTCATGGGTCAAGTCAGCACCTAGCCCGGCCACCGGGCCAGAGGCAAAGGTCACCGCACGCTGCGGCGTCCTGCTGACCGTCGGCAAGCACTGACCGGACGTTCACCCAATAGGTGGAAACCGGACACCTCGCGGCCTTAGCGTGGCGGTCCGTGCCGCCGGTCGGGCGGCGCAGCGGACACGACCCAGGGACGGCCATGCAGACACGGCACCGACGCACCGTGGCCGCGGCAACGACGCTCCTCGTCACCGGGCTCCTCGCCCCGGTGGCGACGGCGACGAGCGCCGCGGCAGCGACCACCGACGACCTGCTCATCAGCGAGTACGTCGAGGGATCGTCGTACAACAAGGCGATCGAGATCTACAACGGCACGGACGCCGCCATCGACCTGTCGGCGTACGCGCTGGAGATGTACTTCAACGGCAACGACACCCCGGGGCTGACCGTGGACCTGACCGGCACCGTGGAGGCCGGCGACGTCCACGTGCTGGTGAACTCCGCAGCCTCCGAGGGACTACTGGCGCTGGCTGACCAGACCGTCGGCGGAGGGTGGTTCAACGGCGACGACGCCCTCGTCCTCACCCGCGGCAACACCGTCGTCGACTCGCTCGGTCAGGTCGGCGTCGACCCGGGCAGCCAGTGGGGCACCGATCTGGTGTCGACCGCCGACAACACGCTGCGCCGTCTGCCGACGGTCTGCACCGGGGACACGAACACCGCCGACGCCTTCGACCCCGCCGCGGAGTGGGAGGGCTTCGCAGCCGACACCTTCGACGGTCTCGGCACCCATACCGTCACCGAGTGCACCCCTGGTGGCGGGGGCGGCACCGACCCGGGCCCCGAGCCGGAGCCGCAGCTGGTGCCGGTCGGCGCCGTCCAGGGCGACGGTGACACGACCCCGCTCAACGGGCAGCGGGTGACCGTCGAGGCGGTCGTGACCGGCGACTTCCAGACCGGCGGGTTCGACGGGTTCTTCGTCCAGGACGCCGGGGACGACGACCCGGCGACCTCCGACGGCATCTTCGTCTACGCCCGCGGTGCGGTGGACGTCGCCGAGGGTGACGTCGTCCGGGTCACCGGTACTGCCGGCGAGTACTACGGCAGCACGCAGCTCAGCAGCAGGGGCGACGAGATCGAGGTGCTCGGGGCCGCCGACGTGCCGGAGCCGCTGGAGCTCAGCGTGCCGATCGGCGACGAGGAGCGCTACGAGGGGATGCTCGTGACGTTCCCGCAGGAGCTGACGATCCTCGAGTACTACAACTTCGGCCGGTACGGGGAGATCGCGCTCGGCACCGAGCGGCAGTACCAGCCGACCGCGGTGCACGAGCCCGGCAGTCCCGAGGCGGCCGCCCTGGCCGCGGCGAACGCCGAGAACCGGATCACCCTCGACGACGGCCGGAGCGTCGAGAACCCGGACCCGGCGCGGCACCCGAACGGCGAGGAGTTCACCCTCGACAACCTCTTCCGCGGCGGGGACGTCCTGACCGACGTCACCGGCATCCTGGACTACCGGTACAACCTGTGGCGGATCCAGCCGACGCAGCCAGCCGGCTACGAGGCCCGCAACCCGCGCCCGGACGTCCCGGAGGTCGGCGGAACCTTGCAGATGGCCTCGTACAACGTGCTGAACTACTTCACCACCCTGGACAAGCGGGGCGCCGACAGCCTCGAAGAGCTCGAGCGGCAGCAGGCGAAGATCGTCGCCGCCCTGGCGGAGATGGACGCCGACGTCTACGGCCTCGTGGAGATCGAGAACAACGGGACCGCGGTGCTCGACCTCGTCGACGCGCTCAACGAGCACATCGGGACCGACGGTTACTACGCCGCGATCGAGACCGGCGTCCTCGGTGGCGACGAGATCACCAACGCCCTCATCTACCAACCGGCCACGGTCACGCCGGTCGGAGAGTTCGCCGCGCTCGACTACGCCGACGGCCGCAACCGGCCGACGCTGCTGCAGACCTTCCAGGAGAACGCGACCGGCGCTCTCGTCGACGTCGCCGTCAACCACCTGAAGTCGAAGGGCTCAGCGTGCGAGGAGGCGCCGGACACCGGTGACGGCCAGGGCAACTGCGCGGGCGTCCGCACCGCGGCGGCGCAGCAGATGGTGGACTGGATCGCCGGCGACCCGACCGGCAGCGGCAGCCCGAACGACCTCGTCATCGGCGACCTCAACGCCTACGACCACGAGGACGCCGTCGACGTGTTCGTCGATGCCGGTTACACCGACCTGGTCAAGGCGTTCGGCGGCGAGTACGCCTACTCGTACGTGTTCGACGGCCAGCTCGGATACCTCGACCACGCCCTGGCCAGCGCCGCCCTCACCGAGCAGGTGACCGGCGCCGCCGCCTGGCACGTCAACGCCGACGAGGTGAGTCTCATCGACTACGACACGACCTTCAAGGAGGACGCCCAGGATGCGCTGTGGGCGCCGGACCCGTACCGGTCCTCCGACCACGACCCGATCCTCGTCGGGGTCGGGCTGGACGTCCCCGACACCACGGCCCCGGAGCTCGCCGTGTCGGTGAGCCCGGAGCGGATCTGGCCGCCGAACAACACGCTCGTGCCGGTGTCCGTGTCGGTGGAGGCCTCCGACGACAGCGGTGACGTCACCGTCGAGCTGACCGACGTCACCGCGACGTCGCCGAAGGCCTCGTGGACATCGCCGAAGGCGTCATGGGTGGTCGTCGACGACACGGAGGTCCTCGTGCGGGCGGTCAAGGGCACGCGGTACACCCTGACGTACACCGCGACGGACGCCGCCGGGAACGCCACGGTCGAGTCGGTCACCGTCGCCGTCGGGACGAACCAGGGCTGGGACCGCAAGGGCTTCACCCCCGGCCGCTGACGTCTGCACGACCAGGGCCGGCGGGTCCCCGCTCAGTGCGCGGTGATCCGCCGGCCCTGCACGACGGTCAGCGGGATCCGGACGACGACGTCCCTGATACCCGGCACCCACGGCTCGAGCCGCGCCATCATCGCGGACCGCGTCGAGGGGTCGGTGACGACCTCGGCGTTGCCGGTGACGACCACGCTCCACCCGGTGCGGGACGCCGGGCTCAGCATGTCGGCCTGGAAGGTGAGCACCTCGTCGTCCCCGGCCCGGGCCAGCCGCGAGCCCTCCGCCGTCCGGAAGAACACGGCGTCTCCCTCGAGCAGAAAGGTCACCGGCAGGACCGCGGGCAGACCGCGGTCGGCGAACACGACGCGGCCGATCGACACAGTGCCGAGAAGCGCCCGAGCCTCGACAGGGGTCAGCCTCTCGACTCGACGGGTGAGGGCCACCCCTGCAGGCTGGGCCGTGCTGGCCGGGTGCCCTAGGGCCTTAGGTCCCGGTCAGGACTCCAGGGTCCGCAGGGCCGCAGCGAGCCGCAGCGCGGCCTCGTCGGCCACCGACTTGAGGTCGTCGTTGCCGGTCAGCTCGACCATGGTCTGAGGGTCAATCGCCTCCACCACGGTGCGGTCACCGTCGGCGCGCACGACGACGTTGCACGGCAGCAGCAGGCCCAGACCGGCTTCGGCGTCCAGGCCGCGCTTGGCCAGCGGCGGGTTGCACGCCCCGAGGATGAGGTAGGGGTCCATGTCGTGGTCGAGCTTCTTCTTCAACGTGGCCTGGACGTCGATCTCGGTGAGGACGCCGAATCCCTGGTCGGCGAGCGCCTCCCGGACCGCGGTCACGGTCTCCTCGAACGGGCTGTCAACGGTGACGGAGGTTCCGTAGCTCATCTGCTCTGCTCCTCGGGTCTCGGTTCGGGATCGGGTCGTGGCTCAGGCAGTCTGCCGGGCGTCCCGCTCAGCAACCTGCCGTCGGATGTCGTCCATGTCCAGTCCGCGCACTGCCTCGATGAGCTGCTCGAGGGCTGGAGCGGGCAGGGCCCCCGGCTGGGCGTGCACCAGGATCCCCTCGCGGAACGCCATGAGGGTGGGGATCGACGTGATGCCCGCGGCGGCTGCGAGCGGGCGCTCCGCCTCGGTGTCGACCTTGCCGAAGACGATGTCGGGGTGCTGCTCGGACGCCTTCTCGAAGACGGGGGCGAACATGCGGCACGGGCCGCACCAGGCAGCCCAGAAGTCGACGAGGACGATGTCGTTGCCGCGAACGGTCTGCTCGAAGTCCTCGACGGTGAGGGCGACGGTGCTCATGGCTGGGTCCTTCCTTGCGGGACGGGGTTGGTGTCGTCGAAGCCCGGTGCAGGCGCAGCGCCGGGGGCTATCAGGCCACGACGCCGGGGCGGTTGCGGCCGTCGACGACTGCCCCGCCGGCGGCCTGCCAGGCTCGCATGCCGCCACGGAGGTTCACCGCGTCGATGCCCAGCTCACGCAACCTGCGGGTGGCCTGCCGCGACCGGTTGCCGCTGCGGCACACGACGACGACCTGCCGGCCCGCCCGTAGCCGCTTGGGCGCCTCCGCGATCCGCCCCAGCGGGACGTGGACGGCGTGCGGAGCGTGCCCGGCCCGCCACTCCGTGGCCTCGCGGACGTCGAGCATGACGGCCTCGCCGGCCACCAGCTCCCGGGCGGTCTCGGCGTCGACGGCCGGCAGCCGGTTGCCGAACAGGTTCCACAGTCCCACGCTTGTCCTCCAGCAGATCGGCGGCAGGTGCGACAACATACCCCCCTGGGTATGTATTCCGAAGGAGGACCTATGGACGGCTCCCGGTGGGACGAGCGGTACGCGGCAGCTGACCTCGTCTGGTCGGCCGGTCCCAACCGGTTCGTCGAGGAGGTGGCGGGGCCGCTGACGCCCGGCAGGGCCCTCGACGTCGCCGCCGGCGAGGGACGCAACGGGCTGTGGCTTGCCGAGCGGGGCTGGCAGGTGACCGCGGTGGACTTCTCCGCCGTCGGCCTGCAGCGGGCTCGCGAGCTCGCGCGGCACCGGCTCGGTGACGCCGCAGACCGGTTCGTCACGGTGCAGGCCGACGTGACTCGCTGGTCGCCGCCGGTGGCGGCGTTCGACCTCGTCGTCGTGGCCTACCTCCAGCTGCCGGCGGAGCAGCGGCGGGTCGCCCTGCGCAACGCCGCCGCCGGCACCGCCCCCCGCGGGACACTGCTCGTCGTCGCCCACGACCGGGACAACCTGACCGCAGGTGCCGGCGGCCCTCAGGACCCGGCCGTCCTGTACACGGCCGACGACGTCGTCGCCGACCTCGCCGGCAGTGGACTGGTGATCCACCGGGCGGAGCAGGTGCGACGTCCGGTACCGGCCGAGGACGGCCCGGACCGCACGGCCCTGGACTGCCTCGTCGTCGCGGTCCGCCCTCCGGAGGACCGCCCGTGAGCCCAGCAGACCGGGATCGAGCAGACCGGGGTCGAGCAGACCGGGACCAAGGACCCTGGGGCGAGGCGCGGGACGCCGCGGACCCTGGTTCGGACATGTCTGCCTCCATCCGGTCCTCCACCCTGCGCGGGCCCTGGTTCAGCCAGCGGCCCGCGCTCACGCTCGCCGTCGCCGGGATCCTGTTCGCCGCGGTCACCGCGCTGCGGTTCGCCGGCGGCGCCGGCTCCGACACCGTGGCCCTGCTGTACGCCCTTCCGGTGACGCTGCTCGCCGCGGCGTTCGGCCGCCAGGCTGGTGTCTGGTCAGGGCTGTTCTCGCTGCTGCTGCTCGGCGTGTGGGCGGGCGTGACGGGGGCAGGGCTGTCGCTGCTGGACTGGGCCTCCCGGGCCGTCCCGCTGCTGCTGCTCGGCTGGCTGCTCGGGGACGCGACAGACCGGCTGCGGACGGCGGAGCGCCAGCGAGCGGCGCTGGAGGCCGCCGCGCGGCGTCACCGGGACGCCATCGAGATCAACGACACCGTCGTGCAGGGCATGTCGTCAGCGAAGTGGGCGCTCGAGGCGGGGCGGCTCGACGTCGGCCTGGAACGGCTCTCCGAGACCCTGGAGACGAGCCGTCGGCTGGTCTCGGAGCTGCTGCGGGACTCCGGCATGGCGCCCGGCGAGCACCACGGCGGCGGCCCGGGCCCCGCTGCGGCACACCAGAACCCGGAAGGTGTCGGTAGCGACCTGACCAGGTAGACCGGTGGAGCGATCACCCCACACTCCCTCCACCCCGCCGTGATCATGCAATCCCGCCACCCAGCCCGGTGAACGAACCGCTTCAGCCGGGGAAGGAGCGGTCCCCGAACAGCACCCGCCGGGCCGCGTAGCGCCCCACCGGAGTGCCCAGGACGGCGAACGCGGCGGTGACCGTCCGGTGGTCGCGCACCCCCGCCAGCACCCTGCGCAGGGCGAGCCGGCCACGGAACCGGGTCCGCAGGCTCGCTCCGTCGTAGCGCTGCAGCGCGTCTCGGCGGCCGGTGCGCAGCGCGTCGTCAAGCACGTCGACGGCCAGACCGGCCTGACGCAGGCACGGGTCGAGCCCGCCGGCAGTGAGCGGGGACACCGCACCGGCGGCGTCCCCGACCAGCAGCCCGTCCGGGCCGGCGATGCGGCGCAGCAGCCCCCCGACCGGGATCGGCCCGCCACGGCGCTCGACCTCCCCGGCGCGCCGGACGCCGACCCTGGCGGGCGCGGTGGCGGCGAACCGGTCGAGGGCGGGTCGCAACCCGGCGCGGAACCGGTCGGGGTACCCGGCGACGCCGACGTGGGCGTGCTGGCCGTCGTCGACCACCCAGGCCAGGTACCCGGGGGCGACCCGCGGGTCGAGCAGGCAGTGGAACGAGGGCTCCTCGTCGTGAGCGGCGACGGGGTAGACCTCCTCGGCGCCGATGAGCAGCGCGGTGTTCCGGTCCAGCCCGAGGTCGCGGGCGACCCGCGAGCGGGCCCCGTCCGCGCCGACGACGAACCGCGCTCGGACGGCGTCCGGGACGCCGGACCGCTCGAGGTAGGCGACGCCGTCCGCGTCCCGGCCGCGGTAACGGGTCCCGGTGGCGACCTGGACGCCGGCTGCGGTCGCCTGCCGGGCGGCGGACTCGTAGAGCGCGGCCATGTCGCCGACGCGGTACTCGTCCCGGCCGCTGGACAGCGGCACCGAGCGGCGCATCCCGGGCGGGTAGAGGACGACTCGCCGGATGGGCGGCCCGAGGTGTTCCTCGGGCAGCGGGAAGTCGTCGAGCGTTCGACGCACGAAGATGCCGGTGGTCCGGACGGCTGCGGACAGTGACGTCCGCCGGTCGACGAGCAGGACGTCGTGGCCCCGCCGGGCCAGCCCGGTGGCGGTGGAGAGGCCGGCGAGACCGGCACCGACGACCAGGACGTCGACACAGGTTGCGGTCGGCACCCCACCATCGTGGCTGCGCGGCACCTCCGGCGAGGTGCCGGGCGCTGTCCCTGCACAGGATCTGCACATCGCGTCCCCGCTCCGACGGCGCGGTGCTCATAGCCTGCCCCCATGACACCCCGCCGCCGCGTGCTCGTCGTCGAGGACGACCCGGTGATCGCAGGGTCGGTCAGCGACCGGCTCGTCGCCGAGGGCTACCAGGTGGTCCGGGCCGTGGACGGGCCAGCGGCGGTCGCGGCGTTCGCCGCGCACTGTCCCGACGTCGTCGTCCTCGACGTCATGCTGCCCGGCTTCGACGGGCACGAGGTGTGCCGGCGCATCCAGGCCCAGCGGCCGGTGCCCGTGCTCATGCTCACCGCGCGCACGGAGGAGGCGGACGTCCTGCGCGGCCTGACCGCGGGCGCAGACGACTACCTCACCAAGCCGTTCCGGATGCGCGAGCTCGTCGCCCGGGTGGCTGCCCTGCTGCGCCGGGTGGAGCGAGCAGCGGCACTGGTTGAGGGGCCCCGCGACCTCGGCGACCTACGCGTGGACGGCGCCGCCCGGCGGGTGTGGGTCGCCGGCCGGGAGGTGCGGCTCACGCCCACCGAGCTGGACCTGCTGCTGTACCTGGCCGCGACCCCGGGCGCGGTCGTCAGCCGCGAGCGCCTGCTCACGGAGGTCTGGGACTGGCCCGGTGCGTCCGGGACCCGCACGGTGGACAGTCACGTCAAGGGCCTGCGCGCGAAGATCGGCGCGCAGCGGGTCCGCACCGTGCACGGCGTGGGCTACGCGCTCGAGCCGGTGAGCCCCGGGCCGGAGCGGTGACCGGTCAGCCGCTGGCCGGGGTGTCCTCGCTGAAGATCAAGCTCGGTCTGCTCGTCGTCGTCAGCGTGCTCGTCACCGCCGGGGTGGCGGTTCTCGGCGACACCGCCGGAGTGCCGTTGTGGCTGAGCCTGCCGGTGACGGTGCTCGTCGCGCTCGCGGTGACCCAGCTGCTGGCCGCGGGGATGATCGCCCCGCTGCGGCAGATGACAGAGGCGGCCCGGCGGATGGCGACCGGCGACACGACCGTGCGCGTCGACGAGGCTTCCGCGGACGAGGTCGGTGACCTTGCCCGGGCGTTCAACACGATGGCCCGTGACCTGGCCGCGGTCGACCGCCAGCGACGCGAGCTGGTCGCCAACGTCAGCCACGAGCTGCGCACCCCCCTGGCCGGCCTGTACGCCGTGCTGGAGAACGTCGCCGACGGGGTCGTCACGCCGCAGGACCGATCGCTCGCCGTCGCCCTCGTGCAGGCCGAGCGGCTCAACCGCCTCGTCGCCGACCTGCTCGACCTCGCCCGGGTCGACGCCGGGCGGGCGCCGCTGGACCCCGTCCCGGTGCCACTCGCGGAACTGCTGCAGGACGCCGCCGCCGAGGTCGGGGTGCTGGACCGGCCGGTCGACGTCCAGGTCGAGGTGCGGCCGGAGGGCCTTGTCGTCCGCGCCGACCCGGCCCGACTGCACCAGCTGGTCGCGAACCTGCTCGACAACGCCTCCCGGCACGCCCCGGCCGGCAGCACGGTCCACGTCAGCGCGACCGCACACGGCGACCGGTACCGGCTCGAGGTCCGCGACCACGGACCCGGCATCGCCCCCACGGACCGGCAGCGGGCGCTCGAACGGTTCGGCACGTTGCGGGCCGCTGAGGGCGGCGGGGGCACCGGCCTCGGCCTGGCCATCGCCCGCTGGGTCGCCGAGCTGCACGGCGGGCGCATCGCCGTCCTCGACCCACCGGACGGCGGACCCGGAGCCCTCGTCCGGGTGGACCTGCCGGTCGAGGCGACGGCGCGGGCCGCAGGCCCGGACGACGACCCGGACGACGACCCGGACGGCGTCCAGGACGGCGTCCAGGACGCTGACGCCGGGACGCGGCTCGTCACCGCCCGGCCGCTCGTCGAGGAGACCCTGGGCCGGTTCTGGCCCGAGCGGAACCCGCGCCCGCGACCGGGTCTGCTGGCCGGTGCGGCGGCGGTCGGAGTGCTGGCGGCCGCACTGCTGCCCGACCTCGGCCTCGGCACGTTCCTCGTGCTGCTGGCGGCCGGGGCGGTGGTGCTGGCGGCGGCGTGGAGCCGTCGGTCCCCCGCGCTGCTCACCGGCGCGGTGCTCTGCCTCCTGCTGGCGGGGACGAGCGTCCTGCGG
This sequence comes from Kineosporiaceae bacterium SCSIO 59966, assembly GCA_020881835.1. Classification (NCBI taxonomy): domain Bacteria; kingdom Bacillati; phylum Actinomycetota; class Actinomycetes; order Kineosporiales; family Kineosporiaceae; species Kineosporiaceae bacterium SCSIO 59966. The sequence continues at coordinate 2,248,972 of CP052876.1, forward strand.
GACGCCGACTGGGTCGTCGTCCTGGCTCTGGTCGTCGGCGCAGCCCTGTGCGTCGTCACCGTCACCGCGACCAGCACCGTGCCGGGCACCGTGCTGTCCGGGCTGGCCTGGCCGGTGGCCGGCCTACGGGGGCTGCCCTGGTTGGGGCGCACGCTGGCACAGCTGACCGGCCGCGGCCGCGGGGCCGCCGTGCTGCGGACGACGGTCTGGTCCCTGGTCGGGCTCGTCGTGTTCGGTGCGCTGCTCGTCTCCGCGGACGCGCTGCTGGCGCGGTGGGCGAACGCGGTGCTGCCTGCGGTCCGCACGGACACGCTCGTCCTGCGCGGCTTCGTCACGGTCGCAGTCGGCGGGGCGGTGCTCGCCGCGGCGTACCTCGCGCTCAATCCTCCGCCCGTGGACCGGGCCGCAGCACGGGGTCCGTCCGCCCGCCTTGGTCACCGTTTCGAGTGGCTGGCGCCGGTTCTCGTCGTCGACGGCGTGCTTGCGGTGTTCCTCCTCGCCCAGACCACCGTCCTCCTCGGTGGCCACGACGTCCTGCGGACGACGGGACTGACCTACGCCGAGTACGCCCGGCAGGGGTTCGGACAGCTCACCGTGGTCACTGCCCTGACCTTGCTCGTGGCCTCGGCCGCCGCACGGCGTGCCCGGGTCGACGACCGGCAGGACCGACTGTGGCTGCGGATCTCGCTAGGACTGCTGGGTGCCCAGACGCTCGTCGTCGTCACCTCAGCGCTGCACCGGCTGTCGCTGTACCAGGAGGCGTACGGCGTGACCAGGCTGCGCCTGCTCGGAGGGGTGTTCGAGACCTGGCTCGGCCTCGTCGTCCTCGCCGTGCTGGTCGCCGGCGTACGACTGCGCGGCAGCTGGCTGCCCCGGTTCGCCGTGCTGACCGGCGTCGCGGCCCTGCTGGGGCTCGTGGCACTGAACCCGGACGCGTGGATCGCCGAGCGCAACCTCGAACGGTACGCCGCGACCGGGAAGGTGGACTGGGACTACCTGGCCGGTCTGTCCGCCGACGCGGTGCCGGTACTGGTGGAGCTGCCGGCCGGTCAGCGGGCGTGCGTGCTGACCGGGGACGACGGGGCACCCGTCCGCTGGCAGGACTGGAACCTCGGGTGGGCCCGCGCGCACGCCGCCCTTGCCGAGGTCCCCGCAACCGGTGTCCCCGGTGTCGACGTGCGGTGCGCCGACACGCAGGGCTGACCCGCAGGGCTGACCCGGACGACCGCTGGCCACGGACCGGGTTGCGGTCCGTGGCCAGCTCGTCTGGCCAGCCTGTCGGCCGGGTGGGCGGTCGGCGCCTAGGAACGCGCCCCGGCGATGGTGGTCGGCTCGACCGCAATCGTGTCGAGGCCCGTGCGGTGCACCGCGCGACGCTGGACGGGGATGTAGTAGACGCTGGGGTTCGTGCCCATGTCCGTCTGCAGCTGCAGGGCGCCCTCCTCACGGATGAGGCGGGAGACCTCGGAGTCCGGGTCGTTGAGGTCGCCGACGAACCGGGCCCGGGCCGGGCAGGTCTCGATGCACATCGGCAGCGCTCCAGCGTCGATCCGGTCGATGCAGAAGTCGCACTTCTCCACCGTGCCACGGACCCCTGAGGTGACCGCCGAGGAGCCGAGCGCGTGCTCGGTGGGGCGCTTGGGCGCCTTCTCGTTGAAGATCCGGACGCCGTAGGGGCAGGCCTGGATGCAGGCGCGGCAGCCGATGCAGTCGTCGGAGTGGATACCGACGATGCCGTCGTCGCGCTTGTAGGTGGCCCCGGTGGGGCACACCGGCAGACAGGCCGGCTCCTCGCAGTGCTGGCAGGCCAGCGGCAGGAACGTCAGGGCGGGGTGCTCGACCGAGCCGCCGACCTGGTCGATCTCGTCGCCCTCGACCGTGAGCACCCGGTTCCACCAGACGCCTTCGGGCAGGTTGTTCTTGATCTTGCAGGAGACCGAGCAGCTCTGGCAGCCGATGCACCGGTTGAGGTCGATCACCATGCCCCACCGGCGTGAACGAGCCGGTGTCTTGGTGGAAGCGTTCGACATGGTCACTTCTCCTTCACGAGGGTCGGGGCGCCGCGTCGCTGGGCTTCGGGCATGGCAGGAACCGTGGCCGGGTCGACCTTGGCCACCTGCACCAGGACGTCGAAGAACGAGCAGCTGTAGTGCCGGACGTTGGCTTGTTCGTGGGTGAGCTCCTGGTAGCCACCGGCCAGGAACTGGTGCCGTTGCCACCCCTTGTTGATGTTGCAGGTGTTGTCGGGGTAGGCGTTGTTGGTGCGGACCTTGAGGTAGACCTCACCGCGGTCGTTGAACACTCTGACCCTGATTTTTCAGCCGGGTTCGCCCTGCCCGGTTTGTCTTGATCGGATTCGACGATTCCGGGCCCGTTGGGGTCAGCGGTTGAGGCGTCGGCTCGGTCGCTGACTCCGTTGGGTTGCTGTCTGCTGCTGATGAGGGCGTCCGGGGGTGATCAGGGCGCGTGTCATCGCATTGGGTGCTCGGTGATCTTGTGGTTCGGTGGTGGTCAGCCGAAGGCGGGCAGGGCCCGTATCCGTTTGAGCGCGTCGGTGAACGCTTCGACGTGGGGGTAGGCGGCGGCGAACCGCAGGTGCAGGCGCCGCCCGGAGCGCACGAGGCGGGCGGCGACGTTCAGGAACGCCAGCCGCAGTCGTTTGCCGCGGGCGCGGCGGTACGCCCGGGGCAGGGCCAAGGTCCGCAGCCACAGGGCGACGTTGTGGGCCAGCGCGGCGGCCTGCCAGTACAGCCAGTTCCCGAAGAACGACTGGACGGGTGCGTGGATCATCCCGAAGTCGTTCTTGAGCGCCCGGATGGTGTCCTCGGGGATCCCGCCGCGCAGCCGGTGGTGGGCCTCCACCTCGGCTGCGGTCATCCGCTCGCCCGGCACGTTGGTGATGATGGCGTGCAGCCGCCAGCCGTCCAGGTCGTCGATCGCCAGCTGCTCGCCGTCGGCCTTGGGTTGGCGGCGCACGATCAACCGCACGGTGCGCCCGAGCAACGTCGTGCTGGTCTCGGCGACCTGGCTGCCCTTGCCGGTCTCGTTGCCGAGTGCCGGCGCCCAGACCGTGGCGTCGTCGCTGGCCAGCGCGTGCACCGCGGCGGCGACGTTCGGGTAGTCGCGGGCGGTGACCGAGTAGTCCGCGTCGTGGCGTTCGGCGGCCGCGATCACCTGGTCCTGGTAGCCGGCGGAGTCCACCCGGATCCACAGTCGATAGGAGCCCCGGCAGCCCGTTGGGATGGCGCCGACGCACTCGTCGATGAAGCTGCCCATCGCGCGGCCGTCGTTGGCGGCGCCGCCGCGGGCCCGCAGCGCCAGCACGTCCCCGGTCTCCCCGCACACCCCGACCAGCGGGGACAGCGCCGTCTGCCCGGTCCGGGAGAACGCGCTGCCTTCCTTGCCCGGCCCGTAGACCGCCACCCTCGTGGCGTCCGGGTCGATCGTCAGCCGGTTCCCGTCGGGGGCGGCGCCGCAGGCCCACGCCCGGCGCAGCATCGCCCGGTTGACCGCCGCGGCCTTGACGACCCGGCCCAGGTCCGCCCCGGCCAGGAACCGCCACGAGGTGGCGACGCTCGGCAGCGCGTTCGCGCCGCGCAGCGCGGCGGTCGCGGGGTCGGCCAGCAGGTACCGGTCGGACAGGAAGTCCCCGCCGGCCAGCAGCATCTCCACCAGCGCCCGGTAACATTCACCCCCGGTGTAGCCGCCGGGGCCGATCGGGCGCAGCTCGCGCCGGTCGGCCTCGGCCACGAGATTCAGCCGGTCCAGCACCGGACCCCACAACGCCACCCCCGCCACCGGCGTCAGATCCGCCTCCGAGGCGCTCACCACGGGCACCGGCACCGGCCGCGCCGGACGCGCCAGCACGACATCCTCGACCTCGAACAACAGCCCGGTATCGTTCACCTCGAAGGTGCCCTTCCTGCTCGGTGATCGCGGCTTCGACAACCACGATCTTCCCTTGCAGCAAGGGCACTTTCGCGTCACGACACGGGCGTCAAGTCATCGCCGGCTGCAAAATCAGGGTCTGACGACGTCCCCGTCGACGAGACCACGGGCGGCCATCTCCCGCTCGTTGAGCTCGACCAGGGGCTCGGGGTCCATCTCGCGCAGTACCGGCACCTCGTACCAGGTGCTGTGCACCCGGTACTTGGAGTGCCGTTGGTTGAGCACGAGCGGGAACCTGGCGAACTTGGGGTTGTCCCGCCACGCCTCGAACGGGGGCTCGAAGTGCGGCAACGGGTCCACCCCGCGGGTCACCGGGACTCGCAGCGACGGCATGGACTCGGGGAAGTTCACGATGACACCCTCGGCGTAGAACTCCGCCTTGCCGGACGGGGTCATGAACCCTCCGTCGGCCAGCGGGATGTAGCCGGCGTCAAAGAGCCGGGCCACTCCGTCGCGCCGGAACTCCTCGGCCACCTGCGGCCGCTGCAGCACCTCGGCGATCCTGTCCACGATGTGGTCGATCCACACGGTGGGCTCCTCGGTGAAGTACTCGCCGACGCCGAGGCGCTGGGCGAGCGCACCGAAGATCTCGTAGTCCGACCGTGCCTGACCGACGTTGGCGATGGCCTTCTGCTGCCGCATGAGGAACGGGTGCATCCCCGCGCACAGGTCGTCGTTCTCGAACCAGCTCGTGACCGGCAGGACGATGTCGGCCATCCGCGCCGTGTCGTTCATGACCATCTCGAGGCTGACGACAAGCTCGAGGTTGTCCTCGGCAAGCATCTCGTTGCGGATGCGGTTCTGGTTCGGGAAGTTGCTGACGAAGTTCGAGGCGTTGAAGATGATCGCCTTGACTGGCCACTCCACCGGCTCAGGGGTGTCCGATCGCGGTCCCGCGAAGGGGTTGTCTGGGTCGGCGGGTACCCACTGCTGGACGACGCCCTTGGCCACGGCGTCGTAGAGCAGCAGGTAGTTCAGCTTGGCCGTGTGGGTGCCGGTCGGCATCGTCCACTCGTCCAGGACGCCGGGGGTGAAGATGATGCTGATCGCGGTGCCACCCATGAGGGAGCCGAGTGGCGTGGCACCGGGCTTGCCGATCTGCCCGGTGATGACGCCGAGCGTAGCCAGTCCCCGGCCGACGAGATCGGCGTTGTCCCACCGGTCGATGCCCATCCCTGAGTAGATGAAGGACGGTCCAGCGGTGGCGTAGCGACGGGCGACCTCGCGCACCAGCGCGGGCTCGACGTCGGTGACGTCCCACATCGCCTCGGGGCTGTGCTGGGCCGCCGTGTCGGCCAGCAGCTGGAAGGCCGGCCGGACGGTGACGGCGCCGTCGGCGGTGTCCACCTGGAACGTGCCGAAGATGGCCGTCGTGGCGGTGTTGTCGTCAGCCGGGACCGGCTTCCCGGTGCCGGGGTCCATAGCCAGCACGACCGCGTCCGCCGCCGGGTCCAGGTCGTTGGCGCGCAGGAACAGACCGTTGTCCTCGCGGACCAGGTAGGTGGCCACGGTGTGCGCACGCAGGTAGGTCTCGTCGTAGAGCCCTTCCTCGATGACCGTGTTCACCATGGACATGGCCAGCGCACTGTCCGAGCCAGGGCGGGGGCGGACCCAGATGTGAGCCTTGCTGGCTGCCTCCGAGAACCGGGGGTCGATGACGATGAGCTTGGCGCCGTTGTCGAGGGCGTCGGCGAAGAAGTGCCAGTTGTGCACCTGCGACTCGGTGACGTTGGTGCCCCACGCGATGATGGTGCGCGCGTTCGCGATGTCCTCGGGCTGGTGGGCCAGCATCCAGGCTGCCATCCCGCTGGCCAGGTTGGCCGCGACCTGGGTCTCGCCAGTGGCCAGGCCGAGGTCGATGGAGTCGACCGCCAGCGTGCCCCCGAGCACGTTGGCCATGCGGTGCGCAGCACCGGCCAGTGCGCCGTTGAGGATGGCGTAGCTGCCGGACAGTGGCGCGAAGCACACGGCCTTGTTGCCGTACCGCTGCCTGATTCCGGTCAGCTTGGTGGCAATCTCGTCGAGCGCCTCGTCCCAGGAGATCTCCTCCCAGAGGTTCTCTCCGCGCTTGCCGGCTCGACGCAGCGGGGTGGTGATCCGGTCGGTGCCGTACACGCGCTGCGGGTGGCTGAGACCCCGCAGGCAGATCCGGTTGTACCGCGGGTCCGGCAGCGGAGCCGCGGTGGTCTCCACGAGCTTTCCGTCACGGACGTGCGCGTAGATCCGGCAGTTCATCCAGCAGTTTGGCGTGCAGGCGGTGGAGAAGACCTGCTCACCCTCGGCGGGCAGCAGCGGTAGAGGTGCTGTCAGTGTCATGGGAAGGACTCCAGTAGGTCGGTGCGATCGAGGGGCGGCGGTTCAGCCGAGCGGGGTGACCTTGACGCCGGCGCAGAGCTGGGCGTAGCGGAACTGCAGGCTGCCGAGCACGCTGAGCGCGCCGCCGGTGGCCAGCAGCACGGCACCGGTGCTGGGAGCAGCGAGGGCGATGAGGGTGAGGATGACCGGGACGCCGTACCCGACCAGGACGCTGACCCAGAAGTGGCCGGCCATGCGCCCCCGCAGCAGGCGGTGCAACCCGGCCCGGGCGGCCGGAGAGTGCTCGTGGGCACGCTCGACGACGTACATGTGGGTAAGGCCCAAGGTGGCGACGAGTCCGACGAGGAAGCCGATCGCGAGCTCGGTCTGCACCTGCTCGAGACGTCCCCCCACGGCGAGCACGAGCAGCGTCAGCCCCATCGACGAGGTCAGCGCGTGGGCGATGAACTGTGCCGGCACCAGCGCGGAGTGCCACAGGCGGATCGACAGTCCCTCGTACATCACCATGCCGGGGTAGGCGATGATGAGCGCAGCGGCGGCGAAGGCGACGGCGATCATCACCTGTGCCGTCAGGTTGGCCTCGAGGAAGGGCTCGTCGGTCCACGGCAGAGCCTCGAACCAACCGGGGAGCAGGTAGACGGCGCCGACGATGAGGAAGACGAAGTCGGCGATCGCGCCGCGTGCGATCCACGACCGGTCAGGCCGCTTCAGCGCCTTGAGCACGCGTTCCGGACGACCGAGGTCGAGGATCAGGATCAGCCCGCCGATGCCGACGAGGACCAGACCCAGGACGTCGAGGAGGGACAGTCCGAGAACCGTTCCGGTGTCGGCGATCGAGAAGGCGTGCCGCACCATGAACGTGCCGGCCCCCAACCCCATCGCCCAGAACCACAGAGCGTGCGGAAACCGCCAGTACGGCTGCGGAACCAGGTGGGGAGCGAACCGGTCGTAGGTCCGCTCCCGTTCGATCAAGGTGGGTTCGATCCGGGTCGGTGTGGTCATGCCTGCCTCCGGTCAAGGGTGCCGGCGTCGCCGGCCTGCGGTGCCAGGGTCGCGGCCCGGGCCCGAGGTTCGTAATAGGTCCTTGGACCCTGAAACCTCGGGCGACCTTGCGCCGGTAGGGTGCCGCTCACGGCGGCCCTCGCCGCGACGTGAGGAGTCCGGGAGGTCCCGGCACGAGGAGGCACAGGACTATGGCGGAGCCAGCGGAGTACCTGCCGGCGGTCTACCAGGAGTTCCGGGACCGCTACCCGGCGGTCGCCACGGCCCAGGACGCCCTGGCACGGGAGATGACGGCTGCTGCGCCGTTCGACGAGCGCACCGTGCGGCTGCTCAAGCTGGCCCTCGCCGTCGGCTCGCAGTCCGAGGGTGCAGTGCGCTCGAACGCCCGCAAGGCCCTCTCGCTAGGTGTCACCCCCGACGAGCTGCGGGCGGTCGCCATGCTGGCGGTGACGACGTGCGGGTTCCCCACCGCGATCAGCGGCCTCGGGTGGGTCGACGACGTGGTGGCTGCGCAGCCGCAGCAGGGCTGAGCCCCGCCGCGACAGCGCAGCCAGCCGTCGCGGCGCGGTTACCGCCTCCCCACGGCAGCGGGCCGAGGCGTCTCCTTGCTGTCCGGGTCCTGGGTGAGCATCCGGGTCAGGCGGTGGCCCTCGACGTCGAGGTTGGGCAGGATGCGGTCCAGCCAGCGCGGCAGCCACCACGCCTTGTCGCCGAACAGCGCCATCAGCGCCGGGGTCAGGGTGATCCGGACCAGGAACGCGTCGATGAGGATGCCGATCGCCAGGGCGAACCCGATCTGCTTGATCATCACGTCGTCGGTGAAGACGAAGCCGGCGAACACCGAGACCATGATGACGGCGGCGGCGACCACGACCCTGCTGGCCTGGTCGAACCCGTGCACCACGCTGGCGCTGCCGTGATGACCGTGCACGTAGGCCTCTCGCATCGAGGAGACCAGGAAGACCTGGTAGTCCATCGCCAGGCCGTACAGGATCCCGGTGGCGATCACCGGGATGAAGCTCATCAGCGGCCCGCCGGTGTCGATGCCCACCAGCCAGCCGAGCCAGCCCCAGGAGAACACCGCGGTGGTCACCCCGAGCGTCGCCAGGATGCTGAGCAGGAACCCGATGGTCGCCTGGACGGGGACGACGACCGAGCGGAACACCACCAGGAGGATGAGCAGCGACAGGACGACGATGAGCGCCAGGTAGACCGGGACGATCTCGGCGAGGCGATCGGACATGTCGATCGCGATGGCGGTGAAGCCGGTGACACCGATCACGACGTCGTGGGCCTGCGCGACGGGCGACGTGGGGGCACGCAGGCTCTCGACGAGGTCGGCGGTGGCGTCGTCGTCCGGGCCCGTGGTGGGGATCACGCTGAGCACGGCCATCTGCCCGTCCCGGCTGATCCCGACGGGCACAGCGGCCACGACCTCCTCGCGCTGCTGCAGCTGCTGCGTCACCGCGCCCATGGTCTGGACGTCGAGCGCGTCACCCTGGCGGGACTCCACGGTCACCAGCAGGGGACCGTTGAACCCCTCACCGAACCCACGGGTGACGGCCTCGTAGCTCTGCCGGGCGGCGGTGTCGGTGTTGGCGGTCGCACCCGTGGGCAGGCCCAGGTCCATGCTCACCGCCGGGACGGCTCCGACCCCGAGCAGCGTGACCACACCGACGATCACCGGCCAGCGGAACCGGACCACGGTGCTGACCCAGCGGTCAGCCACGCCGCGGCGCTCCGCCTCACGGCGCGCGTGCCCGGTGCGGCGGCTCCGGGCGGAGACGATCCGCTCCCCGACGAGTCCGAGCAGCGCCGGGAGCAGGGTCATGGCGATGAGGACGGCGAGCAGAACCGTACCCGCCGCGACCAGAGCCATCGTGGTGAGCAGCGAGATCCCGATGACCGTCAGGGCAACGAGGGCCACGATCACCGTCAGACCGGCGAAGAGCACCGCACTGCCCGCCGTACCGACCGCCCGGCCGGCAGCCTCCCGGGCATCGAGGCCCTGGTCGATGATCAGCCGCCGCTGCCGGTTGACGACGAACAGGGCGTAGTCGATCCCGACCGCCAGGCCGATCATCAGCCCTAGGACGGGGGTGAAGCTGTTCATCTCCACCGTCGTCGACACCGCGAACGCCGTGCCCACCCCGATCCCCACCCCGACCAGGGCGGTGACCAGCGGGAGACCCGCGGCGACCAGGGAGCCGAGCGTCAGCACCAGGACCACGGCAGCGACTGCGAGACCGACGACCTCGGCAGGACCGACGGGGATCGTGATCGCCTTCAGCGAGTCGCTCGGGAGGACCTGCAGACCGGTGCCCGCTCCGGCGTCCTCGACCACGTCGAGGACCGAGGACACCTGCTCGTCCGTCAGCGACGTCGACGGCACGGTGAACTGGAACTGGAAGAGCGCCACGGGTGCCTGGGTGGAGACCAGCACACCGGGGACCGGGACGCCGTCGACGACCAGCGGCCGGTACGGCGGGATCTGGGCGCCGAGGTCACTCGGGGGCTGCGTCTGCGCAGCGGGCGGCGCCTGCTCACCACCCGGCGGCTGCTCCGCGCCGGGTGCCACTGGCGACTGCCCAGCGGCCTGGGCCAGGTCCGCGGGGTCGACCACCTGCTCGAGCGCGTAGACCTCCTGCACCGTCCCGGCGATGGCGGCTGTCCGCTCCGGGGTCTCCAGCTGCTCCCCCTCCGGCACGGTGAAGACCACGCTGGCCTGGCCACCGGAGGCCTCCGGCAGCTCCTCGGCGACGCGGTCGAGCACCTGCTGCGCCTCGGTGTTGTCGATCTTCATCTCCGAGGTGACCCTCACCCCGTTCAGCACCAGGGCGGCCCCGACCGCTGCGAGCACGAGCAACCACCCGATGATGAACGGCCACGGCCTGCCGTAGACGGTGCGACCCAGGCGGTACAGGAACGTGGACACGCGGTCCTCCTCAGTAGGTGCTCGATGTGCGGACGCGGCTCAGAAGCCGGTCCGAAGGTGCCTGAAGGCGAGGTCGAGGAACTGCTCGAACTCCATGGACTGGGGGCTCGGTCGCCGGTCCCCCGGCAACCGGACGTCGACCAGCCCTTCCAGCGCGGAGGTGACCATGCCGTACAGGGCACCGAAGAGCAGGGAGACGTAGGCCTGGGGGTAGCGGTCCCCCGCCACGGAGCGGAGCCGCTGCTCCGCCTCGAGGCGCATCCGGTGGTGGACGCTGTGCACGTAGGGCTCCAGCGACGGGAACCTCCGGGAGAGCCCGATGACCTCCCGCATCCGGGACAGGGTCGCCCTGGTCAGCTGCAGGCGCAGGACGGCGTGGATCGCGTCGAGCAGCGGGACCCCGCCGGACAGTTTCTCCAGGGCGTCGCTCGCCGCGTCGAGACCGGAGTAGGCCACCGACGCGACCGCGGCCTCCTTGCAGGGGTAGTGGTTGGCGAAGGTCCTTCGCGAGTACCCCGCCCGCTGGGCCACGTCGTCGATGACGAAGCCGTCGAGGCCCCGCTCCTTCGCCAGCTCGAACGCCGACTCGGCAAGGGCCTGGGCGGTCGCTGCGCGCTTCTTCTCCCGCAGGCCGGTCCGGCTCACGCCGGCACTCTCCCGCCAACGTTGCCCAAAGAGCAAGGTTTCCCAGTGCGCACTTCGTCACACTCGCTCGGCAGTTATGCTTGGCACATGCAACTAAAGGCCGACGAGACGCGCGACGTGCTCGATCGGGTCGAGCGGGAGATGACCCGACTGGTCCGCAGGGCCCAGCACGTCACCCTGCACACCGACGCACCGGGACAGCCGCTGGAGCGCAGCGCCTACCTGATCCTCGGCCTGCTGAACGACCGCGGCCCGATGCGCAACACGGCGCTGGCGGAGCTGCTGCAGCTGGACGGCTCGACGGTGAGCCGGCATGTCGCTGGCCTGCAGCGCGACGGCCTGGTCACCCGAGAGGCCGACCCGGACGACGGTCGGGCGGCCCAGGTGCGACTGACACCGACCGGTCGGCGCGCCGTCGAGTCCACCCGGCGTGCCCGTCGGGGCGCCCTGCGCGAGCTCATCGGCTCCTGGCCGCCGGAGGACCAGCAGACCCTCGCGGTGCTGCTGGCACGGTTGAACGCAGGGCTCGACGACGCCTATACCCAGGCTCACGAGAAGGAGAACGCACCCGCATGACCACACCCGCGGATCCACCGCAGGCCACGGCGGACCAGCCGGCCATGCCCCGGTTGGAGCACCGACAGATCCTCACGGTGCTCTTCGGCCTCATGCTCGGCATGCTCGTCGCGGCGCTGTCCCAGACGATCGTCGCCACCGCACTACCGACGATCGTCGGCGAGCTGGGCGGGCAGGAGCAGCTGGCGTGGGTCGTCTCGGCGACGCTGCTGACCTCGACCGCGTCCACCCCGATCTGGGGAAAGCTCTCCGACCTGTACGGCCGAAAGATCATGTTCCAGCTGGCCATCGGGATCTTCCTGGTGGCGTCACTGGCCAGCGGGTTCTCCCAGAGCATGGGCCAGCTGATCGCCTCCCGGGCGGTCCAGGGTCTCGGCGCAGGCGGGTTGATGGCGCTGTCCCAGGCCATCATCGGGGACGTCGTGAGCCCCCGGGAACGGGGGCGCTACCAGGGCTACATGGGCTCGGTGTTCGCGCTGTCCACCGTGGCCGGGCCGCTGCTCGGCGGGTTCCTGGTGGAGCACCTGTCCTGGCGGTGGACGTTCTGGGTGGGTATCCCGATCGGCCTGGCCGCGCTGGTGGTGACCGAGCGGGTGCTGCAGCTGCCGTTCCCCCGACGGCAGCACTCGATCGACTGGCTCGGTGCGTTCTTCATCGTGGCGTCGGTCAGCTCACTGCTGCTGATGCTGTCGCTGGGGGGCAAGGAGTTCGCCTGGAACTCGCCGTGGACCTACGGTCTGAGCGCCGCGGCCGCCGTGCTGCTGGGACTCGCGGTCTGGCAGGAACGGCGCTCCCCCGAGCCGATCATGCCGCCGCGCCTGTTCAGCAACCACACCTTCGCGATCACCAGCCTGGCCGGGTTCGTCGTGGGCGTCGCCATGTTCGGTGCGATCATCTTCCTGCCCCAGTACCTGCAGATCGTCAAGGGCCAGTCGCCCACCGCGTCGGGACTGCTGACCCTGCCGATGGTGGCCGGCCAGCTGGGCGCCGCCATCAGCTCCGGACGGGCGATCACGGCCACCGGTCGGTACAAGGTCTTCCCGGTCGTCGGGCTTCTCGTGGCCAGCATCGGGCTGTGGTTGATGAGCCTGCTCGACGCCGACACCTCGTTGCCGGTCGCCGGGGTGTACATGTTCGTCACCGGCGTCGGGCTCGGTCTGGTGATGCAGGTCCTCGTGCTCGCCGCCCAGAACGCAGTCGACCGCAGCGACCTCGGAGTCGCCACCTCCGGCGCGACGTTCTTCCGCTCCCTCGGCGGGGCCCTGGGTGTCGCGGTGTTCGGCGCACTGCTCACCCACCGTCTCGCCGACACGATCCCCGCTCGGCTCGCCGAAGCCGGCCTGCAGGTCGAACAGCTCGCCGGCGGCATCCCCACGCTCGGCAGCCCGGAGCAGATCGCCCAGCTGCCGGGACCAGTGCACACCGCGGTGGTCAACGGCTTCGCTGACGCACTGCAGACGACGTTCCTCGCCGCGGTGCCGTTTGCCCTCGTCGGCTTCGTCGTGATCCTGTTCCTGCGGGAGACCCCCCTGCGGCAGCACGCCCAGGAGCAGACGGCCGGCGAGGACCTCGCCGAGGCCTACGAGACGTCGGTGGAGCCGGGTAGCGATCTCGGTCAGGGTGCTCGGGAGAGGTGACGACGGATCAGGCCTGCTGCCGCGACCGCACCAGCGTCTCCACCTGCAGCTCCAGGACGGGCCGCCCGTGCTGGTTGCGCAGCTCGCCGGCCATGGTGACCAGAGACCGGCCGTCCGCCTCCGGTACCACGGACCGCACGGTGATCGAGCACGTGAGGACGTCTCCGGCGCGCACGGGCCGAAGAAAGCGCAGGCTGCTGATCTCCTTACCGGCGACCACGTCGTAGCGGTGGAAGAGGCCGGTCACCGCTAGCCGCTGGAAGACCGAGGCGGTGTACAGGCCGCTGGCGATCAGGCCACCGAAGGCGCTGGCCGCGGCGAGCTCGCCGTCGACGTGGAAGTACTGCGGGTCCCAGGTGGTGGCGAACGCCACCATCTCCTGCTCGGTGACGGCGTGTGAGCCGCAGTCGATCTCCTGCCCGACGGGCATGTCCTCGGCGGGCAGGAGCGACTGCGCGGTCGGTTCGAGGTCGGGATCGGTCACAGGGCTCGGGCCACCAGTTCCTTCATGATCTCGTTCGTCCCTCCGTAGATCTTCTGGACGCGCGCAGCGGCGTACATCCGAGCGATCGGGTACTCCATCATGTAGCCGTATCCGCCGAAGACCTGCAGGCACCGGTCGACGACCTTGTTCTGGACGTCGGTGCACCAGAACTTCGCCAGGGAGGCGCCCGCGGCGTCGAGGTCGCCGGCCAGGTGCCGGGTGATGCAGCTGTCGACGAGGGTGCGCGCCGCGAGGGCGTCGGCGGCACACTCCGCCAGGACGAACCGGGTGTTCTGGAAGGACATCAGGTCCTCGCCGAAGGCCTCCCGCTCCTTGGCGTAGGCGGTCGCGTGCCTGACGGCCGCCTCCGCGGTGGCGGCCGCCGTGACGGCGATGATGAGCCGCTCCTGCGGCAGCTGCTCCATGAGCTGCACGAAACCACGCCCCTCCACCGCGCCCAGCAGGTTGGCGACCGGGACGCGCATGTCGACGAAGGCCAGCTCTCTGGTGTCCTGGCCGTGCATGCCGATCTTCTGGAGCACCCGTCCCCGCTGGAAGCCTGGCAGGTCAGCCGTCTCGGCGACGATGAGGGACAGTCCTCTGGCCCCGGGCTCGTCACCGGTGCGTGCCACGATGATGAGCACGTCGCAGTGGGTTCCGTTGGAGATGAAGGTCTTCGAGCCGTTGATGACGTAGTCGTCACCGTCCCGGACGGCGCGGGTGCGCACCCGTTGCAGGTCCGACCCCGTCGTCGGCTCCGTCATCGCGATGGCCCCGACCAGGTCGCCGGACGCCATTCCGGGCAACCAGCGCTGCTTCTGCTCCGGTGTGCCGAAGGCGTTGACGTAGTGGGCGACGATCGTGCTGTGCACGCTGTTGGCCCAGGCGTCGTCGGCGGCACGTGCCTGCTCGGCCGCGAGAACGGCCTCGTGCGCGAACGTGCCTCCCCCGCCGCCGTACTCCTCGGGGATGCTGAGACACAGCAGGCCGGCCTGACCGGCGGCGCGCCAGAAGTCGCGGTCGACCATGTGCTGCTCTGCCCACCTGGCCTGGTGGGGCACGACCTCCTTGTCGAGGAAGGTCCGAGCCAGCTGACGGAGGTCCTCGAGCTCCTCGGTCATCCACGGTGACCGGTAGTCGTCCAGGATCACGGTGCCGTTCCTATCTGCCGGTGAAGGTGGGAGTGCGTCGGTTGATGAAGGCGTCGACCCCTTCACCGGCGTCGGCGGTGCCGAGCGCGAGGAGGAAGTTGCGACGTTCGTGGGCGAGCCCTTGGTGGAGCGGCAGGTCGTTGACCCGGCGCGCCGAGTCCGCCGCGTACGCCACGGCTCGAGGCGCGTTGCCGGCGATCTGCGCCGCGAGGTCCAGGGCACGACCGAGCACGTCGTCGTCGTCGGCGACATCGGCGACCAGACCGGCGGCGTGGGCCCACGCGGCGTCGACCGGGGTGCCGGTCAGGAGCATCTGCATGGCCTTGGCCTTGCCGATGGCGTGCACGAGCCGCTGGGTGCCTCCGGCACCGGGGATGACCCCGAGCCGGACCTCCGGGAGCGCGAAGCGGGCCGACCGGCCCGCGACGGCGGTGTCGCAGGCCAGGACCAGCTCGCACCCACCGCCGAAGGCCACACCGCGGACGGCGGCGATGGTCGGGACAGGTAGCCGCTCGATGGTCTCGAAGAGCCGGTCGAACGCCAGCGTGTCCAGGGGGGAGGCACCGGCCATGGTCGGGATCTCGCCGATGTCCGCGCCGGCGCAGAAGGCCTTCTGCGACCCGGTCAGGACGACGACGCGCACGGCCGGCTCGCCAGCCGCCTGCTCCAGGTGGCCGACGAGCTCGTCGACGAGTGCACGGCTCAACGCGTTGAGAGCGGCGGGCCGGTTGAGGGTCAGCACTCGAGCGGCACCGGTCGTCTCGGCGAGCACCAGCCGCTCAGGCATCGAGCTGCTCCCCGCCGTAGGTGCCGGCGTACTCCGCACGGATCCGCTTCTTGTCGAACTTGCCGACGCTCGTGCGGGGGATCTGCGTGACGATCTCGATGGCGTCGGGCAGCTGCCAGGTGGCGAACGCGCTGGACAGGTGGTCGCGGACCTCCTCCAGAGTGATCTGCTGGCCCGGCTTGGGGACGATGAGCACGAAGGGCCGCTCCTGCCACCTGGGGTGGCTCAGGCCGACGACTGCGGCCTCGGCGACGGCCGGGTGGGCGAGGAGCAGGTTCTCCATGTCGATGGACGAGATCCACTCCCCGCCGCTCTTGATGACGTCCTTGACCCGGTCGGTCACCTTGAGGTACCCGTCGGCGTCGATCGTGCCGACGTCGCCGCTGCGCCAGTACCCGTCGTGGAACCGGTCGGCCCGGTCCTCCTCGGTCATGTTGTGGTACGTCGTGGTCACCCACGGCCCGCGCACGCAGATCTCTCCCTGGGTGACGCCGTCCCACGGCACGTCGTTGCCAGTGCCGTCGATGAGCCGGATGTCGACGCCGGTGACCGGCAGGCCCTGCTTGCGCTTCAGCTCGAGCAGCTCGTCCTCGGTGAGACGCTCCCGAACGCTCGGCTTGTAGCGGTTCATCGTCACCAGCGGGGTGGTCTCGGTGGCTCCGTAGGCGTGGACGACCTCAGCACCAGTCAGCTCGCGGAAACCGCGCATCATGGTCAGCGGGGGCTCGGTCGCTCCGGACATCATCCGCAGCCGGGACAGGTCCGGCTTGGTCTCGAGCGTCTCGATGTACTGCAGCATGGGCAGGAAGATCGCTGGGGCCCCGTTCGCGACGGTGACCCCCTCGGCGATGAGCGCGTCGGTGAGCGGCCTGGTGTCCTCGGCCGTGTAGCGACCGGGCAGGACGATCTTGTTGGCCATCAGGGTCGCTGCCTGCGGCAGACCCCACGCCTGGCCGTGGAACATCGGTGTGATCAGCATGGTGCAGTCGTCGAGCACCATCCCGACGTTCGTAGCGATGGCACACGAGTGCAGGTAGATCGCCCGGTGGGAGTAGTACACGCCCTTGGGCCGACCGGTCGTGCCCGTCGTGTAGCACGCGCTGTACGCAGAGCGCTCGTCGACCTCGGGCCAGGTGATGTGCCCGTTCGCGGCGGCCACGAGGTCCTCGTAGTGGTGCACGTTGGGCAAGCTGGTCTGGACGTCGGACAACGGCTTGTCGGTCATCACGACCCAGGCCCGCACCCCCGGCAGTCTGGGAGCAACGGCTTCAGCGACCGGCAGCAGGGTCTCATCCACGCAGACGACGGACGTGCCGCTGTCCTCGATGACGAACGACAGGTCCTCCGGGCCGAGGCGGAGGTTGAGCTGGACCATGACCGCCGCGAGACCGGGGATGGCCCAGTAGAGCTCGTAGTGCCGGCGGCTGTTCCAGTCCAGGATGCCGACCCGGTCCCCAGGCTCGACACCGAGAGCACGCAGCGCGTTGGCGCCCCGGATGACGCGCTCGTACGCCGCCGCGTACGTGTAGCGGTCCCACCCTCCGTCCGCGGTCCGGTAGACGATCTCGCGCTCGGGGTGGGTCCGGGCGGCGTGCCGGATCAGCGTGGTCGTGTTGAGCTGGACGTCGTCACCCATGGTGGACGGGTACCCGGTGACGACGGGGCGAGTGGTGAAGGTCGATGTCACGACGGTCTCCTGTTCAGCGGGCGGCCATGCGCAGGGCTCCGTCGAGACGGATCACCTCGCCGTTGACCATCTGGTTCTCGATGATGTGGACAGCGAGGGCAGCGAACTCGGACGGGTCACCGAGGCGCGCCGGGAACGGCACCTGCTGCCCCAGGGACTCCCTGGCAGCCTCCGACAGCTCGCCCATCATGGGGGTGAGGAACAGTCCGGGGGCGATCGTGGCCACCCGGATGCCGTACCGGGCCAGCTCGCGCGCGATCGGCAGCGTCATGGCGACGACTCCGCCCTTCGAGGCGGAGTAGGCGGCCTGGCCGATCTGGCCCTCGAAGGCGGCGACCGACGCGGTGTTGACGATGACACCACGCTCGCCGCTGGGACCAGGTTCGCCGTCGCGCATGGCGGCGGCCGCGAGCCGGATGACGTTGAAGGTGCCGCCGAGGTTCACCTCGAGAACCCTCATGAAGTCCTCGAACGGGTGCGGTCCGGACCTGTCAAGCACCTTCTGCGCGACGCCGATACCGGCGCAGTTGACCACTCCGGCCAGCGGACCGGGCTGCTGAGTCGCGACGTCGACGGCATGGGCCACCGCACTGGCGTCGGTCACGTCGGTCTGGACGAGCACCGCTCCGGCCGGGGCCGTCCCGGCACGGTCTGCGACGACCACGTGGGCGCCGCGCTCGAGCAGCGCGGCAGCGGTCGCGCCGCCGAGCCCGGAGGCGCCGCCGGTGACGAGGAAGGTGCGGTCGGTGATCTGCATGCTGCTCCCTCAGTGGATGCGTTCGACGATGGTCGCGTTGGCCATGCCGCCGCCCTCGCAGATGGTCAGCAGCCCGTACCTGGCCTCTCTGCGCTCGAGCTCGGCCACGAGCAGGGTGAGCAGTCGGGCGCCGGTCGAGCCGAGCGGGTGGCCGATAGCGATCGACCCGCCGTTGACGTTGAGCTGGTCGTGGGGGTAGCCGAACTCCTCCAGCCACAGCAGGGGGACCGGTGCGAAGGCTTCGTTCACCTCGACGAGATCGATGTCACCGATGGTCAGCCCGGCCTGGTCGAGAGCCTTCTGCGTGGCCGGGACGATGGCGGTGAACTGCAGCACCGGGTCGTCCGCGGCGACCGCCATCGAGACGATGCGGGCCCTGGGCCGCAGCCCGGCCGCCTCGGCCGCGGAACGGTCGGCCACCAGGAGGGCAGCGGCGCCGTCGCTCACCTGCGAGGCGTTCCCGGCCGTGATGACGCCGTCCGGGGAGAAGACGGGCGGCAGCGCTGCGACCCGTGCAGGGTCGATGTCGGCCCGGATGCCCTCGTCGCGGGTCATCGGGGCGACGGAGCCCTCCTTGTCGGTGCCGTCGACGGGAACGAGCGCAGAGGCGAAGTAGCCGGCGTCCGTCGCAGCGGCGGCCCGGCGGTGGCTCTCGACGCTGAACGCGTCCAGCTGCTCGCGGGTGAGACCCCACTTGGCCGCGACCAGCTCGACGGAGGGCCCCTGAGCCGGCAGGTGCCCGCCGAACCGGGCGAGGGCACGCTCGCCGTACCAGTCGCCCCCGCCGCCGCCCGGGACGAAGAGCGGACCGAGGTCCACCCGGCTCATCGACTCGACCCCGGCACCGATCGCGAAGTCGTACTCCCCCGACTTGATCGCCTGGGCGGCGAAGTGGACCGCCTGCTGGCCGGACCCGCACTGGCGGTCCACGGTGGTCCCGGGCAGTGAGATGGGCAGACCGGCACCCAGCAACGCGTTGCGGGCGACGTTACCGGTCTGCTCCCCGCGCTGGAGGGCGCAGCCGACGATGACGTCGGAGAGCCGGTCGGGGTCGAGGCCGGTGCGCTCGGTCAGGTAGGACAGGGTGTGCGCCAGCAGGTCGACGGGGTGCCAGGTGCGCAGCTGTCCGCCGCGCTTGCCGACCGGGGTGCGCACGGCGTCGACGATGACGGGTTCACGAGTCATGGTGGATCCCCTTGGTGGTGGATGGGACGTGGGCGGAACCGGGACCGGGACCACCGCCGGACAGGTCCTCGACGGCGACGATCGGGATGTCGCGGTCATGGCCGAGGGCGACCCAGTGGGCGCTCCCCTCGGTGGCGAAACGGGCGGCGAGGTCCTCACGGGTCGTCCCGACGGCCGCGGCGAGGCGTCGGGCGAAGTGCGGTTCGAGCGCGCCCACGGCGACGTACCCGTCACTGGTGGCGTAGATGCCGTAGCCGGGTAGGCCCCCTCCGAGCGGGTTGCCGGGACCGGTCAACCCGTGACGTACTGCTGCCGACGCGGCAAGGGCCGCGTCGTCGAGGACGACGCGCTCGCGGACGCCGCGACCCTCGACCGTCCGCCGGCGCAGCCCGGCGAGCGTCGCGGTCACCGAGCGCTCGGCTCCCAGGACGTCGACGAAGGGCACGAGCGGCATCGTGGGCGGCGTGAGCGTGCCGCGGGCGGCCTGGTAGGTCAGGTCGTGTCCGGCCTCCTCGGAGCGTTCACCGTCGTAACCGACGATCTCGACCAGGACGAGACCGTGGCGCTCGACGCTGTTGGCCAGCTCGAGACGCTGCAACGCGGAGGGCCGCATCGAGGTCAGCAGCACGTCGGCACCAGCCAACCGGTCCTCCAGCGCTGCCCGGCCGGCCGGCTCCTTGAGGTCGAGCGTGACGACGTCCTGGCCGGCGACGAGCTCGTCGTACCAGCTCCTCGCCACCTCCCGGAGCGGGTCACCCCACGGCGGCTCCACCTTGGTGACCGTCGCGCCCATCGACGCGAGACGAGCGGCCGCCAGCGGCCCCGGCAGGTTCACGGCCAGAGACACCACGTCGACTCCCGCCAGCGTGGCGGAGGTGGGCGTCATGGGCACGGGCTCGCTCCTTTGCGATCACGGGTCTATACGACCGTACAGTCAACGTTACGTTCGTGCAATGGTTAGGATCGACGAGTTCGACGAGGCTGTCGCAGGACTCCACCAGGGACGAGGTCGAGACATGGCGCGACCGGTGCCCGCAGGGACGGCGCGCGCGGACGACATCACGGCCAAGGCACGGATCCGGAACGCCGCGCTCGAGCTGTTTGCCCGGGACGGAGTCGAGGGCACCTCCCTGCGGGCTGTCGCCGCGGCGGCGGGCGTGACGGTCGGCCTGATCGTCCACCACTACGGGACCAAGGAAGCGCTGCGCGAAGCCGTCGAGCTCGCCATCGTCGAGAGGTTCGCGGACGCGATCGCGTCCGTCCCGCTCGACAGCCGCCCGGCCGGACGGCTCGCAGCCGCCCGGGACGAGGCGGTCGCCGACATGCTGGCGGCAAGTCCGGCGATCGTCGACTACCTCCGCAGAGCCCTGCTCGACGGCGGGGGCGAGCAGGGCGACCTCGTGAGCCGGCTCAGCCAGCTGTCCGCACAGCAGGTCCACGACCTGCGCGCAGCCGGCGTCGCCTCGACCAACCACACCGTGGGCGAGCAGGTCCTCACCATCATGGTCCGCCAGTTCGGACGCCTCTTCCTCCAGCCCCTCGTCGACCGCATCTCCCACGAGTTCCCCGAGGACATCGACCCGTCGAGGACGCCCCCGCGGCTCACGGTCGAGCTGGCCCTCGACGCCTCACGCGCCGACGACCGAGACTGACCTCCCTGCCCCGGGGCCCTTTGGGGAGGCGGGGCGGTGACTGGTCAGCTCTGTCCCGGGCTCAGGGATCTTCGTCCACGGCCGCATGCCCGATCGGCGACGTGGGTACACCTCCTGGTGACGGACACCGGGCTTCCAACGCCTGGAACACCAACGCCTGGAACACCCCGCAAGCCGTAGCTCCACACCCGTCGAGAATCCAGACCCGCCGAGACGAGGACGAGAACGTGGCATTCAACCCCCTCGAAGAACGAGGCCTACCCCTGGATCAGCAGATCCGCAGCTGGTGTGAGCTGAACGTCGAGCCGTTCGATCCCGACGCCGTCCACCCGTACACCCGGTGCCGCGTGATCACGATGAACGGGATCGAGGTCGAGGCACTCGTCTTCAGCCATCAGTTCGCCCGGCACACCAACGACAAGGACCTGCAACGCCAGCTCGCGCTGTCGCGTTACGTCGATCATCAGCAGCAGAAGGTGGTGAACTGGCTCCTGCCGGGCTGGTCGTCGGTCCTGGAGACCACGATCGCGTACGAGCAGGTCGCCACCGACCTGACCGCGTGGGTTGCACGCAACGAGCCCGACCCGTATCTGAAGCAAGCCTACGAGTTCGGCGTCCTGGAGGACTTCGACCACCTCTACCGATACTCCAACCTCTACGAGATGATCGAGCACCGCAAGGCGGAGAAGATCGTCGACGAGCTGACGGAGGTCATCCCGGGTCGACCGACCCGGGCGCACCACCGCCACCCGTTCGACAACGTGCGGGACAACTACGACAAGCAGAGCGCCGCAGCGATCTCGAAGCTCCACCAGCTCACGATCACCTCGGCGGAGCAGCAGACGCTGAACTACTACGCCAACGTCGGACCGCAGTACATGGAGCCGATCGCCCGGCAGCTCTACCAGGAGATCGGCCTCATCGAGGAGGAGCACGTCACCCACTACGAGTCGCTGGGGGACGGCAGCGAGAGCTGGTTCGAGAAGCTGCTGCTGCACGAGTACAACGAGTGCTACCTCTACTACTCGTTCTTCGAGCAGGAGGTCGACCCGAAGGTGAAGCAGATCTGGGAGCTGCACCTGCAGATGGAGATCGGGCAGCTGCACGCCGCCTGCGACCTGATGCGCCGGTACGAGGACCGGGACCCCGAAGCGCTGCTGCCCACTGAGCTGCCCAACGTGCTGCTGTTCGAGCCGAACAAGGAGTACCTGCGCCACCTGCTCGCAACGCAGATGGACCTGACCACGCTGGGCACGGGTTACGTGCGCGACCAGCATGAGCGGTTCGTCGCGATGCAGGAGAGGCTCCAGGGCGACGGGACACCGGTCTCCGACATGGTGATCGAGCAGCACCGCGAACGCTTCGAGGGAGCGGACTACCGATCCGAACAGGCAGGGCCGTATCCGCAGGAGGCTCAGGACCGAGCCGAGGCGCAGTGGGGTGGGTTGTGAGCACCGGTCACATCGAGATGCCCTACGGACAGATGCCGCCGCCGGACGTCGTCGAGCTGCTCGTCGCCCAGCACATGCGGATCCGGGACCTGCTGCGCGAGGTGCTGCGCACAGACGGCGAGCAACGGCGCCACGCGTTTCGGGAGGTGCTGCACCTGCTGTCGGTGCACGAGACCGCCGAGGAGGAGGTCGTGCACCCACGCGCCCGGCACGCTCAAGGCGCCGGTGGCGAGGTCGTCGACGACCGGCTCGACGAGGAGCGCGAAGCGAAGGAGCTGCTGGCCCAGCTCGACGGCATGGACGTCGACGACCCGCAGTTCCTCCCGCTGTTCACCCGGCTCCGCCAGGCGGTCATCACCCACGCGCTCTACGAGCAGCGCTACGAGTTCAACCATCTTCGCCACCGCCTCTCGACGGCGGAACGGGCGACCATGCTCACGCTCGTGCAAGCGGCGGAGCGGACCGCACCGACGCGCCCTCATCCCGGGGTCGAGTCCGCAACCGCCAACCTGCTGCTAGGTCCGCTGGCGGCGACCGTGGACCGGGCACGGGACGCGATCCGCAGCGCACGCGAGGACGGGCGGCCGTAAACGCGCTCGCCGACGTCGCGACGGCCATGCTCCGCTGCGCCGGTGGACTGCCGACCCGGGGCAACCAGCCACAGGACCCGGGCCAGTCCCCCAACTCCGGCCAGTCCTAGGACCCGGGCCCGTCCCAGACCCCGGCCGGCCGAACCGGAGCACCAGCGACGGCCGGCTGGTTCAGCGCAGCTGCTCAGCGAGGTCGAGCAGCGACCTCACCTCCAGGTCCGGGGCCGTGAAGTATCCGGGGAAGGCCCCACCAGTCCGGTTGACCCACGCGCTGCCCAGACCGGCACGGGCCGCGCCGTCGGTGTCCCACGGGTGGACGGCCACGAGCATGGCGTCCTGCGGGTCGACGCCGCACCTCCCGAGGGCGTAGGCGTAGGCGGCGGGCGCCGGCTTCCAGATCCCGGCGGCCTCGACCGACAGGACCTGCTCCACCTCGTCGCGCACGCCGGCCTCCGCCAGCAGCCGGTGCGCGATCGAAGCGGCGCCGTTGCTCAACGTCACCAGACGGATGCCCAGGCCGGCGAGGGCGCGGACGCCGTCCGGCACGTCCTCGTGCACCCTCAGCTCACCGAACCCGGCCATGACGTGAGCCACCGCGTCGTCGAGGCCAACCCTCAGCGCAACGCCGCCAAGGAGGATCCGCAGCGACTCCTCACCGATGCGCGAGAACGGCTGGGACCGGCCGGTGACGGCGAGCGCGAAACCGTCGCGCAGCAGACCGGCGAACCAGCTGGTGGCCAGATGCCCTGGCGCGCCGAGCTCCTCGAACCTGTCCGCCAGCGGGGACATGTCCGACAGCGTCTCGTTCACGTCGAACACCAGCACGCGGGGACGCCGCACCCGCTCGGGGCTCGCCTGCTGGCCGGGGCTGACGAGCTCGGGCATCGGCAGTCTCCTTCACGGACGAACGACGGTGGCCGCTGCAGCGTCCAGGCAGTCTCGCGGACGTCGAGCGTACGCTCCGGGGCCCCGAGTCGTCGCTCCCGTCACAGGGCTACCGTGCTGCCGCAGACCACTCGCGAAGGGGCTCGGAATGACCTCTCACCCGCACCACGGCATCGGCGCTGTCCGCCCCGAGGGGTGGGTCTACTCCCGCGCCCCCATGATCATCTACTGGGAGCTGACCACGGCCTGCGGACTCGCCTGCCGCCACTGCCGTGCCACCGCCATGCCGGACCCGGCGCCTGGGGAGCTGACCACGGCACAGGCGCTGTCGGTGCTCGACGCGATGACCGGGTTCGGCTCGCCGCTGCCGCACGTCGTGCTCACCGGCGGAGACCCGCTGCGTCGCGGTGACCTGGACCTGCTGATCGCCGAGGCCGGCGCCCGCGGCATCGGGGTGTCACTGGCCCCTGCGGTCACCGAGCTGCTCACCCGCGAGCGTCTGGGTCAGCTGCAGCGGGCCGGGGTGCAGGCGATCTCGCTGAGCCTGGACGGCTCGGACGCCGCGCACCACGACGGCGTCCGCGGGGTGGCGGGCACCTTCGACGCCACGGTCACCGCCCTGCAGGACGCCGCGGCGCTGGGTGTCCCGGTGCAGGTCAACACCTTGGTGTCGGCCCAGACGGTGGACGACCTCCCTGCGGTCTACGAGCGCCTGCGTCACCACACCCTCATGCGCTGGAGCCTGTTCTTCCTCATCTCCGTGGGCCGCGGCTCCCACCTGCAGGAGCTCGAACCGGGCCGGGCCGAGCGGCTCATGCACTGGCTGCACGGTCTGAACGCCGAGGCGCCGTTCCAGGTCAAGACGGTGGAGGCGATGCAGTACCGGCGGGTCGCCGTGCGCCGGATGCGCCGCGCCGGCCTGACCGACGAGCAGATCGAGGCGAGCCCGCTGGGCCGGGGCTTCGGCGTCCGGGACGGCAACGGGATCGTCTTCATCGCCCACGACGGGACGGTCCAGCCCTCCGGGTTCATGCCGATGCCCCTGGGCAGGGTCCCCGCCGACGACATCGTCGAGCTGTACCGCCACCACCCCGACCTGGTCGCCCTGCGCGACGTGACCCGGTACAAGGGCCGCTGCGGCCGCTGCTCTTACGCCCGCTGGTGCGGCGGCTCCCGGGCCCGGGCGCTGGCCCGGACGGGTGACCCGCTGGAGTCCGACCCGCTGTGCCCCTACGAGCCGCGCGACGGCGCGACCCGGCCCGACAAAGGGCGTCGCGCTACGACCTGACGCCGCGACGGACCAACGGGAGAAGGGCCAGCAGCACGGCGTCGACGGCCACGAACACGAGTGACGCCCCCCGCTCGTGACGTCGTCACGAGCGGGGGGCGTCATCCACACAGAACCACGTGAGCCGGGTTGGGCCTCCTCAGCCTTGGAGACTGAGGGCGGCGACAGGGCAGGAGTCCACAGCAGCCTGCACCTCAGTGCGTCGGGCCTCGTCGGGCTGGTCGTCGAGCACGACCACCGTCCCGTCCTCACCCACCTCGAAGAACTCGGGTTCCATGGCCTCGCACATCCCCAGGCCCTCACACCGACTCCTGTCGGCGACGATCCGCATCAGGCGGCCTCCGCCTTCTCCAACGGAACGAAGTCCAGCTTGTCGCGGACACCGCAGTCGGGGCAGCACCAGTCGTCGGGGACCTCCGACCAGGCCGTCCCGGCGGGGAATCCCTCGCGCTCCTCGCCTCTCTCCACCTCGTAGACGTAGTCACAGTTGGGGCAGCGAGCAGCCATGACCTCCTCGACCGCACCGGTGGTGAGATCGTCGGACGCTGGCTTCTCGTCGTCCTGCCCGTGCACTGGCGGTGGGTAGGCAGCCAGAACCTTCTCCCGCTTGCTGGGCTGGATGTTGGCGCGGCTGATGTCACCGCCGAAGTGGGCCAGCACCCTACGGTCCATGACGCGACGCCAGATCGGCGGGACCAGCGCGATGAGGATCATCCCGGCATAACCAGTCGGGAGGACGGGTGACTCCTCGTAGTCTCGCAGAGTCTGGTAGCGCCGCGTCGGGTTGGCGTGGTGGTCGCTGTGCCGCTGCAGGTGATACAGCAGCACGTTAGTGGCGATGTTGTTGTTGTTCCAGGAGTGCGACGGGTTGACCCGCTCGTACCGCTGCCGGCCTGGGGCACCGACCTTCTGACGCAGCATGCCGTAGTGCTCCATGTAGTTCACCACTTCAAGCAACGAGAAGCCCACCACTGCCTGCAGGACGAGGTAGGGCAGAATCTCGATACCCAGCCAGGCGATGAGGACACCCCAGAGCACCGCGGACATGAGCCAGGAGTTCAGCACGTCGTTGCCGAGCCGGAACGGGTGCTGGTTCCGGCGGGCATAGCGCTTCCTCTCCAGGTCCCATGCGCTCTTGAGTGACCCGAAGACGGTTCGTGGCCAGAATGCGTAGAAGCTCTCCCCGACTCGGCTGGAAGCCGGGTCCTCAGGCGTGGCGACGCGGACGTGGTGACCCCGGTTGTGCTCGATGTAGAAGTGGCCGTAGAAGGTCTGTGCCAAGGCGATCTTGGACAGCCACCGCTCGTGACTCTCCTTCTTGTGCCCCAGCTCGTGGGCCGTGTTGATGCCGATACCGCCGATGGCACCGATCGTGAGTGCCAGACCGATCTTGTCCACGACGCTGAGATCGCCACGAGCGATGAGCCAAAATGCTGTCACGAAGCCCGCGTACTGGATCGGCAGGAAAAGGTAGGTGATCCACCGGTAGTAGCGGTCACGCTCCAGCGCCTCGATCACGTCGTCGGGCGGGTTGGAGCGGTCAAGACCGGCGATCAGGTCAACGGCCGGCACGACACCGAACACGATGATCGGACCGATCCAGAGCCACACGCCCCACCCGGTGAGCTCGTGCAGCCCGATACCGAGGAAGGCCAACGACGGCACGACGAGGCCAAGGAGCCACAGGTAACGCTTCTTGTCACGCCACTGTGCCGTCGACCCCTCGGCAACCGTGCCGGTGGCCGCGATCCGGCCCGGAAGGGCCGACCCCTGATCTGCGGAATCTGCGCCTGCCATGGGAGAACCTCCTGTGCTGCAGTTGACAAGTGGACCGGTTAAGACGCCATGGTTGACACGTTACGGACACATGTCAAGAGGTTCGGACCAGATGCCGCCCTCAGACCACAGACCAGACAGTCTCGGCCAGCTCGACGGCGTCCCTCCATGGAGCACGACGGTGGATGAGCGCGCGGAACTTCATGATCCGGGCTGGAAGGTTCAGGCTCAGCGCACCGGTGACGCGGTCGCCCTCGCGGTAGAGCGCCAGCCACCGGTCCGCCCAGACGTCGCCGAAGAGGACGACGTCGGCGCCGTCGCAGGTCCCAACCATCTGAAGCCTTTGTCCGTACCAGTCCGACCAGAAGTACGGCACGCTGTGGTGGGCAGCTGCGGCATGCGGGTTCAGTGCGTTGCGCGCTACGGCGGTGGCCTGCTCGGAGGCAGACGTCCAGTGCTCCAGGCGCATCTCCCGAGCGAACAGTCCGTTGGTCCACCGGGCGACGTCACCGGCCGCGTACACACCAGGGACGCCGGTGGCGAGAGTCTCGTCGCAGACCACCCCGTCGGTCACGGTTACTCCCGACCCGGTCAGCCAGTCGGTCGTGGGCGACGCACCGATACCGACCACCACGACGTCGGCGGGAAGACTGGTCCCGTCGGTGAGGACGACGTTCTCGACACGGCCGTTGCCACGGACCTCCCGCACCCCGACTCCACAACGCAGCTCGGTGCCCCACCGGGCGTGCAGGCTTGAGCACGCATCGGCCATCTGCTCCCCGACTGCTCGTACCAAGGGCCGCGGTGCCGCCTCGACGATGGTGACCTCGAGCCCTCGCTTACGGGCGGCCGCAGCGACCTCCGACCCGATGAACCCGCCTCCGACGACCACCACGCGGCGTGCGGCGTCGAGGTCTCGCCGCAACGCTGTGGCGTCGTCAACGGTTCGCAGCGTGTGCAC
This sequence comes from Kineosporiaceae bacterium SCSIO 59966, assembly GCA_020881835.1. NCBI lineage: Bacteria > Bacillati > Actinomycetota > Actinomycetes > Kineosporiales > Kineosporiaceae > Kineosporiaceae bacterium SCSIO 59966. The sequence continues at coordinate 2,276,685 of CP052876.1, forward strand.
CCCGTCGACGGCGACGCCGGGCAGGTCCCGGGCATGGGCGCCGGTGGCGATCACCAGCGTCCGGTAGGGCAAGCGTGAACCGTCCAGAACCACCTCGGAGAAGTCCGTGTCGAGGCCCGTCGCCGGCACTCCGAGCAGTAGCTCGACACCGAGGTCACGCAAGTGGGACTCGTCCCGGTACGTCGGGATCCTCGGCGGCTCATCGGCATCAAGAAACCGCTTGGACAGCGGGGGACGGTCGTAGGGCAGGTGCGGTTCGGCGCCGACCAGGGTCAAGGGACCGTCGTACCCCGCCCGCCGGAACGCCTCGACCGTTCTGAGGCCGGCGAGGGAAGCGCCCACGACGACCACCGGTGCCACACTCACGAGTACGTGCCGTCCGCGGCCGGGGTCGTCACGCCAGTGGGCGTCTGGTGGCGGTCGATCGCCGACGCGCTCTGGTGCTCGTCGCCCTCGAGGCGCGCCGCTGTGGAGCGTGCCGTCCACAGCGCCGCGGGAGAGCAGTCCGGCACTACCGGGTGCCTGGGCGGTACCGGGTCGAGGCGCTGGTAGGGCTCACCGGCAGCAGGCCGCAGGTCCGGTTCGCCGTGGTTAGGCCACAAGGCGAACGCCCGTTCCGCCTGGGCCACGATGGTCAGCGACGGGTTGACCCCGAGGTTCGCCGAGATGGTGGAGCCGTCAACGACGTGGATGCCCGGGTAACCGTAGAGTCGGTGATAGGGGTCGACGACCCCGGTCTCAGGCGAGTCACCGATGGCGCACCCACCGATGAAGTGCGCGGTCATGGGAATGTTCACCAGCTCCCCGAGGGTGCCTCCCGGGATACCACCGATCTGCTCGGCGACCCGACGGGTCACTTCGTTGCCGATCGGGATCCAGCTCGGGTTCGGCTCACCGTGGCCTTGTCGCGCGGTGAGTCGCCCCCATCTGGTGTACGTGGTGAGAGAGTTGTCCTTGGTCTGCATCACCAGGGTGATGATGGTTCGCTCCGACCAGCGGCGCGGAACCAGGATTCGCAGAAACGTGCGGGGCTGCCGCACCGCCACCCCTAGTGCCTTGAGCCACCGGGGCAGCCGTCCGCCCCCGTCGGTCATCACCGTCTGCAGCAGACCCATGAGGTTGCTGCCCCGGCCGTAGCGCACGGGCTCGACGTGCGTCTCGTCGTCGGGGTGGAACGACGAGGTGATCGCGACCCCACGGCTGAAGTCCTGATCGACCTTCCGTGTTTGTGCTCCCAGCAAGGACTCCGAGTTCGTCCGGGTCAGCACCCCGAGCCGTGGCGAGATGTCCGGCAGATTGCCCGTGTCGCGCATCCGGTGCAGCAGCCGCTGGGTGCCGAGCGTGCCGGCAGCCAGCACCACCTGTGGCGCCGTGTACGTAGAGGAGGGCCGTCGCGACCAGGAGCCGGTGGCGACGGTGTCCACGGCGAAGTCGCCCGAGGGGGTCGGGCGGACCGCCACCACCGTCGTGTCAGGCACCACCCTGGCGCCGGCCCGCTCGGCCAGGTACAGGTAGTTCTTGACCAGGGTGTTCTTGGCGCCGACCCGGCAGCCGGTCATACAGGACCCGCACTGCGTGCACCCGGTGCGCTGAGGTCCGGCGCCACCGAAGTAGGGGTCCGGCAGCGTCACGCCAGGCTCGAGAGCGCCGTCACGGCCGAAGAAGACCCCGACCGGGGTGAGCCGGAAGGTGTGCCCGACCCCCATGTCGTCGGCGACCTTGCTCATCACCTCATCTGGTGCGGTACGGACCGGGTTCTGCACCACCCCCAGCATGCGGCGGGCCTGCTCGTACCAGGGCCCCAGCTCGGCGTGCCAGTCGGTGATGTGGCCCCACTGCCGGTCCCGGAAGAACGGCTCCGGGGGCTGGTACAAGGTGTTCGCGTAGTTGAGCGAGCCGCCACCCACCCCGGCGCCGGCGAGCACGAGCACTCGCCCCACCTTGCTGATCCGCTGGATACCTCGCAGACCGAGGCGCGGAGCCCACAGGAAGCGGCGCACGTCCCACGACGTCGCCGGCAGGTCCTCGTCGGTGAACCGGCGGCCGGCCTCCAGGACGATGACCCGGTAGCCCTTCTCCCGCAGACGCAGCGCGGCGACACTGCCACCGAACCCACTGCCGATCACGATGACGTCGGCGGTGCGGTCGACATCGCCGTCGAGGTGCCGCTGGGCTCCTGCAGCGCCGCGGCCCTCGAGGTTCGCTTGTGCCGTCATGGTGCTCCTTCGCGCCACAATCCACGCGTCCGCCGACGCCCTCTTGACCGAAGACTTGGCGTTGTCCTGCTGCTTGTCAAGTACGGTAAGACTGTCGGCGATGAGGCAGACACGGTGAGAGGTCGGCTGGGTCGTCGTGCGAGAATGATCGCGTGACGACGGCGAGTGAGATCCGGGCCTCGGCTCGGCAGCAGCTGCGGGAGGCCCTGCTCGACGCAGCCAGGGAGATCACCGTCACTGCCGGGTGGCAGCGGCTGCGCATGGGAGCCGTGGCCGCACGCGTCGGCGTGAGCCGGCAGACGTTGCACAGCGAGTTCGGCACCCGCGACGCGCTGGGGCAGGCGTTGATCATGCGCGAGACCCAGCACTTCCTCAACGGGGTCGCCGAGTGCCTGGAGCGCCATCCCGGCTCGCTGGGGAAGGGGGTTCGCGAAGCGGTGGAGTACACCTTGGAACGGGCCGCCGAGCACGCCCTCCTGCGCACCATCCTGACCAGTGCTCGAGGCGGCGACGACAGCCTCCTGCCCCTCCTGACGACCCGCAGCGAACCCGTCCTTCATGCCGCCTCCACGGCCCTGTGCGCCTACGCCACCGCGCAGTACCCGCACCTCGACCCGGACCATGTGGCCGAGGTGGTCGACAGCGTTGTTCGGCTCACCGTGAGTCACATCGTGCTGCCCGCCGAGCCCCCCGACGTGATCGGGCGGCGGCTCGCCCGGTTGGTGCTCAACGCCCTCGACCTGCCCGACGAGGACCTCACGGCGGAGTGAGTTCGGGGGTGGCGACCGATCAGCGCAGCTCCTCGGCGCCGTCGATCAGCTCCTCCGCTGCTTCCTCGACGGAGCAGAGTCCTGCCCCATCCGGCGACCGCCGTCTCCATGACGTCCACCACGTCGCGGCACACACTCGGTGCACGGTCGAGCGGGCAGACCAGGTGTGCAGCCGTGAGAACTCAGGAGCCGGGTTCGTAGACGTCTCGAACCCGGCTCCACCTGCAGAAACCATTGGTAGCGGGGGCAGGATTTGAACCTGCGACCTCTGGGTTATGAGCCCAGCGAGCTACCGAGCTGCTCCACCCCGCGTCGGTGAGACCACCGTACGTCGTCCCGGGGCCGGGAGGCAAATCGTCCGGCCCCGAGACGACGTCACTGGTCGGTGGCTGCGCCCGCGTCCAGCTCGGCCTCGGCGGCGAGGGCGTCCTCGATCGCCGCCTGGAGGCGCTCCTGGGCCTCGCCGTAGGCGGCGAAGTCGCCCTCGGACAGGGCCGCCTGCCCGTCCTGGAGAGCCTCGTTGGCCCGCTGCAGCGCGTCCGTCAGCCGGCTCTGGGCGTCCCCGGGCACGGTCGGCGCCGTGGTCGGGGCCGGCTCCTCGCCGTCCGCAGGTGGCTGCTCGCCCTCGGCGGGCGGCTCCTCGCCCTCGGCCGGCGGGACGGTGTCCCCGCCGGTCACCGGAGTGCCGGCGTCCCCGGCCTCCGCGCCGGAGTCGCCACCGAAGACCTGGTCGAGTGCGGCGTCCAGGGTGTCGGCGAAGCCGATCTCGTCCCCGAAGGACACGAGCACCCGGCGCAGCAGCGGGTAGGAGGTCTCCCCGGCGCTCTGCACGTACACCGGCTGCACGTACAGCAGACCGCCGCCGACCGGCAGGGTCAGCAGGTTGCCGTTGAGGACCTGGGACTCCCCGAGCCGCAGCACGTTGAGCGACTCGGACACGGCCGGGTTGGAGTTGAAGTCGTTCTGCACCTGGCCCGGGCCGTTGACGACCGAGGACCGCGGGAGGGTGAGCAGCCGGATCTGGCCGTAGCCCTCCCGTCGCTCGCCGTCCTCGCTGCCGGCCTCGGCGTCCACCGCGACGAACCCGGTGAGCACGTTGCGCACGCTCTCCCCCGTCGCCCGAGGGATGTACGTCGAGGTCAGGGAGAACGACGGGTCGTCCTGGCCCGGCATCTGCAGGGTCAGGTAGTACGGCGGCTGCGGCTCCTCCTGGTCCGAGGTCGGGTCGTTGGGCGTCCGCCAGAAGTCCTGCTTGGAGTACCACGCGTCAGGGTCCTCGACGTGGTAGCTGGACAGCACCTCCCGCTGGACCTTGAACAGGTCCTCCGGGTACCGGAAGTGGCTCATCAGCTCGCCGTCGATCTCGCTGAGCGGCCGCACCATGTCGGGGAAGACGTTCGTCCACGCCTGCAGCACCGGGTCGTTCTCGTCCCAGGCGTACAGGGTCACCGAGCCGTCGTAGGCGTCGACGGTGGCCTTGACCGAGTTACGGATGTAGTTGACCTCCTGCGCCCGCAGCGCGACCACCGACTGGGACGTCGCGGTGAGGGTGTCGATGGTGAGGTCGCCCAGCTGCTCGAGGGAGGAGTACGGGTAGGCGTCCGACGTCGTGTAGCCGTCGACGATCCACTTGATCCGCCCGTCGACCACGGCCGGGTACACGTTGCCGTCGAGGGTGAGGAACGGCGCCACCTTCTCCACCCGGTCCCGCGGGTGCCGGTCGTAGAGGATCTGCGACTCGGAGTTCACCGCGTCGGACAGCAGGAGGTTCCAGTCCCGCAGCTTGATGGCGTACAGCAGCCGGTTGACCGGCGACCCGATGTCCGGCCCCCCGTCCCCGGTGTACGTCGTGTTCCGCTGTCCGTTCGGCGCCTCGTCGTCGGGGTAGTCGAGCTCTCGCGGCGCGGCCCCCTCGGGTGCGCCGACGATCGAGAACGACGGCGAGCTCTCCCCGAAGTAGACCCGCGGCTCCTCGAGCTCGAGCTCGCCGACCGGCGGGATGCCGCGCTGGAAGAACGCCGGCTCCCCGCCGGGAGTGCGCTGGTTGCCGTAGGCGCCGACGAAGCCGAACCCGTGGGTGTAGACGGTGTGGTCGTTGATCCAGCTGCGAGCGTTGTCGGCCAGGCCGTCGAGGTCGAGCTCGCGCACCGCCACGACGGCGTCCCGCGTCTCCCCCTCGATGTCGTACCGGTCGACGTCCAGGGTGTCGGGGAATGCGTAGTACTGCCGACCCTGCTGCAGCTGGCGGAAGGCAGGGCTGACCAGCGACGGGTCGAGCAGGCGGATGGACGCCGTCGTCTCGGCGTCCTCGCGCAGCGCCCCCGGCTCCCCCTCCTCCTCGGCGTTGTAGGGGATCTCCTCGACGTCGTCGATGTCGAACGCCGCCCGGGTCGCCTGGATGTTGCGCTCGATGTACGGGGCCTCGCGCGACTGCTCGCTGGGCTGGACCTGGAAGCGCTGGACGACGGCCGGGTAGATCCCACCGACCGCGATCGCCGAGACGACCATGAGCCCGACGCCGACGGTGGGGATCCGCCACGTTCCGGTGAACGCCGTGGCGACGAACAGCACGGCGACGATGACGGCGATAATGGCCAGGATCGTCCGCGCGGGGATGACCGCGTTGACCCCGGTGAAGCCGGCGCCGGTGAACAGCCCGCTGTCGTCGATGACCTGGGAGTACCGGTCCAGCCAGTACGAGCCGGCCTGCAGCAGCACGAGCAGCGCGCCGAGCAGGGCCAGGTGGACCCGGGCGGCCTTCGTGGTCCGCTCCCCCGGCCCCTGCAGGCGGAACCCGCCGTACAGGTAGTGCGTCGCCGCACCGGCGAGCGCGGCCAGGACCACGACCGCGGTGAGAAAGCCGAGCACGAACCGCAGGAACGGCAGGGTGAAGACGAAGAACCCGATGTCCATCCCGAACTCGGGGTCGGTCGCACCGAACGAGGTCCGGTTGAGCCACAGCAGCACGGTCTCCCACTGCTGGGCGGCGGCGGAGCCGGCGAACAGGCCCAGGCCCGCGGGCAGCGCGATGAGCACGAGCCGGCGCAGCGGTTCGAGGGACTCCCGGTAGCGGTCCAGGCTCTGCTGCTCCGGGGACACCGGGGCGTAGACCGGGCGGCTGCGGTAGGCGAAGGAGAGGCTGGCGAACACCGCGGCCGCCATGATCGCGGCGCCGGCGACGAACAGCACGACCTGGGAGACCAGCCGGGTCCGGTACACCTGGCTGTACCCGACCTGGTCGAACCAGAGCACCTCGGTCCAGATCTCGGCGGTGACCACGAGCAGCAGGACGATGGCGCCGAGCACGACGAGAGTGGGCACCAGCGGGCTGCGCCGACGGCGCTGGACCACGGGGCGGCCGGCTCGGGGGTCGGAGGGGAACGTCACGGGGCGTCGGACCTCACTGGCGTCGGCGTGGCATCGGCACGGTACCCGGCGGTGCCGCTCGGGACACCACCGGAACTGCTGGGCTGTCCCCTAGGTTCCCACGTGCGACCATCGTGGTGTGCACCCGGCCACCAACGAGCCCTTCCCGTCCGACGGGCCGGCCCCGATGGACCACACCGGGCGTGCCCTGGACCGCGCCGTCCGCGAGCTCGAGCGCCACGTCGCGCGTGGCGGCTGGGACGGCCCGGTGCGGGTGTTCGCCCTGATCCGGACCGCACAGGCGATCGCGCGGGACCCGAGCCTGCGCCAGCAGCTGCCGCCGGACCTCGTCGCCTCCGCCGACGCCGACCCCGAGCACGTCACGTCGGTGGAGCAGGAGGGACTGCCCGAGGTCGACACCCTCGAGGAGCTGCTCGGCCGGATCGCCTGGCCACCCACCGTGGACGGCGCGGCGATCGTCGTCGAGCGGATCGTCGTGCCGCCGGAGGCCGAGGCGGGCCTGCCGGCCGACCCGGACGCCGCCGTCGAGCAGCTGCTCGCCCACCCGGCCCGCGAGGACGTCCGGATGGCGGCCGGCGTGCTGCGCTCGGGGCACTCGGCGTGCGCGCTGCGGACCCGCCGTCACGACGACGACGCGGCCGTGGCCAGCGGCACGGACCTCGTCCCCGGTCTGGTCGAGGCGCTGCGGCGCACCCTCGAGGACTGACCGCTCGAGGACTCACGTCACCGGCAGGTCGGCAGGTCGGCGTCCGCGCCGTCGGCGATGGCCTCGACCGCGTCCCGCGCCTCCCCCAGCGTCTCGACCCGCACCACCTGCAGGCCCTCGGGAACCGCTCCGACGACCTCGTCGCAGTTGCCCGCCGGGGCGAGGAAGTGCGTGGCCCCGCTGCTCGCGGCGCCGACGAGCTTCTGCCGGATGCCGCCGATGGGGCCCACCCGCCCGGAGGAGTCGATGGTGCCGGTGCCGGCGATCCGCTCGCCGCCGGTCATCGCCCCCGGGGTGAGCTTGTCGACGATGCCCAGGGCGAACATCAGCCCGGCGCTCGGGCCGCCGATGTCCTCGATCTGGATGCTGACGTCGAACGGGAACTCGTAGCGGGGGTCGATGAGGACCCCGAGCAACGTCTCTCCCTCCGGCCCGCGGGTCGTCGTCACCTCGACCTCGACGGGCGCCCCGTCGCGCTCGACGCGCACCGTGACCGGGTCCCCCGGGTCCACCTGCTGCATCCGGTCCCGCAGCTGGGGCAGGTCCGGCACCTCCTGGCCGTCCACGGCGAGCACGACGTCCCCCTCGGCCAGCATCTCCTCGGCGTCCGAGCCGGGAGAGAACCCGGCGACGGTGAGCGTCGTGGGCACGGGGATACCGAGCTCGTGCATCGCCGCGGCGGTCGCGTTCTCCTGGGAGGACACCATCTCCTCGGTGTTGCGCTGCTCGATGTCCTGCTCGGTGACGTCCGGCGGGAACACCTCGTCCTCGGGCAGCACCGACTCCTCGGGGCGCAGCCAGGCGAGCAGCACGTCGAGGGCGAAGACGTCCCCGCCCGGTCCGCCGAAGACCGACACCGTCGTGAGCTCCAGCGCGCCGTCCGTCGGGTACGTGGAGTGCCCGTCGACCTGGATGAGGGGCTCGCCGCGGTACTCCCCGAGGGTGTCGCGCACCGGGCCGGGCTTCATGATCGCGAACGGGAGGGGCACGACCGCCAGGACCGAGAACAGCAGGATCCCGAGGAAGGCCGGCAGCAGCGCGCGGGTCGCCCACCCCAGGCGGTGCCGCGCGGAGCCGGCCGTCCCGCCGTCCGCCTGCTCCTCGACGGAGACCGGTGCGCTCACCGGGACAGCCTAGACACCCGCTCCCTGGGAGCACCCTGGGAAGAGCAGCAGCACTGCCGTGCGGGTGACGGGTGCCAGGGTCACCGGTGCCTGGGTCACCGGCGCCGGCGCCGGACCCGCGCCTGCCGCCAGGCCGCCGCCGTGCCGACGAGGGCGACGGCCGCGCCCGCCGCGCCGAGGGCCGCGTCCCGCCGGTCCAGGCGCCGGGCGGCGAGCGCGTGGTGGCCGCGGACCTGCTCGAGCAGGACGCCGAGACAGGTCTCGTTGTCGTAGCGGGGCCGCCAGCCCGCCTCCCGCAGCCGGGTCGAGGGCACCACCCACGGGTGGACGACGTAGGCCAGGTCCTCCGGCGGCATCGGCAGCACCCGGGCCCGGTGCAGTCGCTCGGCGGTGCCGAGGGCCAGGGCCAGCGGCAGCTCCATCCGGCGCATCCCGGCGAGGGTCGCCACCGACTGCTCGGTGAGCACCCCGTCGCAGCCGACGGTGAGCGGACCGGTGAGGTCCTCGGTGACCGCGGTGGCGACCGCCTCCCCCAGGTCGTCGACGTGGCAGAACTGCCACAACATCGCGGTGCCGGTGGCGGTGAGCAGGCGCGGTGCCTCGAAGTGCCGGGTGACGACGGTGTCGACGCCCTCGCCGACGAGGGCGGCCGGGCGGACGACGGTGGTCCGCACGCCAGGGTGGGTGCGCGGCACCCGGTCGAGCAGCCACTCGACCTCCAGCATGTCGCCGACGAGGCCGTCGTCGCCGTCCCGGCGCAGCGGTGCGTCCTCCGGCAACGGCACCGGGTTGTCCGGCGACGCGCCGAGCACCATCGCACTGGTGACCACGACGAGCCGGCGGGCGCCGACCGCAGCCGCCGAGGTGAACACGGCCTGCGCCGTCCGGACGACGCGCGCCCGCCGCTGCGCCGGCGGCTCGGCCAGGGCAGCCTCCAGGTCGTCGGAGGCGGCGACGTGGACGACGACGTCGACGTCCCGCAGGCACTCCGCGACCGTGGGCTCCGCCAGGTCGGTGACCCGCCAGTGCGCGCCGTCCACCGGGCCGCGGACCGCGTCGACGGCCACGACGGCCCGGACGCGGCCGGCGTCCGCCTGGCGGAGCAGGGCTCGGGTCACGGCCTGCCCGGCGGGGGACGCCGCGCCGGTCACGGCGACGAGCGGACCGCTGTCGCTGCGCCCAGAGCGAACCTGACCCGTCACGGACCCCACCGAGACTCCGCTCACCCGCACCGACCGCCTAGCGTGTACTGGGTCCCGTCATCTACTGGATCCCATCGTCTGCTGGACCCCATCATCCCCATCATCATCGTCCGGCGTGCCCACCGCACCCAGGACCCGCCAGGAGGCCTCCGCATGACCGACGACCGCGATCGCCGTCCCGACGAGCCGGAGGAGCCCCAGGACCCGCTGTCGGAGATGCTCGGCCGGCTGCTCGGCGGTGGCGGGCTCGGCCCGGGCGTGCCCGGGCTCGACCCGGCCCAGATGGCCGCGGCCGGCCTGCCGTCGGACCCGGCGGTGCTCGCGCGGATCCTCGGCCAGGTGCAACGGATGCTCTCCACCGCGAGCGACGAGCCGGTCAACTGGGAGCTGGCCCGCGACGTGGCCCGCCAGGGCGCCGCCGCCGGCGGCGACCCGGCCGTCGGCGACCGGGAGGGCCGCGCGGCGGTCGAGGCTCTGCGCCTGGCCGACCTGTGGCTCGACGAGGTGACCGACCTGCCCGCCGCCGGCGCGGCACCTCGGGCGTGGTCGCGCTCGGAGTGGGTGGAGGCGACGATGCCGACCTGGCAGCGCCTCGCCGGACCGGTCGCGACGTCGGTCGCCGACGCGATGGCCGAGGCGATGACCCAGCAGGCCCCTGAGGAGCTGCGTCCGATGGTCGCCGCCGCCGGGACGATGATGCGCCAGGTCGGCGGCGCCGTGTTCGGGATGCAGGTCGGCCAGGCCGTCGGCGCGCTCGCCGGCGAGGTGGTCTCCGCCACCGACGTCGGCCTGCCGCTCGCCGGCAGCGGCACGACCGCGCTGCTGCCGGCCAACGTCGCCGCGTTCGGCGAGGGCCTCGAGCTGCCGCTCGAGGACGTGCGGATCTACCTGGCGCTGCGCGAGGCGGCGCACGCCCGGCTGTTCGCCGCGGCCGGGTGGCTCGCCGCCCACCTGCTCGGGTCGGTGGAGGCCTACGCCCGCGGCATCCGGATCGACACGGCGGCCATCGAGCAGGCCGTGCAGTCCGTCGACCCGACCGACCCCCAGGCGCTGCAGCAGGCGCTGTCCGAGGGGCTCTTCGAGCCCGAGCGCACGCCGCAGCAGCAGGCGGCGCTGTCCCGCCTGGAGACGACGCTCGCCCTCGTCGAGGGGTGGGTGGACGAGGTCGTCGACGCCGCCGCGCGGGAGCGGCTGACGTCCGCGGGGGCGCTGCGCGAGGCGGTCCGTCGTCGTCGCGCCGTCGGCGGTCCGGCCGAGCACACCCTCACCTCGCTCGTCGGGCTCGAGCTGCGCCCGCGCCGGTTGCGGGACGCCGCGACCCTGTGGGCGACGCTCGAGCAGGCGCGCGGCCGCTCCGGCCGGGACGCCGTCTGGCAGCACCCCGACCTGCTGCCCACGGCCGAGGACCTCGACGACCCGGCCGGGTTCGCCGCGCGGCGCGGCGACGCCGAGGCCTCCTCGGCGGACGTCGACGCCGCCATCGAGCGGCTGCTGCACGGCCAGGACGCCGGTGAGGACGGCGATGACGGCGGTGGCGGAGACGAGGACCCCGCCGAGGGCGGGACCGAGCGCGGGTGACGCTGCTCGACACGACGGTCGCCGCCCTGACCGCGTGGTGTGCGCCCTCCGCTGCCCAGGACCGGCTACGCGAGGACTACCTCGCCCACCTCGCCGCCCACCCCGACGGGCTGTGGCGCGACGGGCCGCCGGCGCACCTCACCGCCTCCTGCGCCGTGCTCGACCCAGCGGGCCAGCACGTGCTGCTCACCCACCACGCCAAGGCGGGCGTGTGGGTGCAGTTCGGCGGGCACCTCGAGGACTCGGACGCCGACCTGGCGGCCGCCGCGCTGCGGGAGGCGCGGGAGGAGTCCGGCGTCCCGGACGTCGTCCTCGTCCCCGGCGGGCCGGTCGACCTCCACCGGCACACGCTGTCGGCCGCCTTCGGGCGGTGCCGTGAGCACCTCGACGTCCTGTACGCCGGCGTGGCTGCCGCGGACGCGGTGCCGGTGGTCAGCGACGAGAGCCACGACGTCGCCTGGTGGCCGGTGGACGCCCTCCCGGCCGGGACCGTCGCGGACCTGCCGGCCCGGCTGGCGGCGGTCGTGGCGGCGGTGCGGGGCTACGCCCGCGGCGTCGACGCCGCCGAGGGCTTCGACGCCGCCGACGCCGCGTCCAGGGCCTGACGCAGGTCCGCGAGCACGTCCTCGGGGTCCTCGAGCCCGACCGACAGCCGCAGCAGGTTCGGGTGCGGCTTGGCGTCGGCGGCGACGGGCCGGTGGGTGAGCGCGGCGGGGTGCTGGATGAGGGTGTCCACACCGCCGAGGGACACGGCATGGGTGACCAGCCGGCAGGAGTCCGCCACCCGGCACGCCGCCTCGTAGCCGCCGTCGACCTTGAAGGCGAGCATCGCGCCGGGCGACTCCATCTGCCGGCCGACGAGGCCCTGCGGGTCGCACTCGGCCAGGCCCGGGTAGTGCACCCGGGTGACCGCCGGGTGGGCCCGCAGCCCCTCGGCGACCTTGCCGGCGTTCTCGCTCTGCGCCCGGACCCGGACCGGCAGCGTCGCCAGCCCGCGGTGCAGCAGGTAGCCGGCGAGCGGGTGCAGCACCGCGCCGGTGATGGCACGGACCCGGCGCAGTCGGGCGGCGAGGTCGGCCGCCCGCGGTCCGGCGGTGGCGACGACACCGCCGACGACGTCGCCGTGGCCGCCGAGGTACTTGGTCGCCGAGTGCATGACGAGGTCGGCGCCGAAGGTCGCGGGTCGCTGCAGCACCGGGGTGGCGAAGGTGTTGTCGACCAGGAGCACGGCCTGCGGCGCCCGGTCGCGGACGGTGGCGGCGACGGCCGCGAGGTCGACGAGGTCCATGGTGGGGTTGCCGGGCGTCTCCAGCAGGACCAGCCCGGTGTCGGGGCGCAGCGCGTCGCCGATGCCGGCCGGGTCGGTGTAGGTGACCTCGGTGCCGAGCAGGCCGGTCGCCAGCAGGTGGTCGCTGCCGCCGTACAGCGGCCGGACGCCGACGACGTGCCGGTGCCCGGTCTCGGCCAGCCCGAGCAGGACGGCGGACAGCGCCGCCATCCCGGAGGCGAACGCGACCGACTGCTCGGCCTCCTCGAGGTCGGCCAGCGCCTCCTCGAACCTGGCGACGGTGGGGTTCCACAGCCGGGCGTAGACGTGGCTGTGGCCCTCCTGCGGCAGGCCGCCGGAGGCGAGGGCGTCGTAGCTCTCCCCGCCGATCTCCACCGTGGGCAGGGGGTTCGTCGTCGACAGGTCGATGGGCGGCACGTGCACGCCGGCCTCGGTGAGGCCGGACCGGCCGGCGTGGACGGCGCGGGTGCTGAACGCGGTCATGTCCGCATGATGAACAGTCCGCTGACGGATAGCCAGGATGTCGACGATGATTCGGTGACACGGCGTCCGGTGCGCCGATGTTGTTGGTGTGATGCGGAGGTGCGGGGATGACGCCGAACAATCTGCGGGGTGCGCGGGCAGGGCCCGCAGGCCGGTCGGTCCCGCTGGACCGGGTGGACCGGGAGATCCTCGCCGCGCTCGTCGAGGACGGCCGGCTGGCGAACAACGCGCTGGCGGCCCGGGTCGGCGTCGCCCCGTCCACGTGCCTGGCCAGGGTCCGCGAGCTGCGCCGTCGCGGGGTGCTGCGCGGGGTGCACGCCGACGTCGACCTGGCCGCCGTCGGGCACGGCCTGCAGGCGATGATCGCCGTCCGGTTGCGCTCGCACGACCGGGCCGAGGTCGAGCGGTTCCGCCGCACCGCTCCGGACCTGCCCGGCGTCGTCGCGCTGTTCCACGTCTCGGGTGCCGACGACTACCTGCTGCACGTCGCGGTCGCCGACTCCGACGCGCTGCGGGACTTCGTCCTGGACCACCTCACCGGGCACCCGGCGGTCGTCCACGCCGAGACGAGCCTGATCTTCGAGCACGTCCGGGGCACGACCGACCTGGTCAGCGGCTGACGACGTCGCCGGCGGCTGCGTCGTCCGGGGCTGCGTCGTCGGCCAGGTCCGCGTCGTCGGCTAGGTCCGCGTCGTCGGCCAGGTCGAGGTCGGCGGCGGCGCTCACCCCCTGGAGGTAGCCCCGCGCCCGCTCGGTGCGCGGGTAGCCGTCGAGCAGCGCCCAGAACGCCGGCCCGTGACCGGGCTCGATGAGGTGCGCCAGCTCGTGCAGCAGCACGTAGTCGAGGACCCAGCCGGGCATCCCCTGGACCCTGGTGGAGATGCGGATCGTCCCGTCGGCCGGGGTGGCCGACCCCCACCTGGTTCGCTGGTTGCCGGCCCACCGCACGCTCGTCGGCACCGACCGGCCCTCAAGGTAGCGGGCAGACAGGTCCCGGGCGCGGCGCTCGAGGTCCGCGTCGCCGGGCCGCCGGCGCTGGTCCTGCGCGGCGAGGCGGGCGAGCATCCGCTCCACCCAGACGGCCTCCTGGTCCGCGGTGAACCGCGCCGGGATGCACACGACCGTCGTCCCGCCGTCGCGGTAGGCGGTCACGGTGCGGCGACGGCGGCGGCTGCGCCGCACCTGGACCGGGGGCGACGGGGCAGCCATGGCCTCACGTTACCTGCGTCACTCCCGCGTCGGCGGTCGTCCACAGGCCAGGGACGCGCAGGCTCGCGTCGGCTCAGCGACCGCGGAACACGGGGCGGCGCCGCTCCCGCTGGGCGGCCAGGCCCTCCTGCAGGTCCTCGGTGGCCAGCGTCACCGCCTGTGCGAGCGCCTCCCACTCCAGCGCCGTGGCGTGGTCGGCGTGCCCGCCGCCGCGCAGGGCGACCGTCGTCAGCCGGGTGGCTATCGGGGCCCGGGCGGCGACGTCGGCCGCCATCGCGAGCGCGACGTCGAGCACCTCCTGGGCCGGCACGACCCGGGAGGCGATCCCGAGGCGGCCCGCCTCGACGCCGTCGACCATCCGGCCGGTGAGCAGCAGGTCACGCGCGACGGCCAGCCCCGCGACGTCCGGCAGGGACCACGTCGTCGCCATCCCGGCGTGCATGCCGAGCGCGGTGAACGGCACCCCGAGCCGGGCCTCCTCGGCGACCACCCGCAGGTCGCAGGCCAGGGCCAGCGCGAGACCTGCACCGACGGCGGCTCCGTTGACGGCGGCGACGGTCGGGACCTCGAGGTCCCGCAGCACGAGCCACTGCCGGTAGAAGCCGATCATCCGCCGCCGCAGGGTGGCGACGTCGGCGTCGCGGTCCGCGCCGATCCAGCTGGTGTCACCGCCAGAGCAGAACGCCGGCCCGGCGCCGGTGACGACGACGCACCGCAGCTCCGGGTCAGCGGCCAGGTGGGCGACCGCCCGGCCCCAGGACGCCGTCATCGGCGCGGACATCATGTTCCGCCGCTCGGGCAGGTCCAGGGTGAGGACGGCGACCCCGTCGTCCCGGCGGTCCAGGCGCAGGTGCTCGAGGTTCAGGTCAGGGGCCTGTGGCATGGCCGCACGGTAGCGGCTGCGACGCGCCGGACCACCGCCGCGGGTGAGCACGGCCCCGTGCTCGGCTAGTGTGCTCCGCGGTCGTGGGAGCCCACCGCCGGACCGCGGCGCGGGCGGACCCTCAGCAGACATCGACAGAAGGAGGCCGTCATGGCCGAGGAGACCTACAAGGGCGAGTTCTACTGCGTGAAGTGCAAGGAGAAGCGCGAGGCGGAGGGCCGCGTCGTCGAGACGAACGGCCGCCGGATGGCCAAGGGCACGTGCCCGGTCTGCGGCACCAACCTCAACCGGATCCTCGGCAAGGCCTGAGCCCGCAGTCCTCGCAGCACGACGGCACGACCCAGCAACAGCGTCCCGGCGCCGTCCGGCCACCTCGTCAAGGCCGGACGGCGCCGGTCGCGTCCGGGGTGCGCCGGCGAGCGGGCGGCTGTGGACGACGCCGGCGGCGACCGGGCGCGGCGTGCCACCCTCCGGTGAAGCCCCGTCCCGACCCCGGGTCCCGACCGCCAGGAGGCGACCGTGCTGCGACTGCGTCCCGGCCTGACCGTGGCCTGGCGCGGCCCGGGCCGGGTTCAGCTCGGCCTCGGCGAGCACGGCACCGTCCTGGACGGGCTCACCCCCGTCGACGAGCAGCTGCTCACCCGGCTGGCCGCCGGGGCGCCGCTGGAGTCCTTGCTCGCGCTGGCCGAGCGGCTGGGCGCCCCCGAGCAGCGGGTGCACGACCTGCTCGCCGAGCTGCGGGCCGCCGGCGCACTGGCCGCTCCCGGGCGCTCGCCGTCCGCACGGTTGCCGGCCGCTGACCGGCAGCGGCTGACCCCGGACGCCGCGGTGCTCGGGCTGGCCTACCCGCACGGCGACGGCTGGCAGGTGCTGACCCGTCGCCGCGACCGCTGCGTCGCCGTGCTCGGAGCGGGCCGCACCGGCCTTGCCGTGGCCACCGCGGCCGCGGCCGCAGGCGTGGGGACGGTGCTGGTCGACACGATCGTCGTCGACCCCGACGAGCAGGCGCGGCTCGCCCCGGTGACCGCGGCGGACGTCGCCCCCGGCGGCTGGCGGGACGAGGACGTCGGACGCCCCCGGGTCGAGGCCGCCCGCGACGTCCTGGCCCGCCGGTACCCGGGGACCCGCACGTCCGCCCCGCCGGGCACGCGGCCCGACGTCGTCGTCCTGGTCGTGCACGGCGCCGCGGACCCGGTGCGCTGCGAGGCGCTGGTGCGCGAAGACGTGCCGCACCTGCCGGTCGTGTGGGGTGAGCGCGGGATCGAGGTGGGCCCGCTCGTCGTCCCGGGGGTGACCGGCTGTCTGCGCTGCCAGCACCTGCACCGCACCGACCGGGACCCGCAGTGGCCGCGGGTGCTGGCCCAGGTCACCGGACGCCGGACGCCCGGGGCGGAGGAGACGGCGCTCGCCGCCCTGGCGGCGTCCCTGGCCGTCGTCCAGGTGCTCGCCCACCTCGACGGGGGGCAGCCGGCGGTGCGGGACGCCGCCCTGGAGGTGTCGCTGCCGGACGGCGAGATCGCGGCCCGGCCGTGGCCGCCGCACCCCCGCTGCGGGTGCCGGTGGCCACCAGGGGTCGCGCCGGGCGCGCCGGCAGGGACAATGGCGGGGTGAGCGACCTGCCGCGCAAGGCGCTGTCCCGGTCCGTCAAGCTCGCCAGCCTGCCCGTCGGGTTCGCGGGACGGACGGCGTGGGGCATCGGCAAGCGGGTCGGTGGCAAGTCCGCGGAGGCGGTCGCCGCCGAGGTGCAGGCCCGCACCGCCGAGCAGATGTTCAAGGTGCTCGGCGAGCTCAAGGGCGGGGCGATGAAGTTCGGCCAGGCGCTGAGCGTCTTCGAGGCCGCGCTGCCCGAGGAGATGGCCGGCCCGTACCGGGCGACGCTGACCAAGCTGCAGGACGCTGCTCCCCCGATGCCCGCGGCGACCGTGCACAAGGTGCTCGCCGACCAGCTCGGGCCGCGGTGGCGCCGCTCGTTCGCCGAGTTCGACGACACCCCGGCCGCCGCGGCGTCCGTGGGCCAGGTCCACCGCGCCCGGTGGAAGGACGGCCGGCAGGTCGCCGTCAAGGTGCAGTACCCGGGTGCGGGGGACGCGCTGATCTCCGACCTCAACCAGGTCTCCCGGGTGGCGCGGATGGCGACGGGCTGGATCCCCGGCCTGGACATGGGGCCGATCCTGGCCGAGCTCAAGGAGCGGGTCGCCGAGGAGCTCGACTACGGGCTGGAGGCCGAGGCGCAGTCCCGGTTCGCCGAGGCGTTCGCCGGCGACCCGGACTTCGCCATCCCCGCCGTCGTCCTGGCCACCGACCGCGTCATCGTCTCGGAGTGGCTCGAGGGCGTCCCGCTGTCGCGGGTCATCGCCTCGGGCACCCAGGAGGAGCGGGACGCCGTCGCCCGCCGGTACGCCGAGCTGCTGCTGCTCGGCCCGCAGCGGGCCGGGCTGCTGCACGCCGACCCGCACCCGGGGAACTTCCGGACCACCCCGGACGGCCGGTTCGGCGTCCTGGACTTCGGTGCGGTCAACCGGCTGCCCGACGGGATGCCGCCGGAGATCGGCCGGCTGCTCTCCCTGGCTCTGGCCGGGCAGGCCGAGGACGTCGTCGAGGGCCTGCGGGAGGAGGGGTTCATCCGCTCCTCGGTGACCATCGACCCCGAGGGCCTGCTGGAGTACCTGTCGCCGTTCCTGGCTCCGGCGCGCACCGAGACGTTCCGGTTCACCCGGGCGTGGATGCAGGAGCTGTTCGGGCACATCAACGACCCGCGCAAGCCGCAGTGGTCGACCGGGCTCAAGCTCAACCTGCCGCCGGAGTACCTGCTCATCTACCGGGTCTGGCTGGGCGCGCTCGGGGTGCTGTGCCAGCTCGAGGGCGAGGTGCCGGTGCTCGAGGTCTTCGAGGCCTACCTGCCGGAGTTCACGGCGCCGGATCCCGCCGCCGGGTGAGCGGCAGCACGGCGAGCAACGGCACGGCGGTCAGCGCGACCGCGCCCGGCAGGCCGGCGCCGAGGCCGGCGACCCCGCCGACCGCGGCCGCCCCGACGGCGGTGCCGGTGTCGAACCCGGCGTTCCACACCGTGCTCGCGGTCGCCGACCCGTCCGGGCCGGCGCGGCGGAACGCGAGGAGCAGGGTGAGGTTCTGCACCGCCCCGTAGCCGACGCCGGTCAGGGCGCTGCCGGCCAGCACGAGGACGGCGGCCGTCGGGCTCGCGGCTGCGGGTGGGTCGGCGGCGCCGGCGAGGCCGGCGGCGGTGACGAGCACGCCCGACGCGGTGAGCAGCACCACGGGCACGAGGAGCCCACCCGGACCGCGCCGGTCGGCGAGTCCGCCGACCGCCCACCGGGCGACGGCCGCCGTGGCGCCGAACGCGAACAGGGCGACGGCGGCGAGCGCACCGGCCCCGGTGAGCGCGATGGGCACGAACGTGAGCAGGCCCCCGCCAGCGAGGGTGGCGGCGACGAGGACGAGCGCGGGGGCGGTGGCGCCACGGGCGGCGGCGGGGTCGAACGGGCGGGCGGTGGAGCCCGTGGCACGCCGCCCGAGGTCGCCGTAGCGCAGAGCGGCGGGGACGCCGAGAACGGGCAGCACGCCGAGCCAGAGCACGAGCTCGAAGGAGAACCGCTCGGCAAGCAGCACCCCGCCCGGGACGGCGAGCAGGTTCGGCATGGCGATCGCCGCGCCGTACAGGCCGGCGGTGCGCCCGTACGCGCCCTTGGGGGCGAGCAGGGCGACGAGCAGGCTGCCGATGACGGTGAGCAGGCCGAAGCCGACGCCGCGGACGGCGGAGACCGCGGCAAGGGCGGCCGGGTCGGTGCTCAGCGCGTAGAGCGGGGCGGGAGCGCCGAGGGCGACGAGGCCGGCGGCCAGCGCCGGGCTGATGCCCACCCGGGCGAGCAGCGCGGGGACGGCGAACTGGGTCGCCACGGTAGCGACGAGGGTGGCGGTCGTCGTGACGAGCCCGGCGGTGGCGTCACCGGCGCCGCCGCGGGCAGCCCACAGCGGCAGCGCCGACAGCAGCAGGGCGAACCCGCCGAACCCGGCCAGGGCGGTGACGAGCAGGCCGCTGACGCCGTCGGTGCGCAGCAGGTCGCGGGTCGTCACGTCGGGCACCGGGCGAGGGTAGTCAGGGAGAGGTCAGCCGCCGAGGTCGGTGCGGGCACGGGAGGTGACCGTGAGCGGGACGCCGTCGGAGAAGGCCGCGATGACACTGCTCAGCAGCGGCGGGCGGGCCCGGGCCGTCAGCGTCACCTGGGCAGTGCGCCCGTCCGGGGTGCCGGTGCCCGGCGCGACCGCCAGGTCCTCGAACCGGGCCGGCGCCTCGAGGAGGGTGAGGTAGTCCTGGACGCTGGCGCGCACCGACGCGTCGGTCAGCGGGACACCGGACTGCGGGCTCGTCCCGCCGGTGTAAAAGGCGTCGAGGTCGACGGCGTCCGCCGCGTCGAGCACAGTTCACGTGAGACGATGTCGCGAGACGTCGATCAACATATGACCGACGCGTACCAGCCCCCTTCTTTCTAGCGCTGCCGAGCACTACGATCCTTGCCGTGGGACTGACCGATTGGATGGGTCGCCGGAACGACCGAGCTTTTCAAAGGCTCTACGACCGCCTTTATGATGACGCATGGAAGCGTTCGTCAACCGCTGATTCTGTACAACGGCACTTCGAGGCTGACTACTACGCAAGGGCGAAGGGGAGCCCATACGCCAGCCAAGAGCAGTTGGCCTTCTATGAGACGGAAGCGGTCCTTCGGTGGGGCGGTCGGATCGAGCCCGACCCCATGGCCCAACTCCGCCGGGTCGCGGAGGAACAGTGGCGAATTTGCTTCGACGGTGATTTCGCTCCTACGAGGATTAGTGCTCTTAGGCTGACGAATAACCGTCTGCTCGCAGCCGCGTGGACATTCACATGGTGCTCGACCTGGGCAAGATTGTCTGCGAGTCTGCTCAGCGTCCCGCCAGCGGCTGCCTTGCTCCCGTCACTGATTCAAGAAAGCCTCGTCAAGACGGGCGATAGTTTTAATGTGCCGCCATCGAACATTTTCGAGTGGCTCAGCGCTAACGGCCCCAGGGTAACCACCGAGGACTGCACCGAACAGTTGCTCCGGTGGCGATCAGAGGCAACGTCGAATGCGCAGGAGGGCTAGGGCTCCATCCGGGGACCGAAATAGTGTCCGCCACGTCCGAGATCACGTACCGGAACCACTCCAGCAGCGATCGGCACAATCACTCCGAGATCCCCACGGGCAATGCATCACTTACGGCGTGCCACCTCGTACCCGAGTGGCCACCAGTTGTCCCGCGCCCTGACGAGCGGTCTGCCCGACCGCTCCGACAGCACGCCGCCAACCACGTCACGCCGGCGTTCCGAGCCGACGAGGTGACCCAGATCAACCACCTACGGCTGCCGTCCGGCAGCATGGCGTCGACGAACGGCGTACTCAGCCCTGATCCACCGACCGGGTTCGGCGGTGTGAGCGTGGCGTAGGGCGAGAATGCCCTCTTGAGCTGGGAGGATGTGGATTGCGACGTCTACGTCCAACCGCTCAAGAGGAGCACCTCGCAAGTGAAACCTTCTCACACGATCCGGCCGGTCTTCGATGACCCGAACCTGGTGTCGTCGGCGGGCCTGGTCCCTGCGTTGCGGCTGGCCGAGACCGCCGGCCTGTACGACCTCCTGGAGGAGGTGACGGTGCCTTCGCCGAACGCTGCGGTGAAGGCGGCGTGCGTGGTGGCCGGGATGCTGGCCGGCGCGGACTGCATCGATGACATGGACCTGCTGCGGCACGGCGGGATGACGAAGGTGTTCGGTGGGGTCCGCGCGCCCTCCACGCTGGGCACGTTCCTGCGGTCGTTCACCCACGGGCACGTCCAGCAGCTCGACAAGGTCAACGCCAGGCTGGTGGCGGGCCTGGCGGTGCGGGTCCCGGGCCTGCTGGCCGGCGCGGACACCGGCGGGATCGCCACGGTCGATGTCGATGACACCGTGCGGGAGGTCCACGGCTACGCCAAGCAGGGCGCCGCGTTCGGGTACACCAAGCAGCGTGGCCTGAACATCCAGCTCGCCACGGTCTCGACCCCGCTGGCCGCGCCGGTGATCGCCGGCGCGAGGCTCCGGTCGGGGAACACCGCCTCGGCCACGGGCGCGGGCCGGCTGCTGGCCCAGGGGATCACCACCGCCCGCGCCGCTGGCGTGAGGGGCCGGATCCTGGCCCGGGCGGACTCGGCCTACTACGGGTGGGCGTTCGTCGGCACCGCGATCAGGCACCAGGCGTGGTTCTCGGTCACCGCCCGGATGACCAAGACCGTCACCGCAGCGATCGCCAGCATCCCCGCCGACGCGTGGCAGCCGATCGAGTACCCGGACGCGATCTACGACGAGGCCGAGCAGCGGGGGTCTCCCACGCCGAGGTCGCCGAGATCCCGTTCACCGCGTTCACCTCCCGCCGCAGGGGCGAGCACGTCACCTGCCGGCTCATCGTCCGCCGCGTGAAACGCCTCCAGCCGTTCGCCTGCGATGGGACCGAGCAGGGCGAGCTGTTCGCCACCTACCGCCACCACGCCTTCATCACCAACAGCACGTTCTCGACCATCGAGGCCGACGAACGTCACCGCGACCACGCGATCGTCGAGCAGGTCATCGCCGAGCTCAAAGACAACGCCCTGGCCCACCTGCCCAGCGGACGATACGCGGCGAACGCCGCCTGGGTCGCCCTGGCAGTGATCGCGTTCAACCTGGCCCGCGCCACCGCCGTCGCAGCAGACATGGCCAAGGCCAGATGGGCCAGCCTGCGCACCAAGATCATCGCCGTCCCCGCCAGGATCGCCACCACCGCCCGCAGGCTCGACCTCCACCTGCCCCGCGACTGGCCCTGGGCACCCGGATGGGAGTCGCTGTGGACGGCCGCGACCGGCCCACCCACCCTGGCAACGACCTGACCATCCAGCCCCAGCAGGGCGCGACTCGAGGAACCCGACGTGGAAGAGCCGGCACAGGCCGGCGGACCAGCCACGCCCACGACACCGACCGACCTCATCAGGCCACCGAAACCACCCAAGCCGAATCAGCGCGGTGGATCAGGGCTCAGGTCGACCCGCCGGCCCGACATCTTGAGCATCCGCTCCACCAGGTCGCGGACCTGGTCGGGCCGCAGGATCGTCGTGGTGAGCTCCGGCTGGCCGTTGCGAGCGACGAACACCTTGCCCGGCTCGTTGATCCACAGCTCCTCGACCTGCGGGTCGTCCAGGTAGCGCTGCAACGGCCCGAAACCGGCGACAGAGTCCAGGACAGACCGCACGACGTCCTGCGGCAGCGGCGGCAAGTGACCGGTCAAGGACCGCTCGTCGTAGTCGGCCACAGGGTCCTCCACTTCGACCGCGAGGCCGCGAGAACAACGGACACGGACAGATCACCCGCTGGCAATGGGCACACCGCAGCTCGACGTCAGCCGCCGAGGTCGGTGCGGGCCCGGGAGGTGACCGTGAGCGGGACGCCGTCGGAGAAGGCCGCGATGACACTGCTCAGCAGCGGCGGGCGGGCCCGGGCCGTCAGCGTCACCTGGGCGGTGCGCCCGTCCGGGGTGCCGGTGCCCGGCGCGACCGCCAGGTCCTCGAACCGGGCCGGCGCCTCGAGGAGGGTGAGGTAGTCCTGGACGCTGGCGCGCACCGACGCGTCGGTCAGCGGGACACCGGACTGCGGGCTCGTCCCGCCGGTGTAGAAGGCGTCGAGGTCGACGGCGTCCGCCGCGTCGGCGGCGGCGGCGTCCGCGACCGCGAGCAGCCGTTTGCGTTCCAGGTGCACGGCCGAGGCACTGGCGACGACCGTGACCAGGGCGAGGGCGATGAGCGCGTAGACGAGGATGAGCAGGAGGACCTGGCCGTCGTCCCCGGCGGGCCGCCTCATCCGCGAAACCGGTCCACGACGGCCACCGCGTCGGCCGAGACCGGCACCCGGGTCGGCACGACCGCGTCGACGAACCGCGGCACACCGGGCAGGACGACGTCGAAGGTCACCGTCACCGTGACCCGGCCCTCCGGCTGGTGGCACGGGTCCAGCTCGCACGCGACGTCCAGGGCGGCGTCCGGATCGACGTCGGTGAACCCCTGGTCGGTCAGCGCCAGCAGCACGGCCGCGTGCGCCCGGCCGGCGCCGCTGGCCTCGTCGGTGGCGGTCGCGAACGCGCGGGCGGCCTCGCGGGCGGCGCCCTCGACCGCGAAGGCCCCGGCCTGGACCCGGCCCAGGGTGACCACGAGGTAGACGACGGGCACGAGCAGCAGCACGCCCAGGGTGACGAACTCGACCACCGCACTCCCGGCGTCCCCGTGGGCTACCCGCCGGCCGCACCACGGACGGGGCCGTCCCGTCGGTTGGCGACCGCTCACCCGTCCTCCCGGACGCCGTGCCCGCTCACCGACATGACCCCTGACGGGCCGAGCAGACCGATTACCGGCAACGGTGCGCGGACCGTCACCTCCACGGTCGGAAGCCCCATCACCTCCCGGTACCCGGCCACCACGTCCTCGGCGTAGCGGTCCGACAGCGACACGGCGATGAGCTCCCGGGTGCGCTCGGCCCCCTGCTCCGGCGTCCGGTCGGCCAGTGCTCCGAACCGGGCACCTTCCGCGGCGCAGTCGATGAGCGTGTTCCGCACGTGCTGGACGGCGGCGAGCTGGATGACGGCGACGAACACGAGCGTGACGAAGGCGCCGACGAGCACGAAGTCGACGACTGCCGACCCTCCGTCGCCACGCTGGTGCTGCGTCACGTTCACGGCCATCGTCCCGTCGCGGCGTGCTCAGAAGCCGAGGACCCGGTTCATCGCCTCGGTGAACACCTGCTCCAGGGCGTCACCGGCGACTGCCCAGATTCCGATCACGAGCCCGGCGGTCATCAGGGTGACGAGCACCCAGCCGGGCACGTCGCCACGGTCGCCGTCGAGGCCGGCGGCGCGAACGGCGCGGACTCGTTGCAGGAGTCGGATGGTCATCTCGGATCCTCTCGATGATGAGGTGGCGGGTACTGCGTTCCTCAGGGGTCACAGATCAAGGGACAGCACGGCCAGACCGGGGTAGATGGCGAACAGGACGGTCACCGGCAGCACGAGAAAGACGACCGGGACCATCATCGCGATCTCCTTCTTGCCGCCGGCCTCCATGAGCTCGCGGCGTCCCTGCTCGCGGACGTCCTGGGCCTGCGCCCGCAGGACGTCGGCCAGTGGGGTGCCGCGCTCGACGGCCACCACGACGCCGTCGACGAAGCGCGCCAGGCTCGGCAGGGTCGTCCGATGGGCCAGGCCCTCGAGCGCCTGGACCAGCGACGCGCCAGCCCGCGCGTCGGCCAGAGTGCGACGCAGCTCCGCCGACAGCTCGCCGGCACAGGTTCGCGCTACGCGCTCCAGGGCCCCCACGGCACCTTCGCCGGCACCGACGGACAGGGCGAGGAGCTCGGCCACGGTCGGGAACTCGGCCATCATCCGCTGCTCCCTGGCGCGGACCTGACGGGTGAGGACGTAGTCCCTGGCGAGGACGCCTCCCGTTGCGGCGATCACGACCAGCGCGACGAGGAGCAGCAGGGACACGCCACCGCGGGCGGCGAGCGCCACCGCGAGGAGTACGCCGGCGGCCGCACCGGCGACACCCCAGAGCACCTGCTCGGCACGGAAGCTCTCGACGGTACGGCCGCCGCCGAGCTGGTCCAACCGGCGGCGGACCGACGCCGGCCCCCCGGTGAGGCGTTCGATGCCCCGAACCACGTCCGCCAGCACCGGGCCGAGGAGCCGCTCGAGCACCGCCACCGGAGTGCTGGGCGCACTGCGGCCCAGGAGCCGGGACGGAGGGGCTACTTCCCGCAGGTACGGCGCGAGCCGGTCGTCCAGGGACGGCTTGCGCAGCGCAGGCAGCCGGACGACCACGAGCCACAGGCCGAGACCGCCGACCAGTCCGAGGACGGCGCCACCGACGGGCGTGGACAGCCAGGACGTCGCGCTCACCGCAGCACCCGCTCCTCCTCCGGCAGCCGGCCGAGCCGCACCATGAGCCGGTAGGCGACCACGGAGACGGCGGCACCCGTGGCCAGGACGAGGACGCCGGCGGGACGGTTGTAGGCGGCGACGGCCTCGGGGCGGGTCGCGAGCAGCGCGAGGACGATCCAGGGCGCGGCCACGGCGAGCCGGGCGGCGTTGACGGTCCAGCTCTGCCGGGCCTCGAGCTCGGCGCGGGTGCGGGCGTCCTCGCGCAGGAACGCCGACAGGGTCCGGAGCAACCGGCCCAGGTCGGACCCGCCGACCTCACGCGTGAGGCGCAGCGCTTCGATCAGCCGGTCGGCCACCGGGTCCGCCAGGCGGTCCTTGAGCCTGGCCAGACTGTCGATGAATCGTCCGGAGGCGCGGTAGTCCTCGGCGAACTCACCGAATGCCGGGCGCAGCTCCTCCGGGCCGCGGTAGGCCAACTGGGAGAGCGCCTCCGGCAGGGACAGGCCGGCGCGGATCCCTGATGAGAGGTGGTCGACGACTTCGGGCCACAGGTCACGCAGCTGCTCCCGACGCTGGCGGGCCCGCATCCGGACGAGGGCGATCGGAGCCCACCCCGCGATGACCGCGAAGCACGCGGCGATCGGCGGGGACTGAGACACGGCGAGCACGGCCAGACCGGTGGCTCCTGCGGTCGCCAGGCAGGTCGCGAGCACCACCCGGATGGACACGGCGCCGAGACCTGCCTGCGCCAAGGCGTCATGGACGCGGTCCCGCCACCGTTGCCGGCGAGCGCTCGTCCCGGTCTGCGGCCAGAACGACCACCAGATGCTGAACACACCTGCTCCCAGCAGCAGTCCCACGACGAGGGCCACCGTTCACACCCCCGACCGGGGCGCCAGCAGCCGGGCGAGGTCGACGCCGGCACGGAGGAACCGGTCCTCGTGCGGCGGAAACCCTTGCGCCCGAACAAGACGCCCCTCCCGGGTGACGAAGAGGTCTGCCGTCTCGACGACGTCGTCCTCGGTCCTGCCTGGCACGGCGACGATCTCACGCACCACGCGCCGACCGTCCGGCTCCATCGTCACGTGCACGACGAGGTCGATGGACGACGCGACGGTCGGCACGACGAACCGCGAGGAGACGTTCTCGCCGGCCAGCAAGGGCAGGGTGCACATCTTCGTGATGGCCTCACGGGCAGAGTTGGCGTGGACAGAGGCCATGCCGGGCAGCCCACTGTTGAGAGCGATGAGCAGATCCAGGCTCTCTGCCTGACGGACCTCCCCCACGATGATCCGGTTCGGGCGCATGCGCAGGGCCTCCTTCACGAGCCGGCGCAGCGGGATCTCTCCGGTCCCCTCCAGGCTGGCCTGACGGCACTGCATCCCGACGACGTCCCGCAGGGGCACCTTGAGCTCGAACACCTCCTCGCACGTGATCACCCGCTCGCGCGGTGGGACGGAGGCGGCGAGGCAGTTGAGCATCGTCGTCTTACCCGCCTGGGTGCCCCCGGAGACGAGGATGTTCAGCCCGGCGGCGACGGCGGCGTCCAGGAACTCCGCGGCATGCGCAGTGAGCGTGCCCAGCCCTACCAGCTCGTCGAGCCGGGAGGCTCGGACGACGAACTTGCGGATGTTGACGGCCCAGTGCTCACGGGTGACGTCGGGGATGACGACGTGCAGGCGGCTGCCGTCCGGCAGCATGGCGTCGACGAACGGCGTGCTGAGGTCGACCCGCCGGCCGGACGTCTTGAGCATCCGCTCCACCAGGTCGCGCACCTGGTCGGGTCGCAGGATCGTCGTGGTGAGCTCCGGCTGGCCGTTGCGAGCGACGAACACCTTGCCCGGCTCGTTGATCCACAGCTCCTCGACCTGCGGGTCGTCCAGGTAGCGCTGCAACGGCCCGAAACCGGCGACAGAGTCCAGGACAGACCGCACGACGTCCTGCGGCAGCGGCGGCAGGTGACCGGTCAAGGACCGCTCGTCGTAGTCGGCCACGGCGTCCTCGACGAGCCGGCGCATGGCCACCGGGTCCCGTAGCGGGTCGAGCCCGCGCCGGCGGACGAGCTCGCGCACCTCGTCCTCGACGATCGCCACCGCGTCCACGACTTCCCCGTTCGTCGCTCTCCGCAACCCCGAGGCGGCAGAGTAGGGCGAATCACCGGTCCGCGGGAGTCCCCCTGTGGATAACGCGATGACGCCTCCTGATCACCGCGGCCTGCGCCGTCTCGCACAGAATGCTGGATTCCGCACCCGTTCACCGGCGTGTTGCGCCACCAACCCAGCATTCTGCGAGCGGGCCAGGGTGGCGGGATTGCATGATCACGAGGGGTGGGGTGGCGGGATTGCATGATCACGAGGGGGTGGGGGTGGTGGGGGGCGTACCGGGAGAGACCTACGTCACCGGTGCGAGCCCCTCGCGGTGGGGGCTACGCGTCAGTAGCCTCCGGTCACCACGACGCCGACACAGTCAGGGAGCCCGCCGTGCAGCACATCCTCGACGCCATCCTGTCCGGTACCGCGACGAGCGAGGACTACGCCGCCCTCGACGTCCCCGACCACTACCGCGCGGTCACCGTGCACAAGGACGAGGTCGACATGTTCGCCGGCCTGCCGGCGCAGGAGAAGGACCCGCGCCGCTCGCTGCACGTCGAGGACGTCCCGACCCCCGAGCTCGGCCCCGGCGAGGCCCTGGTCGCCGTCATGGCCAGCGCGATCAACTACAACACCGTGTGGACGTCGATCTTCGAGCCGGTGTCGACGTTCGGCTTCCTCGAGCGCTACGGACGCACCTCGCCGCTGGCCAAGCGGCACGACCTGCCCTACCACGTCATCGGCTCCGACCTGGCCGGGGTCGTGCTGCGCACCGGCCCGGGGGTGCACGCCTGGAAGCCCGGCGACGAGGTCGTCGCGCACTGCCTGTCGGTCGAGCTCGAGCGCCCCGAGGGCCACAACGACACGATGATGGACCCCGAGCAGCGGATCTGGGGCTTCGAGACGAACTTCGGCGGCCTGGCCGAGCTCGCGCTCGTCAAGGCGAACCAGCTCATGCCCAAGCCGGCCCACCTGACCTGGGAGGAGGCCGCGAGCCCGGGCCTGGTGAACTCCACCGCCTACCGCCAGCTGATCTCCCGCAACGGCGCCGGCCTCAAGCTCGGCGACACCGTCCTGATCTGGGGTGCCTCCGGCGGTCTCGGCTCGTACGCCACCCAGCTGGCGCTGGCCGCCGGCGCCACCCCGGTGTGCGTGGTCTCCAGCGCTGAGAAGGCCGACATCTGCCGGGCGATGGGCGCCGACCTCGTCATCGACCGCAAGGCCGAGGAGTTCCGGTTCTGGAAGGACGAGACCACCCAGGACCCGCGGGAGTGGAAGCGCTTCGGCACCCGGATCCGGGAGCTCACCGGTGGCCGGGACGTCGACATCGTCTTCGAGCACCCGGGCCGGGAGACGTTCGGGGCAAGTGTCTACGTCGCCCGCCGCGGCGGCACCATCGTCACGTGCGCCTCGACGTCCGGGTTCTGGCACGAGTACGACAACCGCTACCTGTGGATGAACCTCAAGCGGATCGTCGGCTCCCACTTCGCCAACTACCGCGAGGCGTGGGAGGCCAACGACCTCATCGCCCGCGGGCTCATCCACCCGACGCTGAGCCGGAGCTACCCCCTCGAGCAGACCGGGCAGGCGACCTACGACGTCCACCGCAACCTGCACCAGGGCAAGGTGGGCGTGCTGGCCCTCGCGCCACAGGAGGGTCTGGGTGTCCGGGACCCGGAGCTACGCGCCCGCCACGAGCAGGAGATCAACCGGTTCCGCAACGTGTGACGCGCCGACGCCGCCGCACGCCCCGCGGTCGCTAGGGTCACGCTCGTGAACGAGGACGGCGGCGGCCGGGTGCGGCGCTGGCGCGAGCGCGTCCGCCGGCTGCGGGCCGCCGTCCCGGCGCGGCCGCGTCCCACGGGCTACCCCCGTCCCCCGCGCGCCGCCCGCAGACAGGCGGTGACCGGGGTGCCGACGCTCGACGCCCTGCTCAACCCCCCGCCGGACGACGCCGGTGGGGAGCCGGCCGACGCGGACACACGTTCCCCGGGCATCGCTGGCGACGACCCGGACGCCGCGGCCGCGACCTCGGACGGCCCCCCCACCCTGGGCCCGGACACCGGCCGGCCGGAGCGTCGGCGGGGCCGCTTCGGACCACCCGGCGAGCCGATCAACCGCGGCCACCCGTTCTACGTCGGCTTCGTCGGCGCCATCGGCGTCCTCGTCGCGTGGGGTCTGGTCAACCTGCTCGGCGCGATGTCCTCGGTGCTGACGCTCGTCGTGATCTCCCTGTTCCTCGCCCTCGGCCTGGACCCCGTCGTCGCGGGGATGCAGAACCGTGGGGTGCCGCGCGGGGCGGCGATCGCGCTCGTGTTCGTCGGCCTGCTGGCCGTGTTCACCGCGTTCATCTCCTCCGTCATCCCGCCGGTGGTCAACCAGGCGGCCGAGATCGCCGCGTCCGCCCCGCAGTACGTCGAGCAGGTCTCGCAGTACCTCCAGCGCTCGGAGTGGGTCAACGAGCTCGACCAGGAGTACGGCGTCACCGACCGCGTGCTCACCGAGCTGGAGTCGGTGCTGGCCAGCGGGCAGACGGTGACGACCATCTTCGGCGGCATCTTCGGAGCCGGCCAGGCCGTGGTGTCGGGGGTGTTCAGCACGGTCACCGTGCTCGTGC
Organism: Kineosporiaceae bacterium SCSIO 59966; assembly: GCA_020881835.1. Lineage (NCBI taxonomy): Bacteria > Bacillati > Actinomycetota > Actinomycetes > Kineosporiales > Kineosporiaceae > Kineosporiaceae bacterium SCSIO 59966. Next base: position 2,306,197 of record CP052876.1, read on the forward strand.
TGACGTTGTACTTCCTTGCCTCGCTCAACGGCATGAAGTCCATGACCTACGCCCTCGTACCGGCGTCGCGACGCCGCCGCGTCCAGCTGCTCGGCGACGAGATCACCCGCCGCATCGGCGGGTTCGTCGGCGGTCAGCTGCTGCTGGCCGCCATCAACGGGCTGCTCAGCTGGATCGTCCTGACGGTGTTGGGCATCCCCTACGCCGAGGCCCTCGCCTTCGCTGTCGGCGTGCTCGGCGTCGTCCCTCTCGTCGGAGCGACGCTCGGCGCCGTCATCGTCGTCATCGCGGCGCTGTTCACGTCCCTGACGTCGGCGCTGATCCTGACCGCCTACTACATCGCCTACCAGCAGTTCGAGAACTACGTCCTGGCGCCACGGGTGATGGCCCGCACCGTCTCCGCACCGGGCGGGGTGATCCTCGTCGCGGCGCTCGCCGGCGGCAGCCTGCTGGGGATCGTCGGCGCCCTCATCGCGATCCCGCTGGCGGCCGGGCTGCTGCTCATCGTCGAAGAGGTCGTCATCCCGCAGCAGAACCGGGCCTGAGGTCGTCCACGATCTCGTAGTCGCCCGCCCACGTCGTCGGCAACGGCGACGCCGCGGGGTTGACCCGGGCGACGATCTCGTCGAGCACCCGGCGCACCTGCGCCTCCCCCACCCACAGGTGCCGGGCGTTCTCGACCACGACGACCTCGGCCTGGGTCAGCGGGGCGAAGCCCTTCCGGGCGGGCCCCGGCGGCAGGAAGTCGTCGTGCTCGGGGACGAGGGCGAGCACCGGCTTGCCCGAGTCGGCCCACCGTCGCAGGTCCTCCGGGCCGGAGTACCGCAGGGGCGGCGAGAGCAGGATGGCACCCTCGACGGACGGGTCGCAGCCGTGCCGCAGGGCGAGGTCGGTGCCGAACGACCAGCCGACGAGCCAGCGCCGCGGCAGGTCGTGGAACTCCGCGTACTCGATCGCCGCCGCCACGTCGAAACGCTCGCCGTCCCCGCCCTCGAAGTGCCCCTCGCTCGTCCCCCGAGGACTGCTGACTCCCCGCAGGTTGAACCGCAGGACGGCGAGGTCGGCCAGCGCCGGGAGCCGCCAGGCGGCCTTGCGGAAGACGTGGCTGTCCATGAACCCACCGTGGGTGGGCAGCGGGTGCAGCGTGATGAGGGTGGCCACGGGGTCCCGGTCCAGCGGCAGGGCCAGCTCGCCGACGAGCGTCAGCCCGTCGGCGGTGTGCAATTCGATGTCCTCCCGGCGGGCGGGCAGGACGGTGTTCGACCGGATCCGGATGGGTTCGCTCATCGCTGCGGCAGCCTACCGACGCCTGGCTCCGGTCGTGCTCAGCGCCGGGGGCGCCGCCGGGACCGGGCCTGCCAGCAGGGCCGGTGCCAGTGCCGGCGGTCGGCGACGGCGCTGTCCTCACCGAGCAGGTCGTCGGCGGGCCAGACGACGAGGTGCGCCACCCCCGGCGGGATCTCCTGGTCGCACCCGGGGCACCGGTAGGTCTTCGTCGACCCGGCGCCGCTGACCGGCCGGACGAACCACTCCCGGCCGTCCCCGCCCTGGCGGCGGGGCGCCGATCCGAGCGCCCGCTCGACGTCGAGCGGGGCGGGCCGGGCCGCGGGCGCGCGCCGGCCGCCGCGACGGGGGCGGTTGCTGCGGGGCACGCACCGATTGTGACGCAGGGCGATGACGGGACTGACCGTCCCGCGTCAGGCGTAGGTGCGGAAGCCGCGACCGGTCTTGCGGCCGAGGTAGCCGGCCATGACGAGCTGCTCGAGCAGCGGTGAGGGGGCGAAGCCCGGTTCGCGGAACTCCAGGTACAGCTGCCGCTCGATCGCGAGGGCCACGTCGAGTCCGACGACGTCGAGGACCTCGAAGGGACCCATCGGGTAGCCGGTGCCCTTCTTCATCGCCAGGTCGATGTCGTCGGCGCTGGCGTAGTGCGCCTGGAGCATCTTCACCGCGTCGTTGAGGTAGGGGAACAGCAGGGCGTTGACGATGAACCCGGCGCGGTCGCCGCAGGTCACCGGGTGCTTGCCGATCCGGCGGCACAGGTCCACGACGGTGGCGGTGACGTCGTCCGCGGTGGAGACGGTGTGGACGACCTCGACGAGCCGCATCACCGGGGCGGGGTTGAAGAAGTGCATGCCGATGACGTCGCGCGGACGCTCGGTGGCCGCCGCGCACTCGACCACCGGCAGCGAGGACGTCGTGGTGGCCAGGACGGCGCCGGGCCGGCAGATCTCGTCGAGGTTGGAGAACAGCGCCTGCTTGACGCTGAGCTCCTCGACCACGGCCTCCACGACGAGGTCCACGTCGCGCAGGTCCTCCAGGTCGGTGCTGCCGGTGAACCGGGCCAGGGCGGCGTCCCGCTCGTCCTCGGAGAGCTTGCCGCGCTGGACGGCCTTCTCCAGGCTCTTCGTCATCGCCGCGACCACCCCGGCGATCTTCTCCTGACCGCGGGCGACGAGGACGACGTCCAGACCGGCCTTGGCGAACACCTCGGCGATGCCGGTCGCCATCGTCCCGGAGCCCACGACGCCGACCCGGCGGACGTCGCGCAGCCTCGTCCCGGCCGGCGGCTCGCCCGAGGGGGTGAGCTCGTCGGGGACGACCTGGGAGGAGCCCGGCTCGGCGTAGGTGTAGAAGCCGCGGCCGCTCTTGCGGCCCTTGAGACCGGCGGTGACCATCTGCTTGAGGATGGGGCTCGGCGCGTGCAGCCGGTCACGGCCCTGCTTGTACATCGTGTCCAGGATCTCGTAGGCGGTGTCGAGGCCGATGAGGTCCATCAGCGCCAGCGGGCCCATCGGGTAGCCGGCGCCGAGCTGCATCGCCGCGTCGATGTCCTCGCGGGTGGCGTACCGCGACTCGTACATCGACACCGCGTGGTTGAGGTAGCCGAACAGCAGCGCGTTGGCGATGAAGCCGGCCTTGTCCCCGACGACGACCGGCTCCTTGCCCAGGCGACGGGCCAGCTCGACGACGTCGGCGACGACGTCCTCCTCGGTGACGACGGTCCGCACCACCTCGACGAACGGCAGCACCGGGGCGGGGTTGAAGAAGTGCATGCCGACGACGCGGCGCGGGTTGTGCGTGGCGACGGAGATCTCGGTGACCGACAGGCTCGAGGTGTTCGTGGCGAGGATCGCGTCGGCGGACACGATCGAGTCGAGCTTGCCGAAGATCTCCCGCTTGAGGTCCAGGTGCTCGGGCACCGCCTCGATGACGAGGTCGGTGCCGGCGAGGTCCTCCAGCGCGGTGGTGAAGGAGATCCGCCCGAGCAGCGCCGCCTGGTCCTCCTCGCTGAGCTTGCCGCGGCGCACGGCGCGCCCGGTGGACTGCTCGACGTGGGCGCGGCCGGCCTGCACGGCGGCGTCGTCCACCTCGACGGCGACGACGGCCAGCCCGGTTCGGGCCAGCACCTCGACGATGCCGGACCCCATCGTGCCGAGGCCGACCACACCGACCGTGCTGATCTCGCGGGCCATGACGTCCTCCGGGAGTGCGTTGCGTTCTCGTGGCGGGACCGGCGCTGCCGGCCGCGGGTACGGGCATCCTCGCAGAGGCCGGGCCGGCGCAGAACCGTGCGCTCGGTCACCCGCGCCCGACGACGGTAGCCTCCGCGCCGTGCGCCTGGTCATCGCCCGCTGCTCGGTGGACTACGTGGGCCGGCTCACCGCCCACCTCCCGCTGGCCGCCCGGCTGCTCGTCGTCAAGGCGGACGGAAGCGTGCTCGTGCACTCCGACGGCGGCTCCTACAAGCCGCTGAACTGGATGAGCCCGCCGTGCTCGCTGACCGTCGCCGAGCCGGCGCCCGAGGACGCCGCCGCCGGCGTGGAGCAGGTGTGGACGGTGCAGGCGGCCCGCAGCGAGGACCGCCTCGTCGTCCGCGTGCACGAGGTGCTGCACTCCTCCCAGCACGACCTGGGCGTCGACCCCGGTCTGGTCAAGGACGGCGTCGAGGCGCACCTGCAGCGCCTGCTGGCCGAGCAGATCTCCACCCTCGGCGAGGGGTACACCCTCGTGCGCCGGGAGTACCCGACGGCGATCGGTCCGGTCGACATCCTGGCCCGGGACGCGCGCGGGGCGACGGTGGCGGTCGAGATCAAGCGCCGCGGCGAGATCGACGGCGTGGAGCAGCTGACCCGGTACCTCGAGCTGCTGAACCGGGACCCCCGGCTGGCGCCGGTGACGGGGGTGCTCGCGGCGCAGGAGATCCGCCCGCAGGCACGGGTGCTCGCCCAGGACCGCGGGATCCGCTGCGTGACGCTCGACTACGACGCGTTGCGCGGCGTGGACGACGTGGCGTCCAGGCTCTTCTGAGCACCGACGGCTGACAGTCCGCCGGACGGCGGGCATGCTGGCCCGGTGACCCAGCGTGTGATCGTCGTCGGGGCCGGAGTGATCGGCCTGTCCTGCGCCGTCCGCCTGGCCGAGGCCGGGTTCGACGCCCACGTCCTGGCCCGCGAGCTGCCGCTGGAGACGACGTCCGCGGTGGCCGGCGCGCTCTGGTTCCCCTACCGGGCCGAGCCGGCCGCCGACGTCGCCCGCTGGGGGCGCGTCACACTCGAGGAGCTGCTGCGGCTCGCGGTCGCCGAGGAGGAGGCGGGTGTCCTGGTCCGGGACGGCGTCCTGCTGCACCACACCCCGCCGCAGCGGCCGTCGTGGGCCGACGCCGTCTCGGACCTCACCTCCCTGCACCCGGTCACCGACCCGGCGCCCGGTTACCGGCACGGGCTCGCCGCGCGGTTGCCGCTCGTCGACATGGGCCGCTACCTGCCGTGGCTGCAGGCCCGCCTGGAGCGGGCCGGCGGCACCGTCACCCGGATGCCGCTGCCGGCGCTGCCCGAGCGCGGTGTCGTCGTCAACGCGACCGGGGTGGCCGCCCGGGCGGTCGCCGCCGACCCGCTGGTGCACCCGGTCCGCGGCCAGGTCGTCGTCCTGGAGAACCCCGGCCTGGACCGGTGGCTCGTCGATGACGAGGAGACCCCGGACGGCCGGCTCGTGTACGTGCTGCCGCGCACGGACACCGTCGTCGTCGGTGGCTGCGCGGTCGAGGACGACTGGGACCCGGTGCCGGACCCGGACCTGGCCCAGGCCGTCCTCGCCCGTGCCACCGAGGTCGAACCGCGCCTGCGCGGCGCCCGCGTGCTGGCCCACCGGGTGGGCCTGCGGCCCGCCCGCTCCGCGGTTCGCCTCGAGACGACCCACTCGGACGAGGGCACGGTCGTGCACTGCTACGGCCACGGCGGCGCCGGGGTGACCCTGTCGTGGGGATGCGCCGACGAGGTGCTCGAGCAGGTTCGCGCCGCCACCGGGCACTGACGGCACGCAGGGTGCTGAGCGGCACTCACCCCGGCACGTCACCGACGCGCCGCCAGCCGTCGGCGTCGACCTCGACCACCCCGGGCACCCGGAGCAGACCGGGCAGGGCCGCTGCGACGCCGACCGGGACGCGGACGACGACCGTCTCACCCCGGTGCAGATCCGCCAGGGCCTCCAGCTGGGCCCAGGGGTCCGTGGGGCCGAGGTCCACCGACGCCGGCGTCCCGTCCGGCACGAGCACGAAACGGGCGGGGCACTGCAGGTCACTCACGGCGGCAGCCTGCCACGATGACCCATGTGATCGAAGACCTCGACGACACCGCACTGCGCGCCCGGGCGAGCATCAAGTGGGACCTGGCCGAGCCGGACGTGCTGCCGGCCTGGGTGGCCGAGAGCGACTTCGCCCCCGCCCCGCCCGTCCACCAGGCCGTCACCGAGGCGGTGGCCCGGGGCGCATTCGGCTATCCCACCGTCGACGAGCGCACCGGGCTGCCCGAGGCGACGGCGGAGTACTGCGCGTCCGCGTGGGGCTGGCACGTCGACCCGGCACGGGTGCTGCTCAGCGGGGACGTCATGGCCGGAGTCCGGCTCGTGCTCGAGACGCTCTGCGAGAAGGCCCCCGTCGTCGTCCCGACACCGGCGTACCCGCCGTTCCTCGACGTCGTCCCGCTCACCGGACGCGAGCTCGTCACCGTCCCGCTCGACCCGGACGCCGAGCACGCGGCGCTCGACCTGGACCAGGTCGCGGCCGCGCTGGCCGCGGGGGCCCGCACCGTGCTGCTGTGCAACCCGCACAACCCATGGGGCCGGGCGTTCACGGCGGAGGAGCTCACCGGCCTGCGCGACGTCGTCACCCGCTACGGGGCGCGGGTGGTCTCCGACGAGATCCACGCCCCGCTGGTGCTACCCGGGGCACAGCACGTGCCGTACGCGTCGCTGCCCGGGACCACGGAGCACACGACGACCGTGCTGTCGGCGAGTAAGGCCTTCAACGTTCCGGGCCTGAAGTGCGCGCAGATCGTCTGCGGGTCGGCCGCGGACCACGCCGCGCTGCGCCGGGTGCCCGTCGTCGCCAACCACGGTGTCTCCCCGCTGGGGACCGTGGCGAACACGGCGGCCTGGACCGAGGGCGGGCCGTGGCTGGCCGCCCTGATCGAGCGCCTCGACGCCAACCGGGGCCTGCTGGAGCGCCTCGTCGCCGAGCACCTGCCGGGGGTCCGGATGCGCCGGATGGAGGCGACCTACCTGGCCTGGCTCGACGTCCGGGCCCTTGACCTGCCCCGCTCCCCGGCGGCCATCGCGCTGGAACGTGGCCGGGTCATGGTCAACGACGGGCTCGCCTTCGGCCCGGGCGGGCAGGGCCACGTCCGGCTCAACACGGCGACGAGCCCCGAACGGCTGACCGAGGCGGTCCACCGCCTCGCCCGGGCCTGGTACGGCGACGGGCGGTCGGTGTCAGCTCGCTGACTGCTGGTGCGCTGACTGTCGGTGCGCTGAGAGCTCCGGCAAGCCGTAGGCCCGCCGGATCGCGGCGACCACCCGGCCGAGGACCTCGTTGAGCCCGAAGTCCTTGGGCGTGAACACCTCGGCGACGCCGGCCTCGCGCAGCCGGTGGGCGTCGCCGTCGGGGATGATCCCGCCGACGACGACCGGCACGTCACCGAGGTCGTGCTCCCGCAGCCCCTGCAGGACCTGGGGCACCAGCTCCATGTGCGAGCCGGACAGCACCGACAGGCCGACGCAGTGCACGTCCTCGGCGACCGCGGCCGCGACGATCTGCGCCGGCGTGAGCCGGATGCCCTGGTAGACGACCTCGAAGCCGGCGTCCCGGGCGCGGACGGCGACCTGCTCGGCGCCGTTGGAGTGACCGTCCAGTCCGGGTTTGCCGACGAGCATCCGCAGCCGGGTGCCGAGCTCCTCACCGGTGCGCCGCACGGCCTCCCGCAGCGCGGCCAGCTCGCCGGCGGAATCCCCTGCCCCACCAGGCGCGCTCCGGTCCCGCCCGGACTCGTCCGCCACTGACGGCGTGCCGACCGAGCCGGACACCCCCGTCGGGGCGCGGTACTCACCGAACACCTCCCGCAGCGCACCTGACCACTCCCCCGTCGTCACCCCGGCCCGGGCGCACGCGAGCGTCGCCGGCACGAGGTTGGTGTCGCGGCGCGCCTCCTCGGTGAGCCGACGCAGCGCGTCGGCGGCAGCCTGCCGCCGGGCCGGGTCGGCGTCCCGCTCGGAGCGCCAGCGACGCACCGCCTCGACTGCGGCGGCCTCGACCCCCGGGTCCACGGTCTGGATCGCCGTGGTCAGGTCGGCGGTCAGCGGGCTGGGCTCGGTGCCGGTGAACCGGTTGACCCCGACGACGACGTCCTGCCCGGTCTCGATCCGGCGCCGGCGGGCGGCGTGCGAGGCGACGAGGGCCTGCTTCATGTACCCGGACTCGACGGCGGCGACGGCGCCGCCCATCGCCAGCACGCGATCGATCTCGGCGCGCGCGCCGTCCGCGATCTGGCGAACCTTCGCCTCGACCACCGGGCTGCCGTCGAACAGGTCCTCGTACTCCAGCAGGTCGGACTCGTAGGCGAGCACCTGCTGGATCCGCAGGCTCCACTGCTGGTCCCACGGCCGGGGCAGGCCGAGCGCCTCGTTCCAGGCCGGCAGCTGGACGGCGCGCGCCCGGGCCCGCTTGGACAGCGTCACCGCCAGCATCTCCAGCACGATCCGCTGGACGTTGTTCTCGGGCTGCGCCTCGGTCAGGCCCAAGGAGTTGACCTGGACGCCGTAGCGAAACCGCCGCTGGCGCTCGTCGCTCACCCCGTAGCGCTCCCGGGTCAGCTCGTCCCACAGCTCGACGAAGGCGCGCATCTTGCACATCTCCTCGACGAACCGGACCCCGGCGTTGACGAAGAACGAGATCCGGCCGACCACCTCCCCGAACCGCTCCGGCGGCACCTGGCCGGAGTCCCGGACGGCGTCGAGGACCGCGATCGCCGTGCACATCGAGTAGGCGATCTCCTGCACCGGCGTCGCGCCGGCCTCCTGGAGGTGGTAGCTGCAGATGTTGATCGGGTTCCACCGCGGGACCTCCGCCACGGTGTACGCGATGAGGTCCGTGACGAGCCGCAGGCTGGGCCCGGGTGGGAAGGCGTAGGTCCCGCGGGAGAGGTACTCCTTGATGATGTCGTTCTGCGTGGTGCCGGTCAGCTGACCGGGTGCCGCCCCCTGCTCCTCGGCGACGACCTGGTACAGCGCGAACAGCCACATCGCGGTCGCGTTGATGGTCATCGACGTGTTCATCTCGGCGAGCGGGATGCCGTCGAACAGGGCGCGCATGTCACCGACGTGGCTGACCGGGACACCGACCTTGCCGACCTCGCCCCGGGCGAGCTCGTGGTCGGGGTCGTAACCGGTCTGGGTCGGCAGGTCGAAGGCGACGGACAGGCCGGTCTGGCCCTTCTCGAGGTTGCGCCGGTACAGCGCGTTGGACTCCCGGGCGCTGGAGTGCCCGGCGTAGGTCCGCATCACCCACGGCCGGTCGCGCTCGGGCCGGCTCGGCTGGGACGGGTCAGTCATCGGTCGACCTCCTGGCAGGTGCGGTGAGGCTACCGACCGGTACCGCCGTTGCGGGAGGTCAACCGGTGGTGAGGGTGGCCACTTCCGGACCGGGCGAGGAGCGGCACCGCCGGGCACCGCGGCGCACACTGGACCAGTGTCGTCGTGGGAGAGCTACTCCTACCTGCTCGGCCCGGTCGTCGCGTTCGGGATGGTGGCCGTGCTGGCGCTGCTGCTGCGCTGGGCGTTCTCCCGCGGCCACTCGCTGGTGGAGTCCCCGCCCCGGGCGGGTGCCCCGCAGGACTACGGCCTGCTCGTCCCCGTCGCCGAACCCGCCACCTTCGTCGAGGCCGAGGCGCTGCGCCGCCGGCTCGCCGAGGCGGGGATCACCGCGACCCTGGCGCCGACCACCCTGGGACCGCGGGTGCTCGTCTTCCCCCGGGACGCCGACGCGGCCCGGGCCGTCCTTGGGGACCGGCCCGGCCCCCGGGACTGACCGGTACGGCGGCCGCAGGGGCCACCGGGATCAGGGAGCGAGCAGGCCGGTGGCGTCGTCCACGGTGGTCCGGCGCACCTGGGCCCCCAGACCCGCCAGCGTCCCGACAAGGTCCTCGTACCCGCGGTCCACGTGGCCGGCCCCCTCGACGGTCGTCACCCCGTCGGCGACGAGGCCGGCCACGACGAGGGCAGCGCCGGCGCGGATGTCGGTCGCCACGACCGGCGCCCCGGACAGGCGTGGCCGTCCCCGCACGAGCACGTGGTGGCCGTCCACCCGGACGTCGGCGCCGAGCCGGGCGACCTCGTCGACGAACCGGAACCGGGACTCGAACAGGTTCTCGGTGATCACCGCGGAGCCGAGGGACACCGCGCCGAGCGCGACGGCGAACGGCTGCAGGTCGGTCGGGAAGCCGGGGTACGGCAGCGTCGCGACGTCCACCGCCTGCGCGCGGCGCGGCCCGACGACCCGGAAGCCGGCGGCGTCGGCCAGGACGTCGGCACCGGCAGCGCGCAGCTTGTCCAGCGGCAGCCGCAGGTGGTCGGCGCGCCCGCCGCGCACCAGCACGTCCCCGCCGGTTGCCGCCGCCGCGTACGCCCACGAGCCGGCCACCACCCGGTCGGCGACCACCCGGTGCTCGACCGGGTGCAGACGCTCGACGCCCTCGACGACGAGACGACCGGTGCCGACGCCGTCGATCCGCGCGCCCATCGCGACGAGCATCTCCGCGAGGTCGACCACCTCCGGCTCGCGGGCCGCGTTGTCGAGCACCGTGGTGCCCCTGGCCAGGGCGGCCGCCATGAGCAGGTTCTCCGTCGCCCCCACCGAGGGGAAGGCCAGCGGCACCTCGGCGCCGGTCAGCCCACGGGGCGCCTGCGCGACGAGGTAGCCGTGGTCGACGTGCACCGTCGCGCCCAGGGCCTCCAGACCGGCGACGTGGAGGTCCAGACCGCGCGAGCCGATGGCGTCGCCGCCGGGCATCGCCACGTCGACGCGGCCGACCCGGGCGACGAGCGGGCCGAGCACGCTGATGGAGGCGCGCATCGCCCGCACCAGCTCGTAGTCGGCCCGGTGCCCCGGCTCGTCCGGCACGTCCACGGTGACGGCGTGCGCGTCGGTGTCGTGCTCGACCGTGCACCCGAGCCGGCGCAGCAGCTCGGCCATGATCCGGACGTCGAGAATGTCCGGGACGTCGAGCAGGGTGCTGTGCCCGGGCGCCAGCAGGCAACCGGCCATGAGCTTGAGCACGCTGTTCTTCGCCCCGCGCACAGTGACCTCGCCCTGCAGCCGGGCCCCGCCGGCGACCTCGATGCGCTCCACGACCGGCGATCGTAGGGGGGCGCGTCGTAGTGTCACGCCATGGTCAACCTCACCCGCATCTACACCCGAACCGGCGACGACGGCACGACTGCCCTCGGTGACTTCAGCCGGACCCGCAAGACCGACGCCCGGCTGGTCGCCTACGCCGACGTCGACGAGGCCAACTCGGCGATCGGCGTCGTGCTGGCCGCCCCGGACGCGGCCGACGTCCTCGGCGAGGACGTCATCACCCTGCTGACCCGGGTGCAGAACGACCTGTTCGACGTCGGCGCCGACCTGTGCACACCGCTCGCGCCGACCTACGAGCACCCCCCGCTGCGGGTGCGCGAGCAGTGGGTGGAGGAGCTCGAGCAGGCCTGCGACACCTACAACGAGCCGTTGGCGCGGCTGCGCTCGTTCGTCCTGCCCGGCGGGACGCCGGCCTCGGCGGGGCTGCACGTGGCCCGCACCGTCGTGCGGCGCGCCGAGCGGGCGGCCTGGGCGGCGATCGAGTCCTACGGCACCGGCGAGCACGGCGGCGTCAACCCGCTGACGGCGACGTACCTCAACCGCCTGTCCGACCTGCTGTTCATCCTCGCCCGGTACGCCAACCGGTCGGCCGGCGACGTGCTGTGGCAGCCCGGCGGCGGCCGCCAGGAGGCGCCGGTCCGTCGGCCGCGGCGGCAGGACACCTAGGTCCTGGTCCGCCGGGCGCTCAGGTCACGCGGGCGGTCTGCCCGGGCGGTGCGGACTCCAGCCACGAGGCCAGGCCGGTGTACGCGTCCTCGGTCATGGCCAGGTCGAGGTCGTCCCCGCGGTGGCGGCAGTGGACGACGACGGCCTGCGGGACGACCGCGGTCACCTCCGGGCCCTGGGTGGGGCGGCGGTCGACCACCACGAGGTCCCCGCGGCGCCAGGTGGCCTTGGGTCGCAGCGAGAACGAGAACACCCGGAACCACTCGAGCCGGTCGTAGCCGTAGCGAGCGACGCCAAGACTCCAGTGGCCGTCGGGCAGGCGCAGCGAGCAGTCGAAGGACGCCCGACGCCGGGCCAGCCCCTGCCGGCGCAGGACGAACGCGGCGGCCAGGACGACGAGGAGCAGGGTGAGACCGAGGGCGGCCAGCAGGGGGACGACGAGCTCCTCCACGTGGCCGCCTCGGACTACCGGGAGGCCGTGGTCTCGTCCGGCATGGTCACGTCGTCGAGCACCAGCACGACGCGGTCGTGCTCGACGGACAGGAACCCGCCGCCCGTGCTCACCGTCACCGGGGAACCGCTGACGGGGTGCACCCGGACCTCACCCTGGACGAGGGCGCCGAGCACCGGGGTGTGGCCCGGCATGACGCCGAGCTCGCCCTCCGTGGTCCGGGCCACGACGAGCGATGCCTCGCCGGACCAGACCGTCCGGTCGGCTGCGACGAGCTCGACATGGAGTTCGGCCACGGGTTCACGCCTCCTGCGTCCGGGGGGGCCGCCGGTCCTGGCGGCGGTGCGGTGCCGAGAATAGCCACCGCCGGACACGACAACGACGCGGGGCCCGCACCGGGTCGACCGGTGCAGGCCCCGTGACGTGCGGGACTGCGGCTACTCGCCGGTCTCCTTCTGGATCCGGGCCCAGTTGCGCTCGACGTCCTCCAGACCGCCGCACATGAAGAACGCCTGCTCGGCGACGTGGTCGTACTCGCCGTCCGCGATCTTCGTGAACGCCTCGACGGTCTCCGACAGCGGCACGGTCGAGCCCTCGATGCCGGTGAACTGCTTGGCGACGTAGGTGTTCTGGGACAGGAACCGCTGGATGCGGCGGGCCCGGTTGACGACGATCTTGTCCTCCTCGGACAGCTCGTCGACGCCGAGGATGGCGATGATGTCCTGCAGCTCCTTGTTGCGCTGCAGGATCTGCTTGACCCGCACCGCGGTGGTGTAGTGCTCCTGGGAGATGTACCGCGGGTCGAGGATCCGGGAGGTGGAGGTCAGCGGGTCCACGGCCGGGTAGATGCCCAGGGACGCGATCTCTCGGGAGAGCTCGGTGGTCGCGTCGAGGTGGGCGAACGTCGTCGCCGGGGCGGGGTCGGTGTAGTCGTCGGCGGGCACGTAGATGGCCTGCATCGAGGTGATCGAGTGGCCGCGGGTCGAGGTGATCCGCTCCTGGAGCAGGCCCATCTCGTCGGCGAGGTTGGGCTGGTAGCCCACCGCCGACGGCATCCGGCCCAGCAGCGTGGAGACCTCCGAGCCGGCCTGGGTGAACCGGAAGATGTTGTCGATGAACAGCAGCACGTCCTGCTGCTGCACGTCGCGGAAGTACTCCGCCATCGTCAGCGCGGACAGGGCCACCCGCAGGCGGGTGCCCGGCGGCTCGTCCATCTGGCCGAAGACGAGCGCGGTGGAGCCCAGGACGCCGGACTCCTCCATCTCGGCGATGAGGTCGTTGCCCTCACGGGTCCGCTCACCGACGCCGGCGAACACGGACACGCCGCCGTGGTCACGGGCCACGCGGGCGATCATCTCCTGGATGAGCACCGTCTTGCCGACGCCGGCGCCGCCGAACAGGCCGATCTTGCCGCCCTGCACGTAGGGCGTCAGCAGGTCGATGACCTTGATACCGGTCTCGAACATCTCGGTCTTGGACTCGAGCTGGTCGAACGCGGGGGCGGTCCGGTGGATCGGCCAGCGCTCGGTGACCTCCAGCGGCTCGTCGCAGTTGAGGCAGTCCCCGACGACGTTGAACACCTTGCCGAGGGTGACGTCGCCGACGGGGACGCTGATCGGCGCGCCGGTGTCGTGCACCGGCATGCCGCGGACCAGGCCGTCAGTCGGCTTCATCGCGATGGCCCGGACCATGTTGTCGCCGACGTGCTGGGCGACCTCGAGCCACAAAGTGGTCTGCTCGCCGAGCAGCTCGTAGGTGACCTGCAGGGCGTTGTTGATGTCGGGGATCGCGTCCGCGGGGAACTCGATGTCGACAACAGGCCCGGTGACCCGGGCGATGCGGCCGACGCCGGGCTCGGTGGAGCGGACGTCGGTCTCCGGGAGAGTGGCGGTCATGGTGTGTCTCTCAGCTCCTACCGGCTCGCGGTGGCCTGGGCGAGCGCGTCCGCGCCACCCACGATCTCACTGATCTCGTTCGTGATCTCCGCCTGGCGCGCCTGGTTGGCCAGTCGGGTGTACGTGCGGATGAGCTCCTCGGCGTTGTCGCTCGCGGACTTCATCGCGCGCTGACGCGACGCCTGCTCGCTGGCCGCGGCCTGCAGCAGGCAGTTGTAGATGCGGCTGCCGCTGTAGCGCGGCAGCAGCGCGTCGAGCACCTGCTCGACGTCCGGCTCGAACTCGTAGAGCGGCAGCAGCTCGTCCGCCGACGGCTCCTCGACCCCTTCGACGACCTCCAGGGGCAGCAGCCGGATGACCTCGGGCTGCTGGGTGACCATGTTGACGAACCGGGTGAAGACGACGTGGATCTCGTCCACGCCGCCGTCCTCCGAGCCCCGCACGAAGGCGTCGACGAGCGCGTCCCCGATCTCCCGGGCCACCTCGAACGTCGGCTGCTCGGAGTAACCGGTCCACTCCCGCTCGACCGGACGCCGGCGGAACCGGTAGTAGGCCACCGCCTTGCGGCCGAACAGGTACGGGACCGGCTCGACGTCGTTCTCCCGCAGCCGCTCGGCGAGCCGCTCGCCCTCCTTGAGGACGTTGGCGGAGTACGCCCCGGCCATGCCGCGGTCGCTGGTGACGAGCAGCACCGCCGCCCGGCGCACCTCGGCCTTCTCGGTCGTCAGCGGGTGCTCGGCGTCCGAGAACGTCGCCACCGCCGACACGGCGCGGGTGATCGCCCGGGCGTACGGCGTCGAGGCGGTCACCGCCTGACGCGCCCGGGCGATCCGCGACGTCGCGATCAGCTCCATCGCGCGGAAGATCTTCTTCATCGACTGCGTCGACCGGATCCGTCCGCGGTAGACCCGCTGCTGGGCTCCCATGTGCTCTGCTCTCTCGTCGTCTGCTCGAGGCCGCCGTCAGCGCTTCTGCCGGACGATCTTCTCCTGCTCGACCTCGGCCTCGTCGATCGCCTCGGCCTCCTCGTGGCCGGCCTGGACGAGGCCGGCGTCCTGCCCGCCGGAGAAGCCCTGCAGGAAGGACTGCACCTCGCGCTCCAGGGTGGCCGCGGTGTCGTCCTCGAACGTGCCGGTCTCCCGGATGGTCGACAGGACGTCGGTGGAGCGGCGCAGGTGGTCGAGGAACTCGGTCTCGAAGCGGCGGACGTCGCCGACCGCGACCTTGTCGAGCTGGCCGGAGGTCCCCAGCCAGATCGACACGACCTGCTCCTCCACCGGGTACGGCGCGTACTGGGGCTGCTTGAGCAGCTCCATCAGGCGCTGGCCGCGGTTGAGCTGCTGACGGGAGGCTGCGTCGAGGTCCGAGGCGAACATCGCGAACGCCTCCAGGGCCCGGTACTGCGCCAGGTCCACGCGCAGCGAGCCCGCCACCGTCTTCATCGCCTTGATCTGGGCGGCGCCGCCGACCCGCGAGACCGAGGTGCCGACGTCGACCGCGGGGCGCTGGTTGGCGTTGAACAGGTCGGACTGCAGGAAGATCTGACCGTCGGTGATCGAGATGACGTTCGTCGGGATGTAGGCCGAGATGTCGTTGGCCTTGGTCTCGATCAGCGGCAGCCCCGTCATCGACCCGGCGCCGAGCTCGTCGGACAGCTTCGCGCAGCGCTCGAGCAGCCGGGAGTGCAGGTAGAACACGTCACCGGGGTACGCCTCACGACCCGGCGGGCGGCGCAGCAGCAGGGACACGGCGCGGTAGGCCTCGGCCTGCTTGGACAGGTCGTCGAACACGATGAGGACGTGCTTGCCGCCGTACATCCAGTGCTGGCCGATGGCCGAGCCGGTGTAGGGCGCGATGTACTTGTAGCCGGCCGGGTCGGACGCCGGGGCCGCGACGATCGTCGTGTACTCCAGCGCCCCGGCGTCCTCCAGCGCGTCACGGATCGAGGCGATGGTGGAGCCCTTCTGACCGACGGCTACGTAGATGCAGCGGACCTGCTTGCTCGGGTCCCCGGTCTCCCAGAACTCCTTCTGGTTGATGATCGTGTCGATGGCGATGGCCGTCTTGCCGGTCTGCCGGTCGCCGATGATGAGCTGGCGCTGGCCGCGACCGATCGGGGTCATCGAGTCGATGGCCTTGATCCCGGTCTGCAGCGGCTCGTGGACCGACTTGCGGGCCATCACGCCGGGCGCCTGCAGCTCCAGGGCGCGGCGGCCCTCGGCCTCGATCTCGCCGAGCCCGTCGATCGGGTTGCCGAGCGGGTCGACGACCCGACCGAGAAAGCCGTCGCCGACCGGCGCGGAGAGGATCTCCCCGGTGCGGCGGACCTCCTGGCCCTCGTCGATGCCGGTGAACTCGCCGAGGACGACGACGCCGATCTCCCGGACGTCGAGGTTGAGCGCCAGGCCGCGGGTGCCGTCGGCGAACTCGAGCAGCTCGTTGGCCATGACGCCCGGCAGGCCCTCGACCCGGGCGATGCCGTCACCGGCCTCGGTGACCCGCCCGACCTCCTCGCGGGAGGCCGCGCCGGGCTCGTAGGACTGGACGAAGGCGTCCAGCGCGCTCCGGATCTCCTCCGGTCGGATCGTCAGCTCCGCCATCTTCGATGTCCCTGCTTCCTGAAGTCTGTGGTTCCTGCAGTCTGTGGTGCCGTGAGGTCAAGTGTGGCTCGTCAGCCGGCGAGCCGGCGTCGGGCGTCGTCGAGGCGGCTCAGGACGCTGGCGTCGATGACCTCGTCGCCGACCTGGACCCGCAGACCGCCGACGATCTCGGGGTCCACCTCGATGTTGAGCCGCATCGTCGTGCCGTACACGCGCTCGAGCAGCCGGGCCAGTCGCTCGCGCTGGTCCTCGGTGAGCGGCACCGCCGCGGTGACCCGGGCGAGAAGCCGCTCGCGCCGCCGGGCGGCGACGGCGCCGAAGGCGTCGAGGGCGTCCGGCACGGAGCGGCCGCGGGGGTGGGTGACGGCCTGGACGGCGAGCACGAGGGTCGGCTCGTGGACCTTGCCCTCCAGGAGCCGGCGGACCAGCGCCGTGCGGTCCTCCAGCGGGGCCTCCCGGCTCCCGAGCGCCTGGCCGAGCTCCCGGTGGCCCTCGACGAGCCGGGCGAACCGGAACAGCTCGTCCTCGACGGCGTCGAGGACGCCCTGGTGCTCGGCGGCGGCGAGGACCGCGACGACGCCGAGGTGCTCGGCGGCGTCGACCACGTCGCGGGCCTGCGACCAGCGGTCCCGGGCCAGCCCGGCGACCAGGGCCCGGGTGGCGTCGTTGACCTTGCCCTCGAGCAGCCGGTCGACGAGCGCCGCCTTGACCTGCCCGTCACGGGAGGGGTCGGTCAGCGCCCGGCGCAACGCGCCCGAGGAGTCCAGCAGCCGCGCGACCGCGAACAGCTCACCGCCGACCTCGGCGGCAGCGGCCGGGTCAAGGGTGCCCAGGAGCGGCTCCACCCGCTCCTCGGCCGCCGCCAGGGACTGCCTGCTGGTGCCGCGCATCAGGCGTCCTGCCCCGCACCGGCCCGGGCCCGCACCTCGTCGGCGTCGCTGCGCTCCAGCTCGGTGAGGAAGCGCTCCACGACACGGCTCTGCCGGGCCTCGTCCTGCAGGGACTCCCCGACGATGCGCGAGGCGAGGGTCACAGCCAGGGTGCCCACCTCGCCCCGCAGCTGGTTGACCGCCTGCTGGCGCTCGGCCTCGATCTGCTTGTGCGCCGACTCGGTGATCCGGGCTGCCTCGGCCGAGGCCCTCTCCCGCATCTGCGCGACGATGGCGGCGCCCTCGGCGCGAGCGTCCTCACGGATCTTCTGCGCCTCGGCGCGTGCCTCGGCCAGCTGGGCCCGGTACTGCTCCAGCGCGGCCTCGGCCTCGGCCTGGGCCTCCTCGGCCTGCTTCATCCCGCCCTCGATGGCGGCCGCGCGCTCGGCGTAGACCTCCTCGAAGCGCGGTACCACCCGGGTCGCGATGATCCAGTAGAGGATGCCGAACGCGATCAGCCCGACGATGAGCTCGGCCGGGTGCGGGATGATCGGATAGGCCTCGGCCCAGAACCCCTCCTCCGCGGCGAGGACCGCGGTGGCTTCGGTCTGCATGAGGACTCCTCGCAGTGTGTCGGGCTGGGTCAGAGGATGAACGCGAGGACCAGGCCGAACAGGGCGAGCGCCTCGGCCAGGGCGAAGCCCAGGATGGCGATCGGCTGCAGCATGCCGCGGGACTCGGGCTGACGGGCGGTGCCGTTGATGTACGCCGCGAAGATCAGGCCGACGGCGATGGCCGGGCCGATGGCCGCCAGGCCGTAGCCGATGACGTTGAGGCTGCCTTCCATGTCTCTCTTCTCTTCCTCTCGGTCGGCGCGCCGGGGCGGCGCGTCGGTCGGTGGGTTCCGCTCAGTGCTCGTCGGCCAGGGAGCCGGCGATGTACAGCGCGGTCAGCAGGACGAACACGTACGCCTGCAGGAACTGGACCAGCAGCTCGAAGAACGTCATGACGATGGCCATGACGAACGCCGCGACGCTGCTGAGGTTGACGAACAGGTTGCCCCCGTGCAGGAGCATGTACTCGCCGCCGAGGATGAACACCAGCAGCAGCATGTGGCCAGCGAACATGTTGGCGAACAGTCGCATCCCGAGCGTCAGCGGCCGGGTGATGAAGAAGGTCATCAGCTCGAGCACGTAGACGAACGGGGAGATCCAACCCGGGATCCCCGGCGGCATGAGGCCCTTGAAGTAGCCGCCGAGGCCCTTCCGGCGGATGCCGACCGCGTGGTAGACGACGAACGTGACCAGGGTGACGGCGATCGCGAAGCCGATCCGGCTGAACGTCGGGAACTGGATCGGAGGCAGGACGCCGAACCAGTTGTTGACGAGGATCAGCAGGAACTGGGTGAGCAGCAGCGGCAGGAACGGCCGGAAGTTGCGGCTGCCGAGGATGTCGATCGCGACCGAGTTCCGGACGAAGTTGTAGACGCCCTCCCCGGCGAACTGGAGCTTGCCGGGGACGACGGCCATCCGCCTGGCGACGGCCGTCATGAACCACGCGATGAGCACGACGGAGATGGCGATGACGAACATCGACCGCGTGACCGCGAACGCGCCGTCGCCGATGAGCGGCTGCCAGAAGTCTCCGGGCGTCGGCGGGTTGAAGCCTTCCGCGGCGAGCACAAGCGGGCTCACACCATCTCCTCGCGAGGGTTCAGGCGGTGCTGGGGGGCCGTGACGACCGGCTCAGCAGGTCCCCCCGGGCCAGTGGTCACCGCGTACCGTACCGGAGCCAGATGAGGTAGCCAGCCAGGGCCGTGCCGACGAGGACGCCGACCAGCACCAGCCAGCTCGTCCCCAGCCACCGGTCGAGCAGCCAGCCGAGGAACCCGTAGCCGGCCATCCCGGACAGCAGGTACGCCGGGACGCTCCAGGCGGCGGCCGCGTCCTGTTCGGACTGCAGCCGCTCGCGCTCGCGGCGCTGCGGGTCGTCCGGTGGGCTGCTCATCGCGGACGGGACGGTAACACCGCACGACGCTCACCGGGCCGCCCCACCGATCGGCAGCCGGGCGCGGGCCAGACCGCGGACCTGCCCGACGAGCCAGGCGACCGCGCACGCCATCGCGGTGGCGGCGAGCGCGGTCGGGGACAGCCACGGCTGGTCGCGCAGACCCAGGACGACGGCGCCGAGAACGGCGACCTTGGTCGAGTACAGCGCCAGCGCCACGCCCAGGCTCATCTCCGGGACGACGTTCCGGGCGGCACGCATGACGGTAAGGGTGAGACCGAAGAACACGACCACCAGCGCGACCCCGAAGACGGTGCCGACGAGTACCCCGGTCCCGGCGCCGGCGCCCGCGAGCACGGCGGCAACAGCGAGGGCGACCCCGCCGACCGCGGCGGTCGGCAGGAGGGCCCCCCGCAGCATCGCGAGGTAGGGGTCGGCGGCCTGCACCGGGTCGCTGCTCCCGTCGGTGGGGGTCGTCGGCGTGCTTGTGAACGCTATCACAAGCGTTCGGCGGTCCTCCCGCGCAGCGGTCCGAGGGTGAGCGCCACGGAGGCGACGATCGCGACGAGCCACAACGGCACTCCAACCGACAGCGGGACGAAGGCCAGCGAGACGGCGCCGAAGGCCATCACCCCGGTCCACAGGTAGAGGAGCAGCACCGCGCGGGCGTGGCTGTGGCCGAGGTCGAGCAGCCGGTGGTGCAGGTGCATCCGGTCGGCGACGAACGGGGACTGCCCGGCCCGCAGCCGGCGGACCACGGCCAGGGCCAGGTCGGTGAGCGGCAGCAGCAGGACGACGACGGGCAGCAGCAGCGGGAAGAAGGCCGGGACGACCTGGGCGTCGGAGACGACGGTCGGGTCGATCTGGCCGGTGACGGCGATGGCGGCCGAGGCGAGCAGCAGCCCGAGCAGCATCGAGCCGGAGTCGCCCATGAAGATCCGCGCCGGGTTGAAGTTGTGCGGCAGGAAGCCCAGGCACGCGCCGACGAGGGCGGCGCCGACGAGGGTGGCGAGGCTGGAGTAGTCGTCGGCGCTGGTGTCCCGGGTCAGCAGGTAGGTGTAGACGAAGAAGGCCGCTCCCCCGATGGCCATGACCCCGGCGGCGAGCCCGTCGAGGCCGTCGACGAAGTTCACCGCGTTGATGGTGACGACGACCGCGAGGACGGTCAGCACGAGGAAGGTCACCCCGGAGCCCACGGTGACCCCGCCGACCGGCAGGGACACCAGCTGGACGCCCTGCCAGGCGAGAAGCCCGGCGGCGAGCACCTGCCCGGCCAGCTTCGTCAGCGCGTCCAGGCCCCACACGTCGTCCGCGACGCCGACGAGGCACACCAGCGCCCCGGCGCCGAGCACCGCCCACGGGCCGCGCCCGGCGAACACCGGGTCGAGGAACGGCACCTGGGACGCCACGGCGAACGCCACGGCGACACCTGCGAGCATGGCCAGGCCGCCCAGTCGCGGGGTCGGGACGACGTGCACGTCCCTGGCCCGCACCGGCGTCAGTGCACCGGTCGCGACCGCGAGCCGGCGGGCGAGCGGGGTGGTCAGGTAGGTGACGGCCGCGGCCAGGACGAGGACGAGCAGGTAGGCCCTCACCGCAGGCGCCTCACGCCCCGCCGGGACCGTCGACGTCCGGGACGACCTCGCGTACCTCCTCGAGCCCGAGCGCCCCGAGCCGGACGACGCGCAGCCGCCCGCCGGTGGCGTCCAGGATGGTCGACGGGTCGCTGCGGCCGGTCGGCCCCGCCTCCAGGTAGGCGGCGACCGAGTCCCCGAGCTGCTCACGCGCCTCCGCCGCGGTCGTCGCGGGCGGGCGGCCGGCCCGGTTGGCGCTGCTGACCGCCAGCGGACCCGTCGTGGCCAGCAGCTCGAGGGCGACCTCGTGGTGGGGCATCCGGACGGCGACCGTGCCCCCGGTGTCCCCCAGGTCCCAGTGCAGGGACGGCTGGGCCCGGCAGATCACGGTGAGCGGCCCGGGCCAGAACCGCTCGATGAGCGCCCGGACGTCGTCCGGCACGTCGGTGGCCAGCCCGTCGAGGGTGCGGGCATCCGGGACGAGGACCGGCGGCGGCTTCTCCCGGCCGCGGCCCTTGGCCTCGAGCAGGGCGGCCACCGCCGCCGGGGTGAACGCGTCGGCACCGACCCCGTACACGGTGTCGGTCGGCAGGACGACGAGCTCGCCGCGGCGCAGCGCGTCGGCGGCGTGCCGCAGACCGGTGGCACGCTGGTCGGCGTCAGTGCAGTCGTACAGGCTGCTCACGAGGGTCCACTCTCCCACCGCCGGGCGCTGACGTGGCGGGGACGTCCGGTGAGGTCGGTGTGCCCGGCCGGCTCACGCCACCCGCCGCGCCGCAGCTCGGCGAGCAGCGCGGGCTGCTGTACCTCGGCGTGCTCGACCACGACGAGCCCACCGGGGCGCAGCAGCCGGGCAGCGGTGCGCAGCACGACCCGGGGGACGTCGAGGCCGTCCGGGCCGCCGCCGTACAGCGCCGCGGCCGGGTCGTGGTCGCGCACCTCCGGGTCCACGGGCACGGCGTCCAGGGGCACGTACGGCGGGTTGGACACGACGACGTCGACGGTGCCGTCGAGGTCGCCGAAGGCGTCCGCGGCGTCACCGAGCCGCAGGTCGACCCCGGTGCCGGCGAGGTTGCGCGCCGCCCAGGCGTGCGCCGCCGGCTCGAGCTCGACGGCGTGCACGACGGCCTGGGGCACCTCGTGGCTGACGGCGAGGGCGATGGCACCCGAGCCCGTGCACAGGTCGACGACGACCGGGACCCGTCCGCTCGCGACGACCCGGCGGGCCTCGGCGACGGCGACGCCGGCGACCACCTCGGTCTCGGGGCGCGGCACGAAGACCCCCGGGCCGACGTCGAGCTCGACGGTGCGGAACGCCGCTCGGCCGGTCAGGTGCTGCAGCGGCACCCGTCGGACCCGTTCGTCGACGAGGTCGGCCAGACCCGGCGGGGCATCGGCCCCGCGCAAGGCCGCGGCCCGCAGCTCGCCGGGACGGCAGCCGAGCAGGTGGGCGGCGAGCGCCTCGGCGTCCTGGCGCGGCGTGGCGACCCCCGCCTGCGCCAACCGCGCGGTGGCCCGGCGCAGCGCGACGTCGAGCCGCTCGGCCGTCGGCCCTCGGAGCGGGTCAGCCGACGCGGTCACCGCTACCCGCCTGCTCCAGGCGCGCGGCCTCGTCGGCGTCCACGCAGGACTGCAGCACCGGGTCGAGGTCGCCGTCCAGGACCTGGTCGAGGTTGTAGGCCTTGAACCCGGTGCGGTGGTCGCTGACCCGGTTCTCCGGGAAGTTGTACGTGCGGATCCGCTCGGACCGGTCCACGGTGCGCACCTGCGAGCGGCGGGCGGCGGCCGCCTCGGCGTCCGCCGCGGCGCGAGCCTCGGCGAGCAGCCGGGCGCGCAGGATCCGCATCGCCTGCTCCCGGTTCTGCAGCTGGCTCTTCTCGTTCTGGCAGGAGACGACGATCCCCGTCGGCAGGTGGGTGATCCGCACCGCGGAGTCGGTGGTGTTGACGCTCTGGCCGCCTGGCCCGGAGGACCGGAACACGTCGACGCGGACGTCGTTCGGGCCGATCTGCACCTCCTCGTCACCCTCGTCGGTCTCGGGCATGACGAGGACGCCGACGGCCGAGGTGTGGATGCGGCCCTGGGACTCGGTGACCGGGACCCGCTGCACCCGGTGCACGCCGCCCTCGAACTTCAGCCGCGCCCACACCCCCTCGCCGGGGCCGGGGGCCCCGCGGGAGCGGACTGCCAGGACGACGTTCTTGTAGCCGCCGAGGTCGGACTCGGTCGCGTCGAGCACCTCCGCGCGCCAGCCGCGGCGCTCGGCGTAGCGCAGGTACATCCGTACCAGGTCGCCGGCGAACAGGGCCGACTCCTCACCGCCCTCCCCGGCCTTGACCTCCAGGAGCACGTCCCGGTCGTCGTCCGGGTCGCGCGGCACGAGCACCCGGCGGAGCCGCTCGGCGGCGTCGTCCCGGGCCTGCTCCAAGGCGGGCACCTCGGCGGCGAACCCCTCGTCGTCCGCGGCCAGCTCGCGGGCCGCGGCGAGGTCGTCCTCGGCGGCGCGCCACCGGTCGTAGGCGGCGACGACGGCGCCCAGCTCGGCGTAGCGCCGGCCCAGGGTCCGCGCCCGGCGGGCGTCGGCGTGCACGGTCGGGTCGGCGAGCGCGTGCTCGAGCCGGGCGTGCTCCTCGAGCAGACCCTGGACCGACTCGAACATGCTGGCTCCTCTGGGTGGGACGCCCTCACCGGGCGCGACGACGACGACGGCGCCGGCACCCCCCGGGTCGGGGGCGTGCCGGCGCCGTGAGGTCGCTACTTGTCGTCGCCGGAGGCCACGGTCCTCTTGCCGTAGCGGGCCTGGAAGCGGGCGACCCGGCCGCCGGTGTCCATGATCTTCTGCTTGCCGGTGTAGAAGGGGTGGCAGGCGCTGCAGACGTCGGCGTGGATCTGACCGCTCTTCGCGGTGCTGCGGGTGGTGAACGTGTTCCCGCAGGTGCAGGTCACCTCGGTCACCACGTAGTCCGGGTGGATGTCGCTCTTCACAGGGGCTCCTTCGGTGTGGAGGTCGCCGGGTCGCGACGCCGAGCGCGCACGCGTGAACCGGAACCGTCGTCCAGTGTGCCAGAGGGACCGGCACGCTCCCCAAACGCACGGGGCGCGGCCGGCCTTCCCGGGTCAGTCGTCGTCGCCCTTGCCGGCGATCGGCGTCGTCTTCTGCACCTGCATGAGGAACTCGGTGTTGCTGCGGGTCTCGCGCAGCTTGGACAGCAGCAGCTCCAGCGCCTGCTGGGAGTCCAGCGCGGACAGCACCCGGCGGAGCTTCCAGATGATCTGCAGCTCCTCGCGGCCGAGCAGGATCTCCTCGCGGCGGGTGCCCGAGGGGTTGACGTCGACGGCGGGGAAGACCCGCTTGTCGGCCAGCCGCCGGTCCAGCCGCAGCTCCATGTTCCCGGTGCCCTTGAACTCCTCGAAGATGACCTCGTCCATCTTCGAGCCGGTCTCCACCAGCGCGGTGGCCAGGATGGTCAGCGAGCCGCCGTTCTCGATGTTGCGGGCGGCGCCGAAGAACCGCTTCGGCGGGTACAGGGCGCTGGAGTCCACGCCGCCGGAGAGGATGCGGCCCGAGGCCGGTGCGGCGATGTTGTAGGCACGGCCCAGGCGGGTGATGGAGTCGAGCAGCACCACGACGTCGTGACCGAGCTCGACGAGGCGCTTGGCCCGCTCGATGGCCAGCTCGGCGACCGTCGTGTGGTCGTCGGCCGGACGGTCGAAGGTCGAGGCGATGACCTCGCCCTTGACCGTCCGCTGCATGTCGGTGACCTCCTCGGGGCGCTCGTCGACGAGCACGACCATGAGGTGCACCTCGGGGTTGTTGACGCTGATCGCGTTGGCGATCGCCTGCAGCACCAGGGTCTTACCGGCCTTGGGCGGGGAGACGATGAGCCCGCGCTGGCCCTTGCCGATGGGGGCGACCAGGTCGATGATCCGCGTCGTCAGGATCCCCGGCTCGGTCTCCAGCCGCAGCCGCTCCTGGGGGTACAGCGGGGTGAGCTTGCCGAACTCGACCCGCTGACGGGCCTGCTCCGGGGTCATGCCGTTGACGGTGTCGAGGCGGACGAGCGGGTTGTACTTCTGCCGCCTGTTCTCCGGCTCGTTCTCCCGGGGGGCGCGCACCGCGCCGGTCACCGCGTCACCCTTGCGCAGGCCGTTCTTCTTGACCTGCCCGAGGGAGACGTAGACGTCGTTGGGGCCCGGCAGGTAGCCGGACGTGCGGACGAAGGCGTAGTTGTCGAGGACGTCGAGGATGCCGGCCACCGGGACGAGGACGTCGTCCTCGGACACCTCGGGGACCTCGTCGGGCAGCTGGTCGGTCCCGCGGCCGCGGCGCTTGCGGTCGCGGTACCGGCCGCGGCGCCGGCGGCCGCCCCGCTCGTCGTCGTCGCCGTCCGGACCGTGCTGGCGGTCGTTCTGCTGGCGGTCCTGCTGCTGGCGGTCCTGCTGCTGCCGGTCCTGCTGCTGCCGGTCCTGCTGCTGCCGGTCGTTCTGCTGCCGCTCCTGCTGCTGGCCGGTCCGGCCCTGCGGGCTGCGCTCCTGCTGCACACCGTTCTGCGGGGCGCCGCCCTGGGGGGCGCCGCCCTCCGGGGCGCCGTTCTGCGAGGCGCCGTTCTGCGAGGCGCCATTCTGTGAGGCGCCGTCCCGGTGGGTGCCGTCCTGCTGGTCGCCGTCCTGCCGTCGTCCGGCGTCGGGAGCCTCGGCCTGGGACCGCTGGGCCGGCGTCCGCCGGACGGCGTCCCCCCGGTCAGCCGGCGGCTGCCCGGCCTGGTGCGCACGGATGGCCTCGAGCAGCTCGCTCTTGCGCATGCGCCCGGTGCCGCGCACGCCCAGCTCGGAGGCCAGCGCCTGCAGCTGGGGCAGACGCAGCGTCGACAGGCTGGGGCTTGCCGCCGCGGAGCTCTCGACGGTCTCGGTGGTGTCTGTCACGAAGGACCCTTCCCCCTCGTCGGCGGTCCTTCAGATGTGGACCGCGGGTGTCCGGCCGAATCGCCGGGTACGGGAACAGCCACGCTGGGGACGCCGGGGCGACGTCCACGGTGGCGCTGATGCACGGGGCCGAGTGGCCGAGATCTCGGAGAGTTCCCGGGCCTCGAGGGCCCCGGGTGCACGATCACTCTAACACCGACTGGCGTCCGGTACTTCCGCAGTCGGAGAGCCCGGCGCGCCGTGACCGGCTGCCCGGGCTCCGGTGGTCGCCACGCCGGGTCGCAGCACCTGCCAGCCGGCGGCAGCCTCGGCGGCGCGCGCGGCCGCGTCCGCGGCCTGGTCCACGGTGGTCAGCACGAGCACGCTGGGGCCGGCGCCGGAGACGACGGCGGCCAGCCCGTCGGCGCGCAGCCTGCGCACCAGCGCCAGGGTGGCGGGCATGGCCGCTTCGCGCTGCCCCTGGTGCAGGCGGTCCTCGGTCGCCGGTAGCAGCAGGTCCGGGGACCGGGTCATCGCCTCGACGAGCAGGGCGGCGCGACCGACGGTGAACGCGGCGTCCCCGTGCGGCACGGTCGGCGGCAGGACAGAGCGCGCCGTCGACGTCGGCAGCTGGTCGGCGGGCAGGCAGACGACGGGTTCGACGTCGGGGTGCACGTCGAGCCGCACCGCCCGCCAGCGGCCGGTCGGCTCCTGCCACCCCAGGGTCATCCCGCCGAGCGCGCAGGCGGCGGCGTTGTCGGGGTGCCCCTCGATCCCGCTGGCCAGGTCGACCACGTCCTCGGCGCCGAGCGCGCCCGGCGCCAGCAGGGCCCGCCCCGCGGCGACCCCGGTGACGATCGCGGTGGCCGAGGAGCCCAGGCCCCGGCCGTGCGGGACGGCGTTGCGGCACCGCAGCGTCAGGCCGGGGCGGCAGACCACCCCGGCGCGCTCGAAGGCCGCCCGCAGACCCCGGACGACGAGGTGGTCCTCGCCCGGTGGCAGCTCACCGGCTCCCTCGCCGTCGACCTCGACGGTGACCGGGTCACCGTCGCGCCCGACGGTCACCTCGACCTCGTCGAAGACGCCGAGGGCCAGACCGACGGCGTCGTAGCCGGGTCCGAGGTTCGCGCTGGAGGCCGGCACCCGGACGGTGACCGAGGCGCCGGGCTCCGGCGGTGGCACCGCCGCCCTCACTGCAGCTCCAGGGCCGCGGCGGCGGCGTAGGCGTCCACGCCGATCCGCAACGGCTCGACGTCCCCGCCGTCCGGCGTCCGCAGGGCCCACTGGGGGTCCTTGAGCCCGTGCCCCGTCACCGTGCACACGACCCGCTGACCGGGCTCGAGCGCGCCGGCCTCGTGGCGGGCGAGCAGACCGGCGACACCGGCGGCGGAGGCCGGCTCGACGAACACGCCGTCCCGGGCCGACAGCAGCCGGTGGGCGGCGAGGATCTGCTCGTCGGTCACCGCCTCGACGACGCCGCCGCTCTCGTCGCGCGCGGCGACGGCCTGCTGCCACGAGGCCGGGTTGCCGATCCGGATCGCGGTGGCGATGGTCTCGGGGTGGTCAACCGGGTGGCCCGCGACGATCGGGGCGGCCCCCGCCGCCTGGAAGCCCCACATCCGCGGCCGGCGGGTGGCCGGGCCGTCCTCGGCGTACTCGGTGTAGCCCTTCCAGTAGGCGGTGACGTTGCCGGCGTTGCCGACCGGCAGACAGTGCACGTCCGGGGCGTCGCCGAGGACGTCGACGACCTCGAACGCCGCCGTCTTCTGGCCCTCGATCCGGTACGGGTTCACCGAGTTGACGAGCTCGACCGGGTACGCCTCGGCGAGCTTGCGGGCCAGGGTCAGGCAGTCGTCGAAGTTGCCGGCCACCTGCAGCAGCGTCGCGCCGTGGGCGATCGCCTGGCTCAGCTTGCCCATCGCGATGCGGCCCTCTGGCACGAGCACCCCGCACGTCATCCCGGCCGCCGCGGCGTAGGCGGCAGCGGAGGCCGAGGTGTTGCCGGTGCTCGCGCAGATGACGGCGCGGGCACCGAGCTCGGCGGCGCGGGTGATGGCCGTGGTCATCCCCCGGTCCTTGAACGAGCCGGTGGGGTTGCAGCCCTCAACCTTGAGCCACACCTCGCAGCCGGTGCGCTCGGACAGGTGGCGCGCGGGCACGAGCGGGGTGCCGCCCTCGCCGAGCGTGACGACCGGGGCGTCCGCGCCGAACGGCAGGCGGTCCCGGTACTCCTCGATCACCCCGCGCCACAGGTGCGCCACGGCTGCTCCCTCGTGCGTTCTCGCTGGTCTGGTGCGTTCTCAGTCGTTCTGAGTCAGTCTCGTCCGGCTGGTCGGGTTCGTCCGGCCAGTCAGTCGCTCATCACGCGCAGCACGGAGGCCACCGCGTCGACGACGTCCAGCTTGGCCAGCGCGTCGACGGTCGCGCCGAGCGCGGCGTCCCGCGCGGTGTGCGTGACGATGGTCAGCGTCGCACGCCGGGTGGCGTGGTCGTCCTGCTCGCCGGCGACGGTCTGCCGGAGGGTCTCGATGCTCACCTCGTGCTCGGCGAACACCCGCGCGACCTGCTCCAGCACGCCGGGCCGGTCCTCGACGTCCAGGCGCACGTGGTAGCGGGTCAGCACCTCGCCCATCGGGCGGGTGGGCAGGTCGGCGTAGCGGGACTCCCGTGGGCCGAGCCCGCCGTGGACCCGGTGCCGGGCGGCCGAGACCAGGTCACCGAGGACGGCGCTGGCCGTCGGGGCGCCGCCGGCGCCCTGGCCGTAGAACATCAACGGACCGGCGGCGGCGGCCTCCACGAACACCGCGTTGAAGGCGCCGCGGACCGATGCCAGCGGGTGGTCGCGCGGGATCATCGTGGGGTGGACCCGCACGGACACGCCGTCCGGGTCGGTGGTCCGTTCGCAGATGGCCAGGAGCTTGACGACGGTGTCCGAGGCGCGCGCGGCGGCGACGTCCGCGGCGGTGACGCCGGTGATGCCCTCGCGGTGCACCCGTTCCAGGGGCACCCGGGTGTGGAACGCGAGGCTGGCGAGGATCGCGGCCTTGGCGGCCGCGTCGAACCCCTCGACGTCCGCCGTCGGGTCGGCCTCGGCGTACCCGAGCGCCTGGGCCTGCTCGACGGCGTCGTCGAAGCCGGCGCCGGTGGAGTGCATCTGGTCCAGGACGTAGTTCGTCGTGCCGTTGACGATGCCGAGCACCCGCTCGACCCGGTCGCCGGCGAGGGACTCGCGGACCGGCCGGACGATCGGGATGGCGCCGGCGACCGCCGCCTCGAAGTACAGGTCGACGCCGTGCTCGGCGGCCGCCTCGTAGAGGGTCGGGCCGTCCTCGGCGAGCAGCGCCTTGTTGGCGGTGACCACCGAGGCGCCGGACGCCATCGCCCGCAGCAGCAAGGAGCGGACCGGCTCGATCCCGCCGACCACCTCGACGACGACGTCGACGTCGGCGACGAGCGCCTCGGCGTCCGTGGTGAGCAGGTGGGCCGGGATCGCGGGGTCGCGGCGCCGGTCCGGACGACGGACGGCGATGCCGGTGAGCTCCAGCGGGGCACCCACCCGGGCGGCCAGCTCGTCACCCTGGGTCAGCAGCAGTCGCGCGACCTCGGTGCCGACGACCCCGCACCCGAGCAGACCGACCCGAACCGTCACCGCGTTCCCTCCTGCCGAGGTACCTCCCTGCCGACCAGGCTCCCGCCCGGGCACGCGACCCGCGCCGAGTGCCTCGGCATCCTCCCGTGTCCCGTTGTTCGGGCGAACCCCGTCCCACCATCCGGACGTGCCCAGGGCCACGGCCCGGGTCCGCGCCCGGGGAACGGGGCAGCCCTCGAACGCTCACGGGTGCCACGGATTCAGGCAGGCCACACCAAGGGGTTCGAAGTGCTTGGTGTTCCGCGTCACGACTGTCATCCCGGCGGACTCGGCGATGGCCGCGATCAGCGCGTCGTCCAAGGGTGCGTGCTCGGGAACACGATACGCCGCCAGGACCCGCGCAGCCGACACGTCGAAGGGCAGCACCCGGTCCGCAAAGGCGGTCAGCACGTTGTCCTCGAACCAGCGACGCAGGACGGCGCCCTGCTGGGCATCGGCTCGCTCTTTGGCAATCACTCCCCGCTCGATCTCCGCGATGGTGAAGGCTGAGACGAAGAGGTCAGCCAACGGGACCGACGCGGCCCACGCCTCGACGGGCTGGTTGCGCCCTCGAACGCGCAGCGCCGACACCACGTTGGTGTCCAGCAGGTACCTCACAGGGGCGCTGAGCCTGCGGTCACGCCAAGCCGCTCGGGTTCGAACTCGATGTCGGCGCCCTCGTCGGTGCCCAGAACGTCGACGATGGTGACCGGTTCTCCCTGCAGAGCCTTCGTGAGGACGTCGCGCGCCTCCGCTTCGACCGACCGATGATGCGCCTCGGCGCGCGCACGGAGCGCGGCCTTCGTCCCGGCGGGAAGGTTGCGGATCAGAATCTGTTCCACGACACCACCTCCGATATCACCATCACGATATCACCATCACGATATCGCTAGAAGGGTGGCGTCAGAGGTTGCCGCGGCGGGCCTGCTCGCGCTCGATGGCCTCGAAGAGCGCCTTGAAGTTGCCCTTGCCGAAGCCCAGCGACCCGTGCCGCTCGATCAGCTCGTAGAACACGGTCGGCCGGTCGCCGATCGGCGTGGTGAAGATCTGCAGCAGGTAGCCGTCCTCGTCCCGGTCGACGAGGATCCGCCGCTTCTGCAGCTCCTCCACCGGCACCCGGACCTGACCGATGCGCTCACGCAGCT
The DNA here is from genome assembly GCA_020881835.1 of Kineosporiaceae bacterium SCSIO 59966. Classification (NCBI taxonomy): domain Bacteria; kingdom Bacillati; phylum Actinomycetota; class Actinomycetes; order Kineosporiales; family Kineosporiaceae; species Kineosporiaceae bacterium SCSIO 59966. The sequence continues at coordinate 2,336,621 of CP052876.1, forward strand.
CAGGGTCCTCGTAGTAGGAGTCCGGCGTGTCGAGGAACTGCACCCCGGCGGCACGCATCTCGTCGACAGTGCGCAGGATGTCGTTCGTGGCCAGGGCGATGTGCTGAGCACCGGCACCGTCGTAGAACTCGAGGAACTCGTCGATCTGCGACTTCTTCTTGGCGATGGCCGGCTCGTTCAGCGGGAACTTCACCCGGTGGTTGCCGTTGGCGACCACCTTCGACATGAGCGCCGAGTAGTCGGTGGCGATGTCGTCACCGATGAACTCCGCCATGTTCACGAAGCCCATCACCTTGTTGTAGAAGGCGACCCACTCGTCCATCTTGCCGAGCTCGACGTTGCCGACGACGTGGTCGACGGCCTGGAAGAGCCGCTTCGGGGCCCCCTCGCGTCGGGTGACGACGGTCTCGCGCGCCTCGTACCCCGGCAGGTACGGCCCGCTGTAGCGGGACCGGTCGACCAGGGAGTGCCTCGTGTCGCCGTACGCGGCGATGGCTGCGACGCGAACGGTCCCGTGCTCGTCGGACACGTCGTGTGGCTCCTCCAGCACGGTCGCGCCGGCGGACCGGGCGTGGTCGATGCACCGGTCGACGTCGGGCACCTCGAGCGCCAGGTCGACGACCCCGTCACCGTGCTTGCGGTGGTGGTCGAGCAGCGGGCTCGAGGGGTGCACACCGCCGGACACCACGAACCGGGCCGAGCCGGACTTCAGCACGTAGGACTTGTGGTCCCGGTTGCCGGTCTCCGGGCCGGAGTAGGCGACGAGGTCCATCCCGAACGCGAGCTGGTAGAAGTGCGCGGTCTGGGTGGCGTTGCCGACAACGAAGTGGACGGCGTCCATCGCCGTCACCGGGAACGGGTCGGTGCTCTCGTCGTACTCGACCAGGCCCACGAGCTGCTTGAGCTGCTCGAGGTCCAGGTCGGCCTCACGCTCCTGGGGAGTGAGGTCGGGCTCGGCGTGCGTCGTCACGGTTCCTCCTGCAGCGGTGGCGGACGGGTGTTTCCGGAAGGGTGTCCGACGTCCGCGGTTCGGACAACAGCCCGTCGCTTTGCTGGTCACTGTGTACATTTCCGGGCCGGACTTCGATGTGCTGCTGGTCAGAATGACCAGTGGCCTCCGGTGAGCAGAGGAGACGGGACGACCATGATCGACCGCCTGGACGCCGACCTCGTCGCACTGCTGCACGCCGAGCCCCGGATCGGGGTGCTCGAGGCCTCCCGCCGGCTCGGTGTGGCTCGCGGCACCGTGCAGGCCCGGCTGGAGAAGCTGCAGCGCACCGGCGTCGTCACCGGGTTCGGCCCGGAGGTGGACCCCGCCGCCCTGGGCTACCCGGTCACCGCGTTCTGCACGCTGGAGATCCGCCAGGGCCTCGGGCACCGCGTGGTCGCCGACCACCTCGCCGAGGTGCCGGAGGTGCTCGAGGCGCACACCGTGTCGGGCGCCGGCGACCTGCTGATCCGGGTCGTCGCACGGTCCAACGCGGACCTGCAGCGGGTCATCGACGAGGTGGTGGACGGCGAGCACGTCGTGCGGTCCTCGACCCTCATCGCGCTGCAGACCCAGTTCGGCACCCGCACCCTGCCGCTCGTCCAGGCCGCTGCCCGAGAGGGCGGGCCAGTTCGTCGACGAGACGTGAAGTACGACCCTGCACCTGCCGATGGGCTCCTGTGATGCCGGAGTCGACGCAGCGCGCCTGGCGCCGCCTGTGGGACCACCTGGCGGCGCGGGCCGTGCTGCTCGGCGTCGCCGTGTTCGGGCTGAGCCTGGCGGCGGTCATGCTGCGCCCCGAGGGTACGCACGTCGCCGTCTGGTGGCCGGCGGCCGCGGTGGCGGTCGCGGTGACGGTGCTGTCGCCGCGGCGGCACTGGCTGGTCCTCGCCGCCGTCGTCCTGGTGTCCTCCGCGCTGGCCAACTACGTCGGTGGCCGGACGCCGGTCACGGCCCTGGCGTTCGGGGTGGCGAACGCCGTCGAACCGCTCGTGGCGGCCGGCTGGCTCATGCAGGGCCGGGACCGGCCGTTCCGGCTGCGGACGGTGGAGGACTCCGTCCGGCTGATCTCCGCTGCCGCCCTCGGGGCGCTGGCCGCCGGCACGGTCGCGGCCCTGACCGCCGGCCTGTTCCTGCCCGACTCGCCGTGGACGGAGCTGCGGTCGATCACGTTCGCGCACGCGGCGGCCGTGCTTGTCGCCACTCCCGTGTTCCTCACCATCTCCTCCCCGCACGACCCGGTGCACCGGCGCGCCGAGGCACTCGCCCAGTGGTCGGCCGTCACGGTGGTCACCGCGATCGTGTTCTCGCCCACGCACCACTACCCACTGAGCTTCCTTCCGCTGCCCTTCCTCGTCTGGGGCGCGGTCCGTCTGGGCAGCCGGCACACCACCGCCCAGCTGCTGCTCTTCGGACTCGCGGTCTCCTTCGCCAGCGCCCAGCAACGCGGGCCGTTCCTCGACGTCCCCGGCGGCAACCTCGCGCTGTCGGTGTCCGTCGTCCAGCTCTACCTAGCGACCTACGCGACGATGCTCGTGCCGCTGGTGCTGGCCGCCCGTCAGCGCCGGGAGGACCTGGCCCGGCTGCGGTCCAGCGAGCAGCTCTACCGGCTGACGTTCGACGGCTCGCTCGTCGGGATGATGATGCTGCGCCTGGACCGGACATCAGCGTCGCCCCGGCTGCTCGTCGAACGCACGAACGAGACAGCTGCGGCGGTGTTCGGCCGCCGGCCCGAGCAGCTCGTCGGGTCCGAGCTGTGCCAGCTCGTCGACGAGCGGGACCGCGACCTGCTCTACCGCGCCGTGACCGCGGTCCTCGAGGCGGACGACGTGACCTGGCAGGGCGACGTCCGGCTCACTGTGGGTGCGGGCCTGCGGTGGGCGGAGATGGCGATGGCCCGGCTGGCTGACCAGGAGGAATCCGTGGTCACCGTCCAGATCGTCGACGTCACCGAGCAGCGTACGAGCGAACGACGGCTGCGCGAGCTGGCCCTGCACGACGCGCTGACTGGGCTGCCGAACCGCACCCTGCTCGACGACCGGGTCACCCGGACCCTGGAGGACCGGCGGGTCGGCCGGGGCGCACTGCTGTTCTGCGACCTCGACGACTTCAAGGAGGTCAACGACTCCGCCGGCCACGCCGCCGGTGACGCGGTGCTCGTCGAGATCGCCCGGCGACTGCTCGCCGTGGTCCGCCCCGGCGACACGGTCTCCCGGCTGGGCGGGGACGAGTTCGTCGTCTTCTGCCCTGGCGCCGGTGTCGGCGAGGCGCTCCCGATCGCCGAGCGGGTCGTCGCCGCGCTGTCCCACCCGGTCGAGGTCGCCGGGACGGCGCACGCGGTGCGGGTGAGCGTGGGGCTGACCGAGGTGGCCCGGGACAGCACCTTCGACGCCGCCCTGCGGGAGGCGGACCAGGCGATGTACGCCGCCAAGGCCGCGGGCAAGGGCCGGGTCACCACCTACCAGCCGGCGCAGGCCTGACCGGCGCGGTGCGATGACTTGACCGGTCACTCAGGCGAGCGCCGCCGCGACCTCGGCGGCCGCTGCCCGGACCGCCCGGTGGGCGAGCGGTCGGTCGAGGTCACCGAGCGCGACGACACCGACGGAGGCGTCCAGCTCGGTGAGCGGCACCGGTGCCGCGACCCCGACCGCCCCGGGCTGCAGCTCGGAGTCCGTGCTCACGACGTCCCGGTCGCCGCGGCGGCCGGCGAGGATGGCCCGCCCGGCTGCCCCCCGGTCCAGCGGGTGCCGGGAACCGACCCGGTAGGAGACGTGGAAGTCCGTGCGAGTCGGCTCGACGACGACCACGGCGAGCGCCTCCCCGCCGTCGGCGATCGTGAGGTGGGCAGTGGCCCGCACCTCGTCGGCGAGGCGCCGGAGCACCGGGGCGGCGGCCTCCCGCAGCAGCGGGTGCACGCGTCGGGCCAGGGACAGCACGCCGATCCCGAGGCGCACCCGCCCGTCGTCGCTGCGTCGTACCAGCCGGTGCTCGGCAAGCGTGCCGAGCAGCCGGTAGACCACCGGGCGGGCGACGCCGAGGGCAGCCGCGATCTCGGTGACGGTGAGACCGGTGCGACCGTGCTGCTCCTCGGCGAGCAGCTCGAGCAGACGCAGGGCCCGGTCGAGGGTCTGTGACGTCTCGGCAGCGGCCACGGGTGGGTGTCCTACAGGCTGAGCGCGGCGAGCGCGGCGTTGGTCACGGACCCGGGCAGCAGGTCGTGCAGCTCGTAGAGGTCGTGCACGCTGCCGGACTGGCCGAACTCGTCGACCCCGAGCGGGACGGCCGGCACGCCGAGGGCGGAGCCCAGCCAGGCCATCGCGTGGCTGGCGGCGTCGTGCACGGTGACCACGGGTGCCCGGTCGGGGAAGACGGTGCGCAGCACACCGGGTACCGAGGGGGCGGTCGCCGTCCGCACGCCCTGCCGCAGCGTCCGCTGCCAGGCGGCGTAGACGCGGTCCAGGCTCGTCACGTCGACGACGTGAGCCGCGATGCCCTCCTCGGCCAGCTCCTCGGCAGCCGCGAGCACCTCCGGCAGCACCGCGCCGGACCCGACGAGGTGGACGACCGGCGCCTGCTGCTCGACGAGCTCGGGGTGGGCGACGTGCGCGTCAAGGAGCCGGTAGGCCCCGGCGAGCACCTGCCGGCGCAGCACGGCGTCCCCGACCCGGGCCCGGGCCGCCTCGAACGGCGACTGGTCGATCGGCCGGGTGGTGAGCCGCAGGTAGTAGGCGCCGTCGTCGTGCGGGGCGGCGGTGCGCGGCGTCCGCTCCCCGCCGGTGGCGATCCGGCCGAGAGCGTCGCACATCAGCCAGTCCAGAGCGGTGGCGTAGGCGGGCTCGATGAACGTGACCCCCGGCAGCTCCACGCCGATGGACGCGGTGATCGACGACTGGTGGGCCCCGCCCTCGGGGGCGAGTGTGACCCCGGACGGCGTCCCCGCGACGAGGAACCGCGAGCCGGAGTACGTGCCGTAGATGAAGGCGTCCAGGCCGCGGGCCACGAAGGGGTCGTAGACGGTGCCGACGGGCAGCAGCGGCTGGCCGGAGTGGTCCCACGCCAGACCCAGCTGGCCGAGCAGGAGGAACAGGTTCATCTCCGAGATGCCCAGCTCGATGTGCTGGCCGGTCGGGCCCTCGGCCCACTTCAGCACGGGGTCGGCGTTCCACGACCGGCGCTCGGTGGGGGCGAAGACACCGGTCCGGTTGATGAACCCGGCGAGGTTGGTCGACGTCGCGACGTCCGGGGCGGTGGTGACGAGGTAGGGCGCGACCGACGGGTCGCGGGAGAGGTCGACGAGCACCCGGCCGAAGACCTCCTGGGTGCTGACCGGCTTGGTGGCCCGCACGCCGGTGGAGTCCGGCACGCTCACGCCGGCCAGCCGCGGTGAGCGGGTCCGCCGGGCCAGCGCGCGGGCGCGCCGCTCGACCCACTGCCCCGCCGGGGTGGCCGGGTCGAGCCGGTCCCACTCGGTGGCCGTGTCCAGGCCGGTCTGCTCACGCAGTCGGTCGATCTGCTCGCCGGAGAGCAGGGCGGAGTGGTTGCGCGGGTTTCCCGCGATGGGCAGTCCCCACCCCTTGATGGTGTAGGCGAACACGACGCTGGGCCGGTCGGTCTCGGCGTCGCACTCGGTGAGCGCCTCGAGCACGGCCCCGAGGTCGTGGCCGCCGAGATCGGTGACGAGGACGCCGAGGTCGTCGTCGGCGACGTCCCGGACGACGTCCGCCAGGCCGTCGGGGGCGCCGTCGAGGAGCCGTGCGCGCAGCTGGGGACCGGTCAGCCCGAACAGGGACTGGTACTGCTCGTTCGGCATCGCGTCGATCCAGTCGCGCAGCAGGACACCGCCGTCGCGCTCGAAGAACGCCTGCAGCCGCCGGCCGTACTTGACCTCGACAACGTGCCAGCCGTTGGCCTCGAACGCCGAGCGCCACTGGTCGATGCGCACGCCGGGGACAACGCGGTCCAGGGACTGGCGGTTGAAGTCGACGACCCAGGTGACCCGACCGAGGCCCTGGGTGGCGGCGTCCGCGACGGCCTCCCAGATGTTGCCCTCGTCCAGCTCGGCGTCACCGAGCAGCGCGATGAAGCGGGACGGCTCACGCTCGCCGAAGTGGGCGTCGACGTAGCGGCGGACGGCGGCGGCGAACAGCGGGGCCGCGGCGCCCAGGCCGACCGACCCGGTGGAGAAGTCGACGTCGTCCGGGTCCTTGGTGCGCGAGGGGTAGGACTGCAGGCCGCCGCGGGCGCGCAGCATGGTGAGGTAGCGGCGGTCGAGCCGGCCGAGCAGGTACTGGACGGCATGGAACGCCGGGGAGGCGTGCGGTTTGACCGCGACCCGGTCCTCGGCGTCCAGGTGGGCGAACCACAGGGCGGTGAGGATCGTGACGAGGGACGCCGAGGACGCCGGGTGACCGCCGACCTTCACCCCGTCGCCGGTGTCCCGCTCGCGGTTCGCCGCGTCGATGATCCGGGTGGACAGCCACAGCACTCGGCGCTGGATCTCGTCGAGGACGTCGAGGTCGACCCCGGGCTCGGCGGCGGCGGACATCCGCCGGGGGGCGACCCGGGGGGCCTGGGACGGCGCGGCCGGCGGCGGCGCGCCGTCCACCGGGAACCGGCCGGGCAGCGGGGCGGTGGCGGCGTCGGTCACGGCGGCGACTGTAGGCCCCGGCCTGGGTTCAGCCGAACACCCCCGCACCCCGCCCACGTCATGGGGGCTTGACGTGGGCTCACCGTCGTCGCGGCGCACGTCAAGCCCGCAGGACGCGAAGGTGGCGGGACTGACTGATCACGGACGGGGTGTCGGTGATCAGGAGCGGGTCAGACGCGGCCGGCGGCCTTGAGCTGCTCGTCGTACTGCTTCTTGACCTCGTCCATGTCGAGATCGCGCACCTGACGCAGCAGGTCCTCGAGCGCCGGTCGCGGCAGCGCTCCCGGCTGTCCGAACACCGGGATGCCGTCGCGATAGATGACCAGCGTGGGGATCGACGTCACGCCGTACCGACCGGCGAGCTCGGGCTGGTCCTCGGTGTCGACCTTGGCGAAGGTGGCGTCCGGGTTCTCCTGCGAGACCTGCTCGAACACCGGGGCGAACTGGCGGCACGGACCGCACCACTCGGCCCAGAAGTCGATGAGGACGATGCCGTCCTGGACGGTCTCGTCGTGGTTCTCCATGGTCATCGTCGTCGTAGCCATGGTCCCTGTAACCGAGGACGGCGGCAGGGTGTTCCACCACCGCCCGCACGTGACGCACTTCATACCCCAGGGGGTATAGCCCTCAGCGGCGGCCGACGAACCAGTCCCGCAGCGTGTCGATGCGGGTCTGCAGCTGCTCGGGGGTGGCCCGGGCCACCTCCGTCCCGCCGCCGAGCCGGCGCAGCTCGGCGTGCACCACGGCGTGCGGCTGACCGGTACGCCGCGCCCACGCCGCGACGAGACCGTTGAGCTCCTTGCGCAGCGCAGCGGTCCGACGGTGCACGGCGGCGTCGGTGACTTCCGCCGGCTCCTGGCGCCCTGTGCCCCGGCGCCTGGCGTGGTCCGCCTGACGCTGGCGCAGCAACGTGGCGACCTGGTCGGGCTCGAGCAGCCCGGGGATACCGAGGAAGTCCTGCTCCTCGTCGCTGCCGGGCTCGGCGTGGGACCCGAACTCACCGCCGTCGAAGAGCACCCGGTCGAAGGAGGCCTGCGCCTCCAGCGCCTGGAACGTTCCCTCGGTCAGGTCGCCGGAGGCCTTCTCGGAGCGCTGCGCGGCCTCGACCAGGCCGTCCTCGAGCCACTCCTGCGGCTCCTCACTGCGCGGACGGTCCAGGGCGTGGTCGCGCTCGACCTCCATCGCCCCGGCGAGCTCGAGCAGCGCCGGCACGCTCGGCAGGAAGATCGACGCGGTCTCGCCTCGGCGTCGGGCCCGGACGAACCGCCCGACCGCCTGGGCGAAGTACAGCGGCGTGGACGCCGAGGTGGCGTAGACGCCGACGCTGAGCCGCGGGACGTCGACACCCTCGGAGACCATCCGGACGGCGACCATCCACCGCTGGTCGCCCTGGGCAAACTCCTCGATCCGGGAGGACGCGGCCGCGTCGTCCGACAGCACGACGACCGGCTGCTCACCGCTCACCTGCCGCAGCACAGCAGCGTAGGCGCGGGCGGTGCTCTGGTCGGTGGCGATGACGAGCCCGCCGGCGTCCGGCACGTGCCGGCGCACCTCCGACAGCCGCTTGTCGGCGGCCCGCAGCACGGCCGGCACCCACTGCCCGCGGGGGTCCAGCGCGGTGCGCCAGGCCTGGGCGGTCATGTCCTGGGTGAGCGGCTCCCCGAGCCGGGCGCTCACTTCGTCCCCGGCGCGGGTGCGCCAGCGCATCTGCCCGGAGTAGGCGAGGAAGAGCACCGGCCGCACCACCCCGTCGCGCAGGGCGTGCTCGTAGCCGTAGGCGTAGTCAGCCCGGGAACGGCGGACGCCGTCGGCGTCCGGGACGTAGTCGACGAACGGGATCGCCGCGGTGTCGGAGCGGAACGGGGTGCCGGTCAGCGCCAGCCGCCGGGTCGCGGGCTCGAAGGCCTCGCGGACGGCGTCACCCCAGGACAGCGCGTCCCCGGCGTGGTGGATCTCGTCGAGGACGACGAGCGTCGGCGCGGCCTCGGTGCGCGCGCGGTGCAGCATCGGGCGGGCGGCGACCTGGGCGTAGGTGACGACGACACCGTCGTAGTCGCGGCCGTGGGTGCCCTGGCTGTTGCGGAAGGCGGGGTCGATCCGGATCCCGGCCCGGTGCGCGGCGTCCGCCCACTGGGACTTCAGGTGCTCGGTCGGCGCGACGACCGTCACCCGCCGGACGACGCCGCGTTCGAGGAGCTCGGCGGCCACCCGCAGCGCGAACGTCGTCTTCCCGGCGCCGGGGGTGGCCACGGCGAGGAAGTCCCGCGGCTGGCGGCGCAGGTACGTCTGGAGGGCGTCCGCCTGCCAGGCACGCAACTTCGACGCCGTCCCCCAGGGGGCCCGCTCCGGGTACGCCGGGGGGAGCTGCGAGGCGGCGGCGGACGACGCGCGGTGCGGCGTGGAGGAGGAGGTCACGGTCCGGCGAGAGTAACCGAGCCGCGACCGGAGCCGCTCAGCCCGGGCACCCGGCAGCCAAGGCGACGCTACGACTCAGCAGCGCCGTGAGTGCGCAGCCATCCGGCGATGTCCGGCACGTCCAGCTCGCCGGCGGCCGCGCGAACCATCAGGCGCTCAGCGTCGTCGACGGTGTACGCGAGGTCGCGCCCGTTGAGCAGGTAGAAGGTGCGCGTTGCAGCCCAGGCGAGGCGCTTGTTGCCGTCGACGAGGGCGTGGTTGCGCACCAGTGAGTGCAGGAGGGCAGCCGCCTTGTCGTCAAAGGTCGGGTAGGCGTCAACTCCCGAGATCGTGACCCAGGGACGTGCGGCCGCGGAGGCGAGGAGTCCGGCGTCCCTCACCACAACCTCATCAAGCACACCCGTTGCGATCTCAAGGAGGTCCTCGACGGTGAGAAGGTCAAACTCCTCCCCACTCACCTGCTGAGACGCTCGAGGAGCTCATGGTCTTCCGTGCGCACCCGGTTGATGGCGGCGGCCAGACGCTGGGGCCGCTCGGAGACGTACTGCGCGATGGCGGTGCGGGCCACCTCCTGCATCGAACGCCCCTCCTCCTGGGCCTTCGCGCGCAGCGCCTCGCTCTCCTCGTCAGTGAGCCGAAGGGTCATTGCCACGACGGCACGGTACCACCGTGGTAGCAGTCACCACAGGACGCGTCGCTGGACGCCAGCAGCATGCTCAGCCGTCGGCGCCCTCGTCCCCGCCCGGCAGGCTCTCGTAGATCTCCTTACACGCCGGGCAGACGGGGAAGCGCTGCGGGTCGCGGCCGGGCACCCAGACCTTGCCGCACAGGGCGATGACCGGCTCGCCGGTCAGCGCCGACTCGAGGATCTTCTCCTTCTTCACGTAGTGCGCGAAGCGCTCGTGGTCGCCGGGCTCGGCCAGCTGCGGCTCCTCGACGAGCTCACGCTCGAGCACGGCCGTGCGCTGCTCTCCCGGGTCTGAGGCGGGCTGCGGCTGCGGGTGCTGCTCGGTCATGACCTCAGTCTAGGCGGGGTCACGCCGCTGCCGTCAGTTGAGCGACGGGTCCTCGGGGAACGTCGCCACGAGTGCCAGGTCGCCGCCCTGACGGCGCAGCACGTCGGCCCACAGCTGCTCGGGGGTGTCGGTGAACGCGTCCCCCGGCTCGGCGTCGACGACGTACCAGGACCCGTCCTCGATCTCGCTCTCCAGCTGGCCCGGCGCCCACCCGGCGTAGCCGGCGAAGATCCGCAGCCGGGTCAGCTCGGGCACGACCACCTCCGGCGGGGTGTCGAGGTCGACGAGGCCGAGGCTGCCGGTGAGCCGGCGGACGCCGAGCGGCTCGGCGTCCGCCGCGCCGGGGACCGACACCAGGCCGAGCGCGGAGTCCAGGGCGACCGGGCCGCCCTGGAACAGCCGGCCGGGGACGGTGACGAACGGCTGCCACACCGGCAGGACGGCGTCCACGTCGATCTCGGTGGGGCGGTTGACGACGACCCCGAGGGCACCGTCCTCACCGTGGTCGAGCAGCAGGACGACGGTGCGGCGGAACTCCTCGTGCACGAGCCGCGGCGTCGCGACGAGGAGCCGTCCGGTCAGGTCCTGGCCCCGCATGCCCTCATTCTGCCCGCCGACGGAGCCGGCCGCCCTGTTGCGCCACGACCACGCCGACCACGGTGCCGACGGCGTCGGCGAGCGCGTCCCACGGGTCGCCGCCGCGGCCGGGCAGCGCGACGTGCTGGACGGCCTCGCTGACCACCGCGTGCGCGAGCAGAACCGCGACGAGCGGTCCCGTGGGCAGACCGGCGCGGTGCCCGGCCCAGGCGACGGCGGCGAACACGAGCAGGTGCACGGCCTTGTCGAGACCGGGCAGGCCGGAGCCGTCGCCGACCGTGGGCCAGTACAAGACGACGAGGTGGACGACGACCGTCACGCCCAGGACCAGCCGGCGCCGCCGCGCCGCGCCGGGCGCACCAGCCGGGGGCACGGTCAGGCGTCGGCGAAGAAGGACACCGGGCCGGCCACGACGACGCCGATCTCCTCGGTGGTGGGCAGCGGACCCTGGGTGCGGCACAGCACCGGCAACGGGGCGCCGTCGGGGCCGGGCACCTGCAGCCGGACGCTCGCGTCGTGGCCGTAGAAGACGGTGCCGACGACGCGGGCGGTGGTCCCGCCCCCGGAGTGCACCATCCGCACCTGCTCGGGCCGGATCACCACCCGGCCCGGGCCCTCGGCGACGTCCCCGCGCAGCAGCGCGAGCCGGCCCAGGGGCGTCTCGGCGACTCCGTCGCGCACCCGGGCGGGCAGCACGACGGCCTCGCCGACGAACGTGGCGACGTCGAGGTCGCCGGGGGCGGCGTAGAGCTGCTGGGGGGAAGCGCTCTGCACGACGACCCCGTCCCGGACGACGGCGACGAGGTCCGCGGTGGACAGGGCCTCCTCCTGGTCGTGGGTGACGAGCAGTCCGGTCGCGCCGGTGGCCCGCAGCGCGGTGCGCACGTCCTCCCGGACGGCGGCCCGCAGGCCGGCGTCCAGGGCGGAGAACGGCTCGTCGAGCAGGACGAGCGCCGGGTCGGGGGCGAGGGCGCGGGCCAGCGCCACCCGCTGCTGCTGGCCGCCGGAGAGCTGGGAGGGCATCCGGTCACCGAGGTCGCCGAGACCGACGAGGGCGAGCAGGTCACGGACCCGTTCGCGGCGTCGCCGGGCGGAGCCGGTGCCGCGCCGGGGCAGGCCGAAGGCCACGTTCTCGGCGACGGTGAGGTGCGGGAACAGCGCACCCTCCTGCGGGACGACGCCGATGCCCCGGCGCTCGGGCGGCACGTGCACCCCCGGCCCGGCCAGCAGCCGGCCGCCGAGGTGCACCTCCCCGGCGTCCGCCCGCTCGAAGCCGGCGACGACGCGCAGCAGCGTGGTCTTGCCGCAGCCGGAGGGGCCCAGCACGGCGGCGAGCTGCCCGGAGGGCACGTCGAGGTCCAGGCCGTGCAGCACCTCGGTGCTGCCGAAGGCCTTGCACAGGCCCCGGACCTTGAGGTCCCTCACCGCTCACCTCCACGTGCGTCGCTCACCAGTGTCTCCTGGGCCCTGGACATCAGGAAGGTCGGGACCGCGGCGAGCAGCACGAGCGCCACCGCGTACGGGGCGGCGGCGGCGTACGCGCCGACCTCGGTCTGCGTCCACAGCTCGGTCGCCAGGGTGTCGACCCCGGTCGGGCGCAGCAAGAGGGTGGCCGGCAGCTCCTTCATCGTCGTCAGCATGACGAGGGCGAAGCCGGCGGCGATGCCGGGCCCGGCCAGCGGCAGCGTGACGTCGCGCAGCACCCCGGCGGGCGTGCGCCCGAGGGAGCGGGCGACCTCCTCCAGACGTGGCGGGCTCTGGCTCACGGCCGCGCGCACCGAGCCGATGGCAGCGGGCATGAACAGCACGGCGTAGGCCAGCACGAGCAGCGGGGTCTGCTGGTAGATCGGCTCGGCGTAGCGGATGCCGAAGAACACCAGCGCCAGGGCGACGACGATGCCGGGCAGGGCGTGACCGGCGTAGGTGGCGTGCTCGAGCATGCGCACCCCGCGACCGGTGTAGCGGGCGGCGAGCACGCCGACGGGGACGGCGAGCGCGGTCGCGGCGAGGGCCCCGAGCAGCGACACCCACAGGGTGGACGCGCCGGCGGGCACGAGACGGCCCCAGTCGACGCCGGCGGACTGGCCGCGGACCACCCAGTAGGCGAGGACGACGGCCGGGTAGCCGAGCGCGAGGGCCGCCACGCCACCGGTGGCGGCCAGGGCGAGCGGCCGGCCGCGGCCGAGGCGCAGCAGCTGCGGGGTGCGGGACGCACCGGCACCGACCCGGGCGTGCTCGGCGCGGCCGCGGCTGCGGGCCTCGGCGACGGTGATGCCGATGGTGATGACGACGAGCACGATGGACAGCACCGCGGCCGGCGTCCGGTCGAAGGAGGCCTGGTAGGAGCTGTAGATGACCCGGGTGAAGACGTCGTAGCGCATCAGCGACGGGGTGCCGAAGTCGCTCAGCGTGTAGAGGGCGACGAGCAGCGCGCCGGCCGCGGCGGCCGGGCGCACCTGGCGGGCGGTGACCGAGACGAAGGTGGCCAGGGCGCTGCGGCCCAGGGACCGGGACACCTCCTCCAGCGCGGGGTCGGTGCGGCTCAGCGCGGCGGCGACCGGCAGGTAGACGTACGGGTAGGTGCTCAGCGTGAGCACCAGCCAGGTGCCGCCGAAGCCCGCCGAGGACGGGACGACCGACACCCACGCGTACGCGGCCACGTAGCTGGGGACCGCGAGCGGCAGGGCGGCCACGACGCTCCAGGCCCGCCGGCCGGGCAGGTCGGTGCGGGTGGTGAGCCACGCCAGCACGACGCCGATGACGACGGCGGCCGCGGTGACCGCGGCGGCCAGGCCCAGGCTGCGCACGACGAGCCAGAAGGTGCGGTCCCGCCACAGCGTGTCGAGGACCGCGGCCGGTCCGGCCTCGACGGCGCGCACGAGGAGGTACCCGATCGGCAGCAGCGCGAGCGCGGCGGCCACGACCGCGGGGACGACGAGGACCGCCGGCGGGCGGCCGGCGGTGGCGGGGCGCCGACGGCGCCGCCGCTGGGTCGGCGGCGCCGTCGGCGCGTCGATCAGAGTCAGGTCAGCCCCACCTCGTCGAGCAGGTCGAGGGTCTCCTCGAGGGAGTCGAGGTCGTTGAGGTCCACGCTCGAGCCCTGGCCGAGCGGCTCGAGGTCGTGCTCGGTGGAGGTGATGCCCTCGACCACCGGGTACTCGGCGGTGCTGTCGGCGAAGTACTGCTGGGCCTCCTCGGAGAGCAGGAACTCCACCGCCCGCTGGGCGGCGTCCTCCTGCTCGGAGCCGGCGATGACGCCCACGCCGGCGACGTTGATCAGGGCGCCGGGGTCGTCGCTGTCGAGGAAGCGGATCTCGGCGTTGACGTTGTCCTCGCCCTGCTCGGCGACCCGCTCGTACCAGTAGTAGTGGTTGATGAGTCCGAGGGCCACCTCGCCGGAGTCCACGGCGTCCAGGACGGCGATGTTGTTGTCGTACTTCTGCACGTCGAGGTCCACGAGCCGCTCGAGCCACTCGCGGGCGCCGTCCTCGCCGCGGTCCAGGCGCAGGGCGGTGACGAAGGACTGGAAGGACGCGTTGGTCGGCGCGACGCCGATGAGCCCCCGGTACCGCTCGTCGAGGACCTCGTCGACGCTCGTCATCTCGGCGGCCTCGGGTGCCTGCCTCGGGTCGTAGGCGACGACCCGGGCGCGGGCGGAGGTGGCGACCCAGCGCCCCTCGTCGTCCGCGTACTGCTCCGGGACCAGGCTCAGCACGTCCTGCGGCAGCTCCGCGAGGCGCCCGGCCTTGGCCAGGGCGCCGAGGGCGCCGGCGTCCTGGGAGAAGAACAGGTCGGCGTCGGTGCTCTCGCCCTCCTCGAGCAGCTGGGCGGCCAGGTCGCTGGAGCCGGCGTAGCGGACCTCGACCTCGGTGCCGACGGCGTCCTCGAGCTGCTCGAGGATGGGGCCGACGAGGTTCTCGTTGCGCCCGGAGTACACGGTGAGCACGTCCTCCCCGCCGAAGGCGCCGCAGCCGGACAGGCCACCGGCGAGGACGACGGTCAGGGCGGCCGCGACGGGGGCGCGCAGCCGGGTGCGGGGCGGGGCGTTCACAGGCTCTCCTCGTCAGGATCCGGGGACGGCGGTTCCAGGGCGACCGCCGGAGGCACCCTACTTAGGACAGCCTTACCTGTTCAACCGGGGACAAGCGACCGCTCAGGCGCCGGTTGAGGCCCTCCCCCCGGCGACCGCGGCGGCGGCGTCCGTGGCGGCCCGGCCGGCGACCACCCGCGCCGGGGCGTCGGCGTGCTCCTCGGCCTGCACGGCCCGCCGGACGGCGTCGGCGACGACGGTCGCGACGTCCGGGTGGAACACGCTCGGGACGATGTAGGTGGCGTTGAGCTCGTCGTCGGTGACGACCGCGGCGAGCGCGTAGGCGGCGGCGAGCAGCGTGCCGGTCGTGATCGACGTGGACTGGGCGTCGAGCAGCCCGCGGAACACCCCCGGGAAGGCCAGCACGTTGTTGATCTGGTTGGCGAAGTCGCTGCGGCCGCTGGCGACCACGGCGGCGTGCCGGGCGGCGTCCGCGGGGTCCACCTCGGGCACCGGGTTGGCCAGGGCGAAGACGACGGCGCCCTCGGCCATCGTCTCGATGTCGTCGCCGGTGAGGATGTTCGGTGCGGACAGGCCGATGAACACGTCGGCGCCGGCGAGCGCCTCGCGCAGCGTGCCCTGGACGCCGCGCGGGTTCGTGTGCGCGGCGGTCCAGCTGGTGGAGACGTCGAGCCGGTCGCGGCCCGGGTGCAGGACGCCGAACTCGTCGGCGACCACGACGTCGCGGGCGCCGGCCGCCAGCAGCAGCTTGAGCACCGCGGTGCCGGCGGCGCCGGCACCGGCCATGACGATGCGGACGTCCTCGATCCGCTTGCCGACCACCTTCAGCGCGTTGGTCAGGGCGGCCAGGGTGACGATGGCGGTGCCGTGCTGGTCGTCGTGGAACACCGGGATGTCGAGCTCCTCCCGCAGCCGGCGCTCGATCTCGAAGCAGCGCGGCGCGGAGATGTCCTCGAGGTTGATCCCGGCGAACACGGGCGCGACGGCCTTGACGACGGCGACGATCTCGTCCGGGTCGGTGGTGTCCAGGCACAGCGGGAAGGCGTCGATGCCGCCGAACCGCTTGAACAGGGCCGCCTTGCCCTCCATCACCGGCAGTGCGGCGAGCGGCCCGATGTCACCCAGGCCCAGGACGGCGGTGCCGTCGGTGACGACGGCGACCGTGTTGCGCTTGATGGTCAGCCGGCGGGCGTCCTCGGGGTTCTCGGCGATGGCCTGGCAGACCCGCGCGACGCCGGGGGTGTAGACCATGGACAGGTCGTCGCGGTTGCGGATCGGCACCCGGGACTCCACCGACAGCTTGCCCCCGATGTGCGCGAGGAACGTCCGGTCGGAGACCTTGCCGATGCTCACCCCGGGCAGGGCCCGCAGCGCCTCGACGAGGTCGACGCTGTGGTCGCTGTCGCGGGCCGCGCAGGTGACGTCCACCCGCACCCGGTCGGCGCCGGAGGCGGTGACGTCGAGTGCGGTGACGACACCGCCGGCACCCTCGATCGCCGTCGTCAGCTCGCTGACCGCGGTGGGCCGGGCCGGCACCTCGAGACGGACGGTGATCGAGTACGAGACGCTGGGTACGGAGGCCATGGCCCCATCATCGCGGACCGGCAGCGCGGCGTCGCTCAGGCCTTGCTCAGTCCCGGCGTCCGGGTCAACCCCGGCGGCGCCGCTTGTCCGCGTACATCTCCCGGTCCGCCCGCTCGACCACCCGCTGCACCGGGTCCCCCGGCTCGGCGGACGCGGCGCCGACCGAGGCCCGCACCGGCAGCCCGTCCGGGGTGACGGCCTCGGCGAGCGCGGCGCGCAGTCGCCGGACCAGCCCGGCGGCGTCCGCGACGCGAGGCACGAGGACGCCGAACTCGTCCCCGCCGACGCGGGCGACCACGTCGGTGGTCTCCCGCAGGCCGGAGCCCAGGGCTCGGGCGGCGGCGCGCAGCAGCTCGTCCCCGGCGGCGTGCCCGTGGGTGTCGTTGACCTCCTTGAGCTCGTCGAGGTCGACCAGGGCGACGGTGACCGGGACGCCGGTGTCGACGAGCTCCTGGACGGCGAGGAGCTCCTCCTCCCAACGGTGCCGGCTCGCGACCCCGGTGAGGGTGTCCCGCTCCAGCCGGGCACGGATGTCGTCGAGGCGTCCCTCGAGCTGGTCGCGGCCCTGGGCCACCTGGAGCAGGACGGTCGCGGCGTCGGCGATCTGCACCGCCATCCGCCGGCACAGGTCGTTGAACCGGCAGTGGTCCGAGCCGCGGAACACGGCGAGCAGCCCCCCGCCGATGTCCTCCCCGAGGGGGTGCAACAGGTAGGAGGTGACCCCGTCCTGCGGGGACAGCGGGACCGGCAGCGGCGCGGTGGCGGCGTCCTGCACGACGGTGCCCTCGGGGTGACGAGTGAGCAGGTCCCGGGCGATCCGGAGGACGTCCGCCGTGGTGGTTCCGTCGCGTGGGTCCGCGACGTCCACCGCGGGGTCGCGCTCCGGGGAGCCGGTGTCGGCGACCGCGCACCGGCCGTCGCCGGTCCACACGACCACCACCGGGGCGAGCATCGCGTCGGCGGTGACGTCGGCCACGTGCTCGAGGGTGCGCCCGAAGGAGCGCCCGAGTCCCCCGGTGATCCGCTGGACGGCGCCGAGGACCTCGAGCTCGTCTCCGAGCCGCTGGGCGACAGTGCTGCGCGCGACCGCGTCGGCGATCTCCTGCGACGCCTCGCGCAACGTGTCGGCGGGCGTGGCCATGAGCGCCTCGCTGCGCTCTGGGTGCCCCCACACGACGACGACGTCATCGGTGACGTGGAGCAGCACGGCGGTGCACGCGTAGTAGGGGCCGACGATGCGAGCGGAGGACGCGGCGAGGACCCGCACCGGGGCCGGGTCGTCGAGGGCCTGCCGCAGCAGCGGCTCGGCAGCATGCTTCGCCTCGACGATGCCCGCCCAGCCGTCGCCGCGGCCGTGGCCGCCGACGTGCGCCCAGGACCCGGGTGCCACCCGACGGAAGACGAGGACGTCGCGGGCGCCGGTACCGGTCACCCCGGTGGCGAGGACGCTGCCGTCCCCGGCCGTCGGCCGGTGCAGCGATGGCGTCGTCATGGGCCTGGTCCCCGTCCTGTCCGGACTCAGTATCGGCCCACGGCACCCGCGGAGGTACCAGATTCACCGGATCGGGCTCTGGCACCCGCCTCACCCCGGGGCCGTGGCGGCCCGCGAGGCTAGGGTGGCACCGTGACCGCCGCACCGACGAGGGCCCTGGACCGGTCCTCCGCCCTGCCGCTGTGGGCTCAGCTCGCCGACGACCTGGTCGCCCGGCTGGACGGCGGCGACTTCACCGAACGGTTCCCCACCGAGCACGAGCTCATGGCCCAGTACGGGGTGAGCCGGCACACCGTCCGCGACGCCCTGCGCCGGCTGCGCGACGACGGCCTGCTGTCGGCCGAGCGCGGACGCGGCACGTTCGTCCAGCCGGGCCGCATCGACCAGCCGCTGGGAGCGATCTACTCCCTGTTCCGCGAGGTGGAGGCACGCGGGATGGTGCAGACCTCCCAGGTGCGGGCCCTCGACGTCCGCCCGGACGCCGAGGTCGCCCGCCGGCTGGGCCGGCCCGCCGACGAGCCGCTGGTGTACCTCGAGCGGCTGCGGCTGGCGAACGACGAGCCGCTCGCGCTGGACCGGGTCTGGCTGTGCCGGCCGCTGGGCGACCCGCTGCTGGCGGCCGACCTGAGCCGCACCGGTGTCTACGACGTGCTGGCGGGGGCGAGCGGCGTCCGGCTCAACGGGGGCCGAGAACGGATCCAGGCGGTCCTGCCGGACGACGCCGAGCGGGAGCTGCTCGGTCTGACCGGCGTCCCGGACGTCGCGGCGCTGAGGATCGCCCGGACCGGCGAGCTCGACGGCGACCCGGTGGAGTACCGGGACACCCTGGTCCGCGGTGACCGGTTCGCGGTCGTCGCCGAGTGGAGCACCCGCGGCGGGTACCGGATGGACCTGGCGGTCCCGCAGGTCTGAGCGCCGGCGCGCCCGAGCCGAGAGACCTCCGGCCCTGCCGCCACGCGCCGAGCGCGAGCACGCTGACGTCGTGGCCACGCTGACGTTCCTCGGCGGCACCGGCACGGTGACCGGCAGCAAGTTCCTCCTCGAGCAGGAGGGTTCCCGGCTGCTCGTGGACTGCGGCCTGTTCCAGGGCCTGCGCGAGCTGCGGCGACGCAACTGGGAGCCGCTGCCGCTGGACCCCTCCGGCCTGACCGCCGTCGTCCTCACCCACGCCCACCTGGACCACTGCGGGTACCTGCCCCGGCTGGTGCGCGACGGGTTCTCCGGCCCCGTGCTGTGCACCCCGGACACCGCCGAGCTCGTCGCGGTCGTGCTGCGCGACAGCGCTCACCTGCAGGAGGAGGACGCGCGGTACGCCGCAGGAGCCGGCTACTCCAAGCACCACCCGCCGCTGCCCCTGTACGACGCCGCGGACGCCGAGCGGGCGATCGCGCTGCTCCGCCCGACGCCGTTCGGCGAGCGGGTGCGACCGGCTCCCGGCCTGGAGGTGCTGCTGTCCCCCGCCGGGCACATCCTCGGCTCGGCCACGGCCCTCGTCGTCGCCGGCGGCCGGCGGGTGGTGTTCAGCGGCGACCTGGGCCGGCCGGTGCACGCCCTGCTGTCCCCGCCGGCGCCGCTGCCGGAGGTGGACGCGGTCGTGCTGGAGTCGACCTACGGTGACCGGGAGCACCCGGAGCCGGACCCTGAGGTGCTGGCGGGCGCGATCCGCCGGACGGTGCGGCGCGGCGGGGTGGTGCTCGTCCCGGCGTTCGCGGTGGACCGCACCGAGCTCGTCCTCGCCGAGCTGGAGCGGCTGCGGAGCGCCGGTGAGATCCCCGACGTCCCGGTGGTCGTCGACAGTCCGATGGCGCTGGCGTCGCTGCGGATCTACCGGAAGGCGCTGCGCGAGGGGCACCCCGACGTGCGGCCGGACGCGCGGACGCTGCTCGACCGCAGCGACGTCCGGGAGGCACGCACGGTGGAGGAGTCGATGCGGCTCAACGCCCCGGCGCTGCCGTGCATCATCGTCTCGGCGTCCGGGATGGCGGCCGGCGGCCGCGTCGTCCACCACCTCAAGCACCTGCTGCCGGACCCGCGGAACACGGTGGTGCTGACCGGGTTCCAGGCGCCCGGCACCCGTGGTCGGGACCTGCTCGAGGGGGCCCGGCGGCTGAAGATGCACGGCCGGTACGTCCCGGTGCGCGCCGAGGTGGTGGAGGTGCGGGACTTCTCCTGCCACGCCGACGCCAGCGAGCTCGTCGACTGGGTGCGTGGGGCGCCCCGGCCTCCCGCGGTCGTCTACGTCGTCCACGGGGAACCGGCCGCCTCGGCCGCCCTGGCGGACCGGCTGGAGGACGAGCTCGGCGTGCTCGCCGTCCCGCCGCGGCCCGGCGAAGTGGTCCGGCTGTAGCCGGGCCTCAGGTCACGATGAGCACGACGACGCCGAAGTAGACGAGCAGCGACAGCAGGTCCTGCACGACGGTGGCGAGCGGCCCGCTGCCGAACGCGGGATCCAGGCCGCGGCGGTGCAACAGCCACGGCAGCAGCATGGCGACGACCGTCGCGATCGAGCAGGCGGCGACGAGGGAGAGGGCGACGGCGACCGCGAGCCGGGCGGAGCCGAGCGCCCACCACACGGCCGGCAGGGCCGCGGCGGCGACGATCAGGCCGACGAGCAGACCGGTGACCGCCTCGAGCCGGTAGACGCGGCGCAGCGGCATCCCCACGGACAGACCCCGGACGACGAGCGCCTCGGTCTGGGTGCCGACCGCGTCGGCCATGTACACGACACCCGGGATGAAGAACGCCAGCCGGACGTCGCGGGCGAGCTCGGCCTCGAACCCGCCGACGAGCCACGCCGCGACCGCGGAGCCGAGCAGGCCGAGCAGCAGCCACGGCAGGCGGTGCCACAACCGGTCCCGCAACGGCTCCTCGGTGGCGTGCCGGGCTCCGGCGGTCGAGGCCAGGTACCCGCCGAGCCGGGCCAGGTCCTCTTCGTGCTCCACCAGCAGGACGCCGAGCAGCCGGACCGGCGGGACCAGCCCGAGAAAGCGTCCGTCCTCGTCGCACACGGCCAGCGAGGACTCCCCGTGCCGCACCGCCTTCCACGCGGCGCGCTCCTGGTCGACGTGGACGGCGACGACCGGGGGGTCGTCGTCCATCAGGTCCACGGCCGTGACGCCGTCCGGCGCGGCCAGGGCCCGCTCGACGGGGACGAGCCCTACCAGACGCGGCCCGGAGCAGACGGCGACGTCGGCGACGGACGGCCAGGGCCGGGAGGTCAGCAGGGCGCGCAGGTCGGCGGCTGTGTCGGTCGGGGTGCAGACCGGGACGTCGCGCTCGAGGTACATCTCGATCGCACCGGGTAGGAGGTCGTCGCCGCCGTCCGGCTCCGGGGCTTCACCGGGTTGCCCCGGGTGGTGCGCAGAGGCTGCCGTCACGGGTGGCCACCCTCCCACGCGGACGCCGGCAGGGTCGACGGGAGCAAGTGAACCGTGCGACAGGTGACGTCAGACCCTGGCGGCCCGGCCGTCGGGCGCGTACCCCGGAAGCGAGGAGAGGAGCCGAGATGGCTGACAACGGACGCCGGATCGTCGTGGGGATCGACGGGTCGCCGCGCAGTCGAGAGGCACTGCGCTGGGCGGTGGACCAGGCCCGCCGGACCGGGGCTCAGGTGCGGGCAGTGGCGGCGTGGGACGTGTCGCCGTTCGTCTACCTCGCCCCGACCGCGACCGAGGAGACCTACGAGCAGGCCGCCGAGACGGTCCTCAACGAGGTGGTCGAGTCGGTGCTCGACGAGGAGGACGACGTCCCCATCGAGCGGGTGATGGTTCAGGGCCGGCCGGGACCGGCGGTTGCCAAGGCCGCCCGAGGGGCGGAGCTGCTCGTCATCGGCAGCCACGGCCACGGTGAGATCCCCGGGATGCACCTGGGGTCCACCGCGGGCTACTGCGTGCACCATGCGCCCTGCCCGGTGCTGGTGATCCGCCATGACGACGCGTGACACCAGGACGCTGGGACGAGGGCGCCGGGCCGCTGGCGTGGTGGCCGGTGCGGTCGTCGGGCTGCTCGCCGGCTGGGCGCTCTACGCCCTCGGCAGTCCGGTGCTGGAGCGCAGCAGCGGAGTAGTGCGGGAGCTGCAGGGAGCACTGTGGAACGCGGTACCCGCGCTGACGGTCGTCGGCGCGGCGGTCGGGTGGGAGCTGGCGAGGCGACACCACCGGTGACGAACGGCCACGGGGCCGCCCAGCCGCCAGGCGGCGCGATGACACGGCGCGGCGTCATCGAAGCAGGTTCTCGAGCACACGGTGGCCAGCCGACCGCTCCCTTACCTCGAGCGACTCGGCGAGGTCCACGGCGATGACGGCGGTCGGCATCGTGGTCCGACCGAGCACGTCGGCCGATGGACCTAATCTGTCCAGCAGTAGGTGGTTCCCAGATGCCTGCCGAAACGCAGGAAGGTAGCTCTCCGCGTTCACGGATCGCTACCTTCCTGTGTACATGACCTGTTCTTTCAGGTCACAGGGGTGGAGGTGGCGGGAATCGAACCCGCGTCCGTCGTCGTACCCCCAGGGATTCTCCGGGTGCAGCCTGTGTTGCGGTCTGCTCGGCCCCAGCGATCCCACAGGCGAGTTCGCTGCCGGGCCCAGTCGTCTAGGTGTCCCCGTAGCCCCGACGACGAAGGCTACGAGCAGTGGCTCTCTAGTCGATGCCAGCTACCGGGCCGAGAGCACTCCCGGGCTGACAGACCTCAACGCTCGCTCAGGCGGCGAGGGCGAGGTCGGTGCGCTTGGAATCGGCACCTATGGTTTACGGCGAGCGTTTACGAGATGACGCCGTCTTCTCGACCCGCTTCCCCTGGTTCGACATCCGACGTCGAAACCTGTCACCCCCCTGTTGAGTTGTCCTGCCGCGCCGGCGTCCAAGGATCCCGACGACACGGCAGGTTACTCCCCTCAACGGACCGGGCGCACCCGGCATTCCAGCCGTCGCCCAGCCGCACCTGACCGCCTCGAGGCGGCGGGTTCACTCGCCCATCTTGGCGCGCAGCGACATCGCCCGCTGGGCCTCGCGCGCGTCCTGCCTGGCGCGCAGCGTCTGCCGCTTGTCGTACTCCTTCTTGCCCTTGGCCAGCGCGATCTCGACCTTGGCCCGGCCGTCCTTGAAGTACAGCTGCAGCGGCACGAGCGTGTAGCCGGTCTCGCGGCTCTTGCCGGCGAGCTTGTCGATCTCGACGCGGTGCAGGAGCAGCTTGCGCTTGCGCCGCGGCGCGTGGTTCGTCCACGTGCCCTGGGAGTACTCCGGGATGTAGACGTTCTCCAGCCACACCTCGCCGCCGTCGATGGAGGCGAACCCGTCGACGAGCGAGGCGCGGCCGGCGCGCAGGGCCTTGACCTCGGTACCGGTCAGCACGAGGCCGGCCTCGTAGGTGTCGACGACGAGGTAGTCGTGGCGGGCCTTGCGGTTGGTCGCGACGACCTTGCGGTCCTCCGGCGACTTCTTCGGCACGGCTGCCCTCCTCTCCTCGTCGTCCGGCGACGTCCGTGCAGGAGCAACGGACCGGTCGGCGAGTCTATGCCGGGGGCTACAGCCAGTTCATCGGGTTCTGGGTCGACCCGTTGACGTACACCTCGAAGTGGAGGTGGCAGCCGGTGGACGTGCCGGTCGTCCCGACGTACCCGATCACCTGGCCGCGCGAGACGCTGCCACCCCGGACGGCGTAACCGGACAGGTGGTTGTAGGACGACGCGACGCCCTGCCCGCGCAGGGTGCCGTGGTGGACGACGATCTGGTTGCCGTAGCCGCCGTTCACCCCGGCCCGGATCACCGTCCCGTCGGCGGCGGCGCGCACCGGGGTGCCGCAGGAGGCGGCGAAGTCGGTGCCGGCGTGCAGCCGGCGGGTGTTGTAGATCGGGTGGATCCGGTAGCCGTAGTGCGAGCTGATCCGGGCGTTCACCGGCCAGGACAACCCGTCGGCTGCCGGGGCGGGCTCGGGTGCCGGAGCGGGGGCGCGCTCGGCGCTGCGGCCGCGCGAGCGGGCGCGGTCCTCGGCGACCTCCCGCTCGCGGGCCTCCTGGGCACGGCGCTCGGCCTCGCGCTGCCTGCGCTCCTCCTCCTGCCGCCGGCGCTCCTCCTCCTGGCGGCGGCGCTCCTCCTCGATCCGGCGGATCTCGGCCTCGAGGGCGGCCCGGTCCGCCTCGGCCTGGTCGAGGCGCTGCATCTCGCTCTCACGGCGGGCCTCGATGACGGCGACCGCCTCGGCCTGCTCGGCCTTGAGCGCCTCGATCTCGGCCTTGCGGTCGGCGGCGTCCGACTCGGCCTGCCGGGCGGCCGCCAGGTTGGCCGCGGCCTCGGCCTTGAGCCGCTCGATCTCGTCCTGGACGGCGGCCAACCGGGCCTCGGAGTGGGCGCGCAGCGCCTGCTGCTCGTTGAGCCGGGCCAGCGCGCCGTTCTGGGTGCGCAGGGCGGTGTCGACGAGCACGTAGCGGTCGGCGAAGTCGGTCGGGCTCTGCGCGTCCAGGACGAGGGCGAGGGTGGGGTTGATGGTCCCGCCCCGGTAGGCCTGGGCGGCGATCTGACCGAGGGCGGTGCGCGCGGCGGCCACCTCGGCCTCGCCGTCCGCGATCGCCTCGACGGCCTTGACCTCGGACTCGGTGGCTGCGGCCAGCCGGCCGGCCAGCTCGACGTCCTTGGCCTTCGCCTCGGCGGCGGCCGCCTGGGCCTGCTCGAGCTCGGCCTGGGCCACGGGGAGGCGCTGCTCGGTCTTCTGCAGGGCCACGGCGGCGGCGCGCAGCTCCGCAGAGCTCTCCTCCAGGGCGTGCTCGAGGTCCTCGATGTCCTGCTCGACCTGCTGCTTACGCTCCCACGGGTCCGCCGCCTGGGCGGCGGGGGTGACGACCAGGAGGCCCGCGGCCAGCGCCGCGGTGAGGGTCGCCCCCGCCAGGCGTGCTGGACGAGGTCGTCTCATCGGGTCGTGCTCCTTGTCCGTCTCCGGGGCATGCCGCAGGTGTGGCGATCTACACCTTGAGGTATCGACCCAGCGTGACGACGGAGGACACGCCCGCGAGCAGGATTCCGATGAGGAACAGGGCGGGGGCGACGAGGAGCACCTCACTGGTGCCGATGTAGTTGAACAGCGGCAGGTTCTCGGTGAGCCAGCCCTCGACGCCGTAGCGCACCGCGGCCCACAGCCCGGCCGTCGCCAGCGCGGCGCCGACCGTCGCCGCGAGGACACCCTCGAGGACGAACGGCGTCTGGATGAGCAACTTCGAGGCACCGACCAGGCGCATGATCCCGGTCTCTCGGCGGCGGCTGAACGCGGACAGCCGGATCGTCGTGGCGATGAGCAAGGCGGCGGCGACGATCATGACGGCGGCGAAGATGCCGGAGACGAGAGTGAAGGCGTTGAGGACGGCGAAGAACTGGTCGAGCAGCCGCCGCTGGTCCTGCACCTCCTCGACTCCGGGGTAGCCGGTGAAGTACTCGGCGACCACCTGGTACTCCTCGGGGTCGACGAGCTTGACCCGGTAGGAGTCCGGCATCTGGTCCTCGGTGACGTTGTCGACGATGGAGGAGTCGGAGAACTGCTCGCGGAACCGTTCGTACGCCTCGGCCTTGGACTCGTAGTAGTAGACGTCGACGTACGGGTCGAGCGGGCCCTCGAGGGCGGCGACGATGGAGTCGCGCTGGGCCTGGGTCACCTCGCCCTCGGCGCAGGTGGGGGCCTCGCTGTTCTCCACGCACAGGAAGATGGACACCTGGACCCGGTCGTACCAGTAGTCCTTCATCGTGCCGATCTGCATCTGCAGCAGGGCGCCGGCGCCGACGAAGGTCAGCGACACGAAGGTCACGAGGACGACGGAGATCGTCATCGCGAGGTTGCGGCGCAGGCCGACGAGGATCTCGCTGAGGATGAACTGGAGTCGCATGGCGGGTGAGGTCCTGGGTCAGCGGGAGTAGCCGTAGACGCCGCGGGACTGGTCACGGACCACCGCGCCGTCGTCCAGCTCGACGACGCGCTTGCGCATCGAGTCGACGATCTCGTCGTCGTGGGTGGCCATGACGACGGTGGTGCCGTGGCGGTTGATCCGGTCGAGCAGGCGCATGATCCCCACGGACGTCGTGGGGTCCAGGTTCCCGGTCGGCTCGTCGGCGAGCAGGATGGCGGGGCGGTTGACGAATGCCCGGGCGATGGCGACGCGCTGCTGCTCACCGCCGGACAGCTCGTGCGGCAGGCGGCGCTCCTTGCCGGCCAGGCCGACGAGCTCGAGGGTCTCCGGGACGGTCTGGGCGATGTGGTGGCGGGACTTGCCGATCACCTGGAGCGCGAAGGCGACGTTCTCGTAGACCGTCTTGTTCGGCAGCAGCCGGAAGTCCTGGAACACGACGCCGATCTGGCGCCGCAGCTGCGGAACCTTCCACGAGGAGAGCTTCGCGACGTTCTTGCCGGCAACCCAGACGGTGCCGCGGGTGGCCTCCTCCTCCTTGAGCACGAGACGCAGGAAGGTGGACTTGCCCGAGCCGGAGGCCCCGACGAGAAAGACGAACTCGCCGCGCTCGATGTCCAGGGTCACGTCGTCCAGGGCCGGCCGCGACGTGCGGTCGTAGATCTTGGAGACGTGCTCGAACCGGATCACTGGCCGGAGTCTACGGGCGGATCACGACGAGACCCCGGCGGCCCGACACTCGCGTGTCGGGCCCCCGGGGCCACCACCGGTGAGTGGTCTGCCGTCAGGCGCGGCGGCGCCGTCCGATCAGGCTGCTGCCGATAATCCCTGCTGCGCCGGCTGTGATGAGCCCGAGCGCGAGAGCGAGAAGCCCGGTCTGCTCCGGGCCGGTCCGCGGAAGCTGCTCGCCCGGCACGGACGCGCCGGACTGGACGGCCGGGATCTTCGTGCCGAGCACGGCAGTCTCCGACTGCTCCTGCTCGACAGTTTGCTCCTGCTCGACAGCCTGCTCCTCCTCGGCGGACTGCTCCTCCTCCGGGGACACCGGCGCGTCGTCCTCCGCGGGCTGCCCACCATCTTCGCCGGGGGCGACGGCGATGCAGTTGCGCATGCCCGAGAACTCGTAGACCTCCTTGTCGCCGGCGCTGACGACGATGCTGACTGGCTTATCCTCCTCGGCCGCGAAGATCTCTGTCTTCTTGGCCTTGGCCGGGACCTCGACGGACTTCGTCACGCCGTTCACTGAGACGACGAAGCTGATGCCGGCATTGACGGCCGATCCCTCGTTCGACAGGTCGACCCGCACGCCGTCGTCAACGCAGATGTCGGCCGCCGCTGCCGCGTTGGTGATGGCATTCGGGTTCGGCTCCGGGACGTCGCAGTCCTGCACGGTGACGGTGTCCGTGTCCACCACGGTGTTCCCGTCCACGAGCTCCACCGTGTACTCACCAGCCGCCACGTCAGAGAAGCTCACCGCCCCATCGGCCGGCACGGACTGCGAGGCGACCGTGGAACCACCCTGCACCAGCCGCACCACCAGACCAGTCGCACTGTCGGCGTCCACCACCACCGACACCGACGCATCCTCAGCAACACACTGAGCGCTCACCGACGTCACCACCGGCACCGGGGTGGGGGCCG
Source organism: Kineosporiaceae bacterium SCSIO 59966 (assembly GCA_020881835.1). Lineage (NCBI taxonomy): Bacteria > Bacillati > Actinomycetota > Actinomycetes > Kineosporiales > Kineosporiaceae > Kineosporiaceae bacterium SCSIO 59966. The sequence continues at coordinate 2,363,935 of CP052876.1, forward strand.
AGTCCGGTTCGTAGCAGCGAATCACGTGCGAGATGCCGTGAAACCCTGTGTCGTCCGCCTTGGCGACCGAGGCGTAAGAATTACCGGCGCTGGGCGCGGCCTCATTGTCGCCGTAGATCACCCGATCGTTGCTCGCTTTGATAACGAGCAAGCTCCACACCTGTCCCGTTGGCGGTTCAGGGAGCACGTACTTGACTAGCTCCCCCTCCTTCAAGTCGCCCTCGGACTGGTACTTGAGTTGCTCCGTCTTGAGCGGCTCCCCTTCAATCTTCTTGCACGTCCAGCCCTCCTCCTGCCAAGAGGAAGCGTTATTCAAATTTTCCTCGTCCGCGGCGGCGGGCCCAGCGAGGCCGACGAGGCCGGCGAGCATGAGGCTCAGGGCCGTCAGGACGCTGGCGAGGGCCCGGCCGCCGGTCTCACGGCGGTGGCGCGCTCGGTTCGTTCGGGTCATCGACCTGTCTCCCTCTCGGACGTGCACGAGATGGGGCCGGTCTCACCACTCACTCCCCGCGACGGCGGCTCTGCTCAGGCCAGAGCCATGGTGACCGTCAGTCGCCGCGGATCACAGTTCCCCGGTGCGTCGTCAAGCGCGACTACGCAGGGTCAGCATGGACTGCTTACGCGCAGCACACAACCGTCGTCCACACCGAGCAGCCCGTATCGTCCGTCTTTGTCCGATTACAGGCCAAAATTCACCCGAACGGATGACCCCGGCCGGCGACCCAATCGCCGACGTCAGGCCGCCGGCCTCTCCTGCTGCCGACGCCAGCGGATGCCGCTCTCGAGGAAGCCGTCGATGTCCCCGTCGAAGACGGCCATCGGGTTCCCGACCTCGTACTCGGTCCGCAGGTCCTTGACCATCTGGTACGGGTGGAGCACGTACGAGCGCATCTGGTTACCCCAGCTGCCACCGGCGTCCGTCTTGAGGGCGTCGAGCTCGGCCTGCCGCTCCTGGCGTGCCCGTTCCAGCAACTTGGCCTGCAGCACCCGCAGCGCCGCCGCCTTGTTCTGCAGCTGGGACTTCTCGTTCTGACAGGAGACGACGATCCCGGTCGGCAGGTGCGTCAGCCGCACCGCGGAGTCGGTCGTGTTCACCGACTGCCCGCCCGGGCCGGAGGACCGGAACACGTCCACCCGCAGGTCGTTCTCGGGGATCTCGATGTGGTCGGTCTCCTCGACAACCGGCAGCACCTCGACGCCAGCGAACGACGTCTGGCGCCGTCCCTGGTTGTCGAACGGGGAGATCCGCACCAGCCGGTGGGTGCCCTGCTCCACCGACAGCGTCCCGTAGGCGTACGGCGCGTGGACGGCGATCGTCGCCGACTTGATGCCGGCCTCCTCCGCGTAGGACGTGTCCATCACCTCGGCCTTGTACCCCTTGCGCTCGGCCCACCGCAGGTACATCCGCATGAGCATCTCGGCGAAGTCGGCGGCGTCCACCCCGCCCGCCTCGGCCCGGATGGTGATCAGCGCCTCGCGCTGGTCGTACTCCCCGGACAGCAGCGTGCGTACCTCGAGCTCGGACAGCGCCTTGCGAATGTCGGCGAGCTCGCGCTCCGCCTCGGCACGGGTCTCGGCGTCGTCGGCCTCCTCGGCCATCTCGACGAGCACCTCGAGGTCGTCGATCCGCTGGCCCATCCGCTCGACCCGCTCGAGCTCGGTCTGGCGGTGCGACAGCCGACTCGTCACCTGCTGGGCGGCGTCCGGGTCGTCCCACAGGTCCGGGGCGGCGGCCTGCTCGGACAGCTCGGCGATCTCCGCGCGCAGCCGGTCCAGATCCGTCACCTCGCGGATCGACCCGAAGGTCGCGCGGAGGTTGCGGATCTCGGCGGGGAAGTCGACGGCAGCCACGTCCTGAGAGCCTACGCGACCGTCCCCCTGCCTTCCCCCGCGCTCAGCCGAACAGGTCCCCGAGCACGCCCCCGCCCCCGCTGCGGCCGCCGTCCCCGACCACCGGACGGCCCTCGCTGGGCTGGACGACGACGAACCCGGGTCCGTGGAACCGGTACTGGAAGGCCTCCCCGCTGCCTCCGCGCACCATCGAGCGCATCCGCACGCTCGACACCAACTGCGGGGAGAGGTTCGCCGACCACGCGACCGCCGCCTGGACGTCGACGGAGGTGGGCTGCTGGGAGCAGTCCAGCAGCATCGGCGGGCCGTCACTGGTCAGGGCGACGACGCCCCGCCCCTGCAGCAGCAGGTTGAACAGCCCGCCGGCCATCATCCCCGCCCCCTGCACCCGGCGGATGTCCCAGTCCACGGCGGCGTCGAACGCGAGCAGGTTCGCCCCGTCCACGCTGATCCCGTCGCCCTCGAGCTGGACGAGGAACACGTGCTCGGCCTGCCGGGCGAAGAACACCTCGCCCTGCCCGCTGACCCGCATGAGCGGGGTGTCCTCGGCGGTGACGACCTTCTTCAACAGCCGGCCGAACGACCCGGCGCCCTCGTGCTGGAACTCCACCCGCCCCTGGTAGGCGACCATGGCGCCCTTGGCGGCCAGCACGTCCGGCCCGAGCCGCACCTTGAGCATGTACGGGCTCTGCAGCGCCCACGTCTGGTCGGAGTCGACCTCACGGTGGGCCTCGTCAAACAGGTGACTGCGCATGGCTCTCCTGCCTCACCACCACTCGGGGTCCAACTTGGCCTCGATGCTGCGGGCGTTCTCCCGGGTGCACCGCTCGCACGTCGCGGTGGTCCGGCCGCGCTCGGTGCCGAGCGCCCAGCCGAGCGGCACCTGACCCGGCGGCGTCCCGGGTGGGACGGGCGTCCCGCACACCGCGCACACCGTCGTCCCGGCCACGGGTCCGAGCCTAGGCCTCAGCCCGCCGGCTCGAGGTAGACGAAGCCTGGTCCCTCGTCCCGCCACGTCGCTCCGGTCGGGCCGAGCACCCGCTCCAGCGTCGGCCGCCACGACCCGGTGCACGCCGGGTCGGCGCCCTCGAACCCGTGGTCGGCGGTGAGCAGGAACGTCACGTCGTCGGTGACGCCGAGCACGTCCAGCCGGTCGAGGAACGCCTGCAGCCGCCGGTCGGCGTCCCGGAAGGAGTCGCGGGCCATCGCCGAGCGCGGGCCGCCGCCGTGGTGGCCGGCGTCGGTGACGGTGTTCGCCCACCACGACAGGGCCGGGGCAGCCTCGACCGACTCCCACAGCTGGAGCATGAGCTGCAGGGCGACGTCGTCGACCTGGGTGGCCCACGCGTAGTAGCCGTCGGCGAGGTGCGCCCGTTGACCGAGGAACGGCGAGGCCGCCGGGTCCGGCAGCATCGAGCCGAGGCCGGCGGCGCCGTTGCCGGACCCGGACGCCCGGACCATCGCCATCGTGGAGAAGGCGGCTCCGCGGTCGATGGCCTCGTTGACTGATGCGGTCGGCACCTGCAGGTCCCCGCGGTGGGCGCCGACGAGCTCGAACACCGTCCGGACGCCGGGCTCGAGCCACTCGGCGCTGCGGTGCCACGTGCTGGCGTCGTTGGGGACCACCCGCTGCCCCGTCCGCCGGTCGTAGAAGACGTTGCCCAGCACGCCGTGCCGACCCGGTCCGACGCCGGTGAGGATCGAGGTGTGGTTGGTCAGCGTCACGCTGGGGAACTCCGCGACCGCGCCACCGCGCAGGGCGGTGCCTCGCTCGAGCAGCCGGGCCACGCCCGGCAGCTCGCCGGCCTCGGCGAGGGCGAGCAGCTCACCGCAGTGCGCGCCGTCCCACAGGATGCCGACGACGCGGCGGCGGCCCGGCTCGACGAGGCTGGCCAGCACCTGACCGTCGAGCCCCCGGCCGTCGGCGTCGACGAGCGCTCCGGCCGGCACCCCCGCGGCGGCGGCAAGCGTCGGGCCGACGTCGACGAGCCGGGCGTACCCGTCGACGAGCCCCTCGTTCGCCGCCCCGGCACCGGCGACGAGCAGCGGTGCACGGGACTGGATGACGTCCAGGGACCCGTGCTCGCCACGGTGGCCGCCCTCGTCGGGGAAGTAGTGGCCCGGGGTGTGCACGACGACCACGTCGGGGCTGCGTCCGGCGTCCCCGAACAGCGACAGCAGCCGGCGCGCCGGCTCGGGGTAGGCGTTCCGCTCGTTCGGCGGAGAGGGGTCGGCGACCTCCCGCTCGTAGGGCAGGAACGCCATCGGATCGGTGTCGGCGACCGGATCGGCCCCGCGCAGCACCTCGTGCGTCCCGCCGGGGTGCAGCCGGACGGCGCCGCGCGCGTTGGCGACGACGACGCTGCGCGGCGCGCCGCGGGGCCCCTCGGGGACGGCGACGAGGTCGACCACGCGGTCCAGCGCCGGGTCGGTCAGGGCGTCGACGACCAGACCCTGCAGGTCCTCCAGAGTGGCCACGGCCGGTGAGCGTAAGGCTCACCGGCCGTGGCCCGTAGTACCGGCGTGCCGTCAGGGAGTGCGGACGGACACGTCGTGCCACGCCCTCGCCGCGACGGCCAGCCGGCGGGCGCGACGCGCCAGCCGAGCAGCCTGTCGAGCGCGCAGCAGCTGGCGGGCCGCCCGCTCCTGGCGAGCGACCTCGCGCAGCTCGTAACACCTGGCGCGGGCCAGGTCCTCGTGCAGCAGGTTCATCATGGTGCTCCTTGGCAGGGTCCGGACGCGGGTCACGCGGCCGCCTCGCACTTGCGGGGCCGCCCGCGTGGGCGCTTACGGGGCACGACGACCCCGGCGAGGAACAGCTCTCCTCCCCAGACCCCCCACGGCTCACGGCGCTCGAGGGCGCCGGCGAGGCACGCCTCGCGGGCCGGGCAGGTGCGGCACAGCGCCTTGGCGAACTCGACGTCGGCCGGGGACTCGGCGAACCACAGCTCGGCGTCGTGGGCCTGGCAGGGGATGTCCTCGAGCGTGAGCGCTCTGGTGGGGTCGTCGACCTCGACGTTCAGCGCGTCGAGCAGCTCGGCGAGCTGCATCGGTCACCTCCTAGGTCTGGACGGGGTGGGTGGGGACGACGAAAAGGCCGCGGATCCCGGGTGTCGGGTTCCGCGGCCTGGAGGTGCCGGCGCTGGTCGGGTGGACCTAGGCCGGAGGACCCCCGGGGGGTGAACCCGGAGCGGGGACGAGCACGTCGCCGCGGACGACGGCGGCGATCGGGCGGACGGCGAGCAGACCGGTCCCCTCGGAGCCGCCATCGGCGGTCACGGGGGCGGGCAGCAGGCAGTACGCACGCCGACGCGCCGCGGGCGTGCCGCGGAACGTGATTCGGAACTTCTCCATCACTGCCACCCCCTCTCGATGCGGTACGAGTTGGACGGGCGTCACCCTAGAGCCGCCGCCGGACAGCGCACAACGCATTTTCCTGCACCTTTCCTGGACCGTGACCAACCGTCCTCAGCCGTGCTCGGCGAGGACCCCGAGAACCTCTGCTCCGTACCGGTCGAGCTTCACCGGCCCGACGCCTGCGATCCGCGACAGGGCGGGTAGGTCCCGGGGGAGCGTCTCGGCGATCGCGACGAGAGTGGCATCGGTGAACACGACGTACGCCGGCACCTTCGCCTCCCCCGCGGTGCGTGCCCGCCACTCCTTGAGCGCCTCGAGCAGGCCCTCGTCGTAGGTCGCCGGGCACGTTGCGCACCGGCCCACCTTCTTCTCCACCGCGGTGGCCAGCGGGCCCCCGCAGGTGCGGCACCGGACCGGCGCCACCCGGGCGCGGCGGGTGGGACGCCCTGCGCCGGCGGCGGCCAGGCTGCGGCCGCCGTCCGCGGTGGACGCCGGCCGCAGCCCGTCGAGGAACCGGGACGGCCGCCGCGAGGACCGCCCGCCCGGGGTGCGGGCCAGGGACCAGGACAGGTGCAGGTGCTCGCGGGCCCGGGTCACCCCGACGTACAGCAGTCGGCGCTCCTCCTCCACGGCGTCCGGCGTCTCGGCGAACGAGATCGGCACCAGGCCCTCGGACAGCCCGACGATGAACACCGCGTCCCACTCCAGCCCCTTGGCGGCGTGCAGGGACGCCAGGGTGACGCCCTCCACGGTCGGGGCGTGCTGGGCCTGGGCGCGCTCGTCGAGCTCGGCGACGAGGTCGGTCAGCCGGGCACCAGGGCGGGTGGCGGCCAGGGTGTCGCCGAGGGCGACGAGGGCCTGCAGGGAGTCCCACCGTTCCCGGACGGCGCCGGTCCCGCTGGGCGGTTCCGGCGTCCACCCCTGGGTGGCCAGGACGTCGCGGACCGCCTCGCCGAGCCCGGCGGCACCGTCGTCCGCGCGCGCCGCCCCGCGCAGCACGAGGACGGCGTCCCGGACCTCCCGGCGGGCGAAGAAGCGCTCCCCGCCGCGCAGGACGTAGCCGAGCCCCGCGGCGGCGAGCGCCTGCTCCAGCGGCTCGGACTGGGCGTTCGTCCGGAACAGCACGGCCACCTGCGAGGCCGGGGTGCCGGCGTCGACGAGCTCGCGGACCCGGCGGGCGACGCTGGTCGCCTCGTCGACGTCGTCCGCGTACTCGGCGAACACCGGCGCCGGTCCGGGGTCGCGCTGGGCGACGAGCTGCACCCGGGCCCGGGTCGCCGCCGCCGGCGCCCGGTCGAGCAGCCCGTTGGCCAGTGCGACGACCTGCGGGGTGGAGCGGTAGTCCCGCACCAGCCGGATGACAGCGGCCTGCGGGTACCGGGTGCGGAACCCGAGCAGGTGCTCTGGGGTCGCGCCGGCGAAGGAGTAGATGGTCTGGCTGGCGTCGCCGACGACGCACAGCTCCTCCCGGTCCCCGAGCCACAGGTCGAGCAGCCGCTGCTGGAGCGCCGAGACGTCCTGGTACTCGTCGACGACGAAGTGCCGGTACTGGCTGCGCACGGTGCGGGCGATGTCGGGGTGCTCCTGCAGGATGCCCGCGGTGAGGAGCAGGACGTCCTCGAAGTCGATGACACCGCGGTCGGACTTGATGTCCTCGTACGCCTGCAGCAGGCGGGCGACGGTCACCGGGTCGAAGCCGCCCGGGGTGCCGCGCCCGGCCCGCTGCGCGGCGTCGACGTAGGCGTCCGGGGTCAGCATCGACACCTTGGCCCACTCCACCTCGGCGGACAGGTCCCGCACGGCGGCCGGGTTGACCCGCACCCCCAGCCGCGAGGCGGCCATCGCGACGAGCTGGGCCTTGTGCGCCAGGACCTCCGGGACGCCGCCGCCGACCGCCTGCGGCCAGAAGAACTGCAGCTGGCGCAGCGCGGCGGAGTGGAAGGTGCGGGCCTGCACCCCCGCGACCCCGAGGTCCCGCAGCCGCGAACGCATCTCCCCCGCCGCCCGGGCGGTGAACGTCACGGCCAGCACCTGCTGCGGCACGTACACGCCGGCGTGGACGCCGTAGGCGATCCGGTGGGTGATCGCGCGGGTCTTGCCGGTGCCGGCCCCGGCCAGCACGCACAGCGGGCCGGTCAGGGTCGTGGCGACCTGCCGCTGCTCGGGGTCGAGTGCGGCCAGGACGGCGTCGGCATCGGGCGGGGCGGTCATCGTGGGCCCATCCTCGCAAGGACCCCCGACATCGCGCCGTCCCCGGTCACCAGGCATCGTTGAGACGTCAAGTACCGAGTCGACCGGCACGGAGCCGACCGGCACCGAGCCGACCGGCACCGAGCCGACCGCCCGAGCACGAGGAGCACGCCACCGTGACCACGCCAGCCGCCGAGCACGCCCCCGCCCCGGGGCAGGTCACCATGTTCACCACGACGTGGTGCGGGTACTGCCGAGTGCTCAAGCGGGCGATGGACCGTGAAGGCCTCGCCTACCGTGAGGTGAACATCGAGGAGGAGCCCGACGCCGCGGAGTTCGTCATGAGCGTCAACGGCGGCAACCGGACCGTGCCGACCGTGCTGTTCCCCGACGGGTCGGCCGCGACGAACCCGCCGCTGTCCCTCGTCCAGGAGCGGCTGGGCCGCTGAGGGTCCCCGTCGGCACGGGTGATGCGGTGCGGGTCGAGCCGGTGACCGTGGCGGCGGTCGCCGCCGAGGTGGCCGACGCGGCGCTTGCCCTGCCCGGCGTGCCCCGGGTCGCGGTGGACGGCGCGGTGCCGGCCGACACCCGGTACGTCGCCGACGCGGTCGCCGCGGCCCTCACCGCCCGCGGTCGCCCGGTCGCCCGCGTGGACGCCGAGGACTTTCTGCGGCCCCGCTCGCTGCGCCTCGAGCACGGCCCGGCCGACCCGGACGCCGGCTACGAGCGCTGGTACGACTGGCACGCCCTGCTGCGTGAGGTGCTCGAGCCGCTCGGCCCCGACGGGCGCGGCGACTGGCTGCCGGCCCTCTGGGACGCCGCCGCCGACCGCGCGACCCGGGCCGCCCGGGTGCCGGCTCGTCCGGGCACGGTCGCCGTCGTCAGCGGCCCGTTCCTGCTGCGCTGGGAGACCGTCCACGCGGTGGACTACGCCGTCCACCTCCTCACCTCCCCGGCGGCGATCGCGCGGCGGGTGCCCGCGGCCGACCTGGACCGGGTCAGGGGTGCCTGGGCCCGGTACACCGCCGAGACCGACCCGGCGTCCCGGGCGGACGTCGTCCTGCGCTTCGACCGGCCGACCGCCCCCGCCCGGGTGCACCCGCCCCTCTGACGGCCCCTGGCCCGTCGCTCACCAGCCCTGCGGACCGTCGTCGAGCTCGCTGCCGTACCAGTGCTCGACGAGCCGGCGGGCGATGGAGATACCCGACGGCAGCACCACCTGCCCGGCCTGGACCGCGTCGCGCAGCCCGGCCCGGTCGAACCACCGGGCGTCGGCGATCTCCACGCCGTCGACCCGCACCGTGGGGTCGGTCGCGACCGCCCGAAAACCGATCATGAGGGACGCCGGGAACGGCCACGGCTGGGAGCCCAGGTACTCGACGTCCCCGACGACGACCCCGACCTCCTCGGCGACCTCCCGGCGTACCGCGGCCTCCAGGGACTCCCCGGGCTCGACGAACCCGGCGAGGGTGGAGTACCGGTGCTCGGGCCAGGCCGGGCTGCGCCCGAGCAGGATCCGGTCGTCGGCGTCGACGACCGCCATGATCACCGCCGGGTCGGTCCGCGGGTAGTGGTCGGTGCCGTCGTCCGGGCAGCGGCGCGACCAGCCGCCCTCGGCGGGTTCGGTCGGCGCCCCGCACCGCGGGCAGTGGGTGTGCGTCTCGTGCCAGCCGAGCAGGGCGACTGCCTCGGTGAGCAGACCGACCTGCGCGTCGTCGAGGACCGCGCCGAGGCGGCGCAGGCCGACCCAGTCCGGACCCGGCTCGGCGCGCACGGCCAGGTAGCCGGTGCCGTCGGCGTCGCGGCCGAGGAACACCCGCAGCGCGTCGTCCGGGACGTCGCCCGGGCCGACGAGGTCGAGGGCCAGCCCGCCGTCCCGTTCGCGCACGGGAGTGCGCCCGTGGCCCACCCGCAGCACCCGGGTGGCCGGGTCGGCCAGCAGCCGGTCGATGAGGCCGGGGTCGCTGCGCAGCAGGGCGGCCCGGTCGGTGGCGGCACGGCCCAGCGCGAGGTGCTCCAGCGGCATGCCGCTCACCGTAGGCGGGGCCACCCGACCCGGCGACACGCGCCGGGTCTGCCCCGGACCGCGTCAACGGCCCGGGCGCCCTACGGTTGCCCCGTGCCCAGGTCCGCCTACGTCCTCGCCGCGCTGGCGACCGCCGCGGTGCCCGGCCTGAAGCCGGTGGCCGTCCGGGAGCCGGAGGTGCCCGGTCAGGCGTTCGACGTCGCCGTGGTCGAGGACGACCGTCACCGTCGCTGGGTGGTGCGGTGCCCGCGGCGGGCCGCCGCCGGGGCGGCGCTGGAGTCCGAGCTGCGGCTGCTCGCCGGGCTCGCCGACCGGTCCCGCAGCGGGCTGGCGTTCGCGGTACCCGAGCCGGCCGGGTCGGTGGCGCTGCCGGAGGGCGGCCGCGCGGTCGTGCACCCCTACCTGGACGGCGCCCCGCTGCACCCCGGTGAGCTGCGCCCCGGACCGGGTCTGGCGGCCGCCCTCGGCCGGGCCCTGGCCAGCCTGCACGACGTCCCCCACGCGATCGTCGAGGAGGCCGGCCTGCCGGTGTACGAGGCCGGGGAGTACCGCGAGCGCCGGCTGGCCGAGGTGGACCGGGCCGCGCAGACCGGGCACGTGCCGGCGCGGCTGCTGACCCGGTGGGAGAAGGTCCTCGAGGACGTCGGCCGCTGGCGGTTCCACCCCTCGGTGGTGCACGGGGACCTCGTCGCCGAGCACGTCCTCGTCGTCGACGACGCGGTCGTCGGCATGCTGGACTGGGCGGAGGCGAAGGTCGCCGACCCCGCCGACGACCTGGCCTGGCTGGCGGTCGGCGCGGACGCCGACGCCCTCGACTCGGTCCTCGAGGCCTACAGCGTGGCCCGCCGCGAGCAGCCGGACCGGCACCTCACCACCCGTGCCCGGCTCGCCGGGGAGCTGGCGCTGACCCGGTGGCTGCTGCACGGGGTGACGACCGACGACGCCGCGGTCGTCGACGACGCCGTGCAGATGCTGCGCGACCTCGACGCCGACGTCGGCGAGGAGCCCCTCTGAGCCGGGTCCGGGTCGCGACCCTCAACCTCGCCTCGGGCCGCTCCGGACCCGGGCACCTGCCCGCCGACCGGCTCGCCGCGGCCCTGACCGGCCTGGACGTCGACGTGCTCGCCGTCCAGGAGGTGGACGTCGCGCAGGACCGCTCGCACGGCGTGGACCAGGCCGCGGTCGCCGCGGCGGCTCTCGGCGCGGCGCACTGGCGGTTCGCGCCGACGCTCGCCGGGACGCCGGGGCCGCTGCGCGGCTGGCACCGGGTGCTGCCGGACGCCGACCTGCCGGCGGGGCGCCCCGGGTACGGGATCGCGGTGCTGAGCCGGCTACCGGTGCGCCAGTGGCAGGTCGAGCACCTCGGCCACGGCCGCGGCCGGTTGCCGGTGCGGGCACCGGACCCGCGCACCGGTGAACCCCGCACCTGGTGGGTGCCCGACGAGCCGCGCACGGCGCTGGCGGCCGTGCTGGACGAGCTGACCGTGGTGAGCACCCACCTGTCGTTCTCCCCGGCCACGGCGGTGCGCCAGCTGGCCCGGCTGCGCCGTTGGTGCGCGACGCTGCCCGGCCCGGTCGTCGTCGCCGGCGACCTCAACCTGCCCGGACCGGTCGTCGAGCGGGTCCTGCGCGGGCGGCGGCTCGCCACCGGGGCGAGCTACCCGGCCCACGACCCCCGAGTGCAGCTGGACCACCTCGTCGGCCCGGTCGGTGGGTCAGCGTCACTGCCGGGCGCCGGCGGCCCCGAGGCACTCCAGGTCAGCGGCACCGTGGTCCGCCGGCTCGACGTCGGGGACCACCGGCTGGTCGCCGCCACCCTCGACCTACCCGGCGGCGGCGTCCGGTAGGTCGAGCACGAGGGCCTCCAGCGCGGCCTCGTCGAGCGGGTCGGCCGGGCGGACCGTCTCCCCGGTGGAGGCGTAGAAGAACGCGGCGGACACCCGCTCCAGGGGGACGTCCTGCAGCCGGGCCCAGGCCAGCCGGTAGACCGCCAGCTGGACGGCGGCGGCGTGCCGGCGCTGCCCCGTCGGAGGTGAACCGGTCTTCCAGTCGACGACCTCCCACCCGCCGTCGGCGGTGGTGAAGACGGCGTCGATGCGGCCGCGCACCACGGTGCCGCCGACCGGCGTCTCGACGTCGACCTCGACGGCGACCGGCATCCGGTCGGCCCACGGCGAGGCCTCGAACGTCGCCTGCAGCGCGGCGAGCTCGGCGTCGGGGGCGGCGTCGTCGTCCCCGGCACCCGGCAGCTCGAGGACGTCGACGAGGGTGCCGGCAGCGAAGCGGCGCTCGAGCCAGGCGTGGAAGGCCGTGCCGCGCCGGGCCTGCGGCCGGGGCTCGACGGGCATCGGGCGACGGATCGCGGCGGCCAGGGCGGCCGGGTCGGCGGCCAGCTCGACGAGCCGGGACGCCGACAGGTGCGTCGGCAGCGGCACCCCGGCCGGGCCGGGCCGGTGCAGCGCCTCCCGCTCCTCCAGCAGCCGGTCCACCTCCTGCGCCCATCGCGACCGGCGGTCCGCGGCGGCGCCGGTCGGCTCGTCGGCGGTGGCCGGGCGAGCGAGGGCCGCGTGCACGGCCGCCGCGGCGGCCTCGAGCTGCTCGCGCCGCGGACCCAGCGGGTCGGTGGGCCACACCGCGCTGAGCGGCTCGGCCAGGCGGGGGTTGTCCCCCTCCGGCGGGTCCAGGTCACCGCCGAGGCCGAGCTCGAGGAGGAAGCGGGACGGTGGGCGCGCCGTCGTGCCGTCGGCCCACCAGGCGCCGCTGAGCAGCAGGAGGGACCGGGCGCGGGTGATCGCGACGTAGGCGAGACGGCGCTCCTCGGCGACGTCGTGGGCGCCGCAGTCCTGCCGGAAGCGGGTCAGCTCGTCGCGCAGCGCGCGCTGGGTCGCGGCCGAGCGCCACGGCCAGCGCGGCAGTGCGGCGCCGTCCCCGCGCAGGTCGTACGGCAGCACGCCGAGGCCGGTCAGCCAGCCGCCGGAGGCGTCCGGTGCGGCCGCGCCGGCTGTCACCCGCACGGCGGGGAAGGTGCCCTCGGACATCCCGGGGACGGCGACGACGTCCCACTCCAGTCCCTTGGCGGCGTGCACCGTCAGCAGCTGGACGGCGGTCCGGCTGGGCTCCACGTCGCCGGGGGCGTCGACGGGTTCGGCGTCGGTCTCACCCGGCTGCAGTCCCCGCTCCCGGGTGTCGGCGGCCTCCAGCCAGGCGAGAAAGGCGCCGAGCGTGGGGCGGTCGGCGCCGTCGGCGAAGGACGCGGCGACGTCGGCGAAGGCGTCGAGGTGGGCCCGCGCGGCGCCGGGGGCCACCCCGGGTCGGGCGGCCACCTCGACGTCGAGGAGCAGGGCTCGCTCCGCCTCGGCGACGAGGTCCGGCAGCGGGAGCCCGGTCCGGCCGCGCAGCTGCCGCAGGACGGCGGCCAGCCGGGCGAGCCGGGCCCGGCCCTCGGCGGAGAAGCCCCGCCCGTGCCGGCCGACCCACCCGGGCGGGGGCAGCGTGTCGAGGGCCTCGACGACGCTGCGGTCCTCGGCCGCCTCCTGGGGGACCCCAGGAACCTGTGCGGCGAGGCCGCGGGCGAGTTGCGCGAGCGTCTCGAGGTCCCGCGGGCCGATCTGCCACCCGGGACCGGTGAGCAGGCGCATGAGGGCGTCGCCGCGGTGCGGGTCGTGGACCACCTGGAGAGCGGCGACGAGGTCGACGACCTCGGGCCGGCTCAGCAGGCCACCCAGCCCGACCACCTCGACGGGCAGGTCCTGGGCGCGCAGGGCGGCCTCCAGCGCCTCGAACTGGGACCGCTTGCGGCACAGCACCGCCATCGAGCGACGGACCCCGCCGCGGGCGACGACCTCGGTGTCCTGGCGCCACAGCGCGGCGAGGTCCTCGGCGACCGCGGCGGCCTCCTCCTCCACGGTGGCGTGGTAGCGGGTGCGGACCTCACCGGCGCCCGCGGTGCGGCGCGGGGCCAGCGGCAGCACCTCGACGGTGCTCGCCTCCCGCAGCGGCGCGGAGACGGCGTTGGCGGCGGCGAGGACGGCCCGGTCGTTGCGCCAGGCGGTGGTGAGCGGCAGCACCGCCGCGGGGCGGCCGGGGGCGGCCGGGAACTGCGCGGGGAACGCGGCGAGGTTGCCGGCGCTGGCACCGCGCCAGCCGTAGATGGACTGGTGCGGGTCGCCGACGGCGGTCACGGGGTGACCACCGCCGAACAGGTGGCGCAGCAGCTCGAGCTGGGCGTGGCTGGTGTCCTGGTACTCGTCCAGGAGCACCACCCGGAACCGGGCCCGCTCGCCGGCGCCGACGTCGGGCACGTCACGGGCGATCTGCGCGGCCAGCCGCACCTGGTCGCCGAAGTCGAGCACCTCGAGCTCGCGCTTGCGCTCCAGGTAGTCGCGCACGAGGGGGACGACGGCGCGCCGGTCGCGCAGGGTGCGCAGGACGGCGGCGACCGGGGCGTACGGCGCGGCCGGCGGGTCACCGACGTCGTCCCTGGGCAGGGTGGGGACCCGCTCGAGGACCGCGGTGAGGTGGTCGGCCACCTCCTCCGGCTCCACGAGGTGCTCGGCGCACTCCGCGGCCAGGGACAGCACGGCGTCCACCACGGTGCCGGGTGCCTTGTCCGGCGCCGGGGACCCGTCCTGCGGACCGTCCCAAGCCTCGACGACCTCGGTGGCGAGCTGCCAGGCCGCCGCCTCGCCGAGCAGCCGGGAGCCGGGTTCCACGCCGAGGCGCAGGCCGTGGTCGGCGACCACGCCGGCGGCGTAGGAGTGGTACGTCGCGACGGTCGGGTCAGCCAGGACCGCTGCCACGTCGTCCGGGTCATCCGCCGGCTCCTGACCCGGGGGCCGGACCCCGGCCCGGTGCAGCGCGGCGAGCCGGGCGCGGACCCGGTCGGCGAGCTCGCCGGCGGCCTTGCGGGTGAACGTCAGCCCGAGGACCTCCTCGGGGCGGACGTGCCCGTTGGCGACGAGCCACACGACGCGGCCGGACATCGTCTCGGTCTTGCCGGAGCCGGCGCCGGCGACGACCAGCACCGGCTCGAGCGGGGCCTCGATGACGGCCACCTGCTCGTCCGTCGGCTCCCGCAGGTCCAGCAGCTCGGCGATGCGGCGGGCGGACAGGGTCACCGGACCACCTGGCCGCCACGCGGGTGCACCGGGCAGGAGCGCTGCACCGGGCAGACCCGGCAGTGCTGGCCGCGCACCGCGGTGAACTGGGCCCCCGCCATGCCGTCGGCCGTCGCGGCGAGCAGGTCGTGCGCCCAGTCCGGGTCCGGTGCCTCGGCCAGCGGGGGCTGCTGCTGCACCTTGGGCTTCTTGCCGGTCCCGAGCTGGACCAGCGCGGCACCACCGACCTCGCGCGGGCCCTCGGGGTCGACGGCGGCCTGGCCGACGGCGGTCTGGCCGACGGCGACCTGGTAGACGCCGAGCTGGGGGTGGGCCGCGATCTCCTCGTCCTTGGGGCAGGTCCGACCGGTCTTGAGGTCGACGACGACGAGCCGACCGTCGGCGTCGCGCTCGAGCCGGTCGATGCGACCGACCACCCGGGCCCGGCCGACGACGGCGTCGACGTCCTGCTCCACGGCGACGAGCTCCCGGCCGGCGGACCGGACGTAGGCGACGTACCGCTCGAGCATCGCGTGGGCGCGGCGACGCTCCCGCTCCCCGGCCCAGCCGCGGGGCGGGTCGATACCCGGCCACAGCTCGTCCAGCCGCGCGGTGAGCCGGTCGAGGTCGGCGTCCGGCTGCTCGGCGACGACCTCGTGGACGAGGGTGCCGACCCCCTGGGAAGTGCTGTCGCCGGCCGTGCCGCCGCTGGTCTCCAGCAACCAGCGCAGGCCGCAGCGGGTGAACGCCTCCACCCGGGAGGGGGAGACGACGACCTGCTGGTCCGGGCCGCGCAGCGGGCCGTCGTCGGAGGGACCGGCCAGGCCGTACCAGTCCCGGGGGGCGGCTCCGGGCACGCCGGCCGCGGCCAGCCGGGCGAGCTGGGCGGCGGCGTCCCGGCCCTGCGGGCTGGCGGGGCCGCGGGCCAGCAGCGTCTGGCGCAGCTCGGCGACGAGGGCGGGCAGGGTCAGCGCCCGCGGCACCACGGTGAAGGGCCGCTGCCCGGTCCCCTCGGGGGCCGGGGCCACGACGTCGAGGAACGGGGAGGGGCGCTGGTCCTCGTCGCGCACCGCGGTGACGACGAGCCGGCGCCGGGCCCGGGTGACCGCGACGTGCAGCAGCCGGCGCTCGTCGTCGAGCACCTCCCGGCGGGCGGCGACGTGGTCGCCGGCGGCGCGGCCGGTCAGCACGTCGACGAGGTCGGGGGCGCCGAGCAGGGACCCTCGCAGCCGGGTGTCCGGCCAGCCGCCGTCCTGGACCCCGGCGACCACGACGACGTCCCACTCCCGACCGGCCGAGCCCTGGGCGGTGACGAGGGCGACGGCGTCGTCGTCCGGTGCCCGCTCGGCGAGGGTGTCGGCCGGCACGTCCTGGGCGTCGAGGTGGGCGAGGAAGGCTGCCGGACCGGCGTGCGGGAGGCGGTCGACGAACCGGGCCGCGGCGTCGAACAGCGCGACGACGGCGTCCAGGTCCCGGTCGGCGCGGGCACCGTCCGGTCCCCCGGCCAGGGCGCGGCGGCGCCACGGGTCGGCGAGGCCCGACGCCTGCCACAGCGCCCACAGCACGGTCTCGGCGGTGGCGCCGTCCGCGGCGGCCGCGGCCCGGCCGGCGGCCAGCACGGCGGCGACCCGGCGGGCGGGCTCGGCGACGGCCGGCGGCAGGGACACGACCCGCGCGGGGTCGCCGAGCGCCTCGACGAGCAGCGCGTCGCTGCGCCGGGCGCCGCCGCCGGCGCGCTCCTCGGCGCGCAGCACCTGGCGCAACCGGCGCAGGCCGAGGGCGTCGGCGCCGCCGAGCGGGGACAGCACGAGGTCGACGGCGGTGTCGGCGTCCAGCGTGCCGGGGTGCAGGACGGCGCGCAGGGCCAGCCGCAGCGGACGCACCGCGGGCTCGTCCCGCACCGGGACCTCCGCGGCCGGCACCGCGACCGGGACCCCGGCGCCGGCCAGGGCGCGGCGCAGTCCCCCGGTGCGTCCGGCGCTGCGGACGACCACCGCCATCGCGCGCCACGGCGTCCGGCCGACGAGGTGCTCGTGGCGCAGGACGCCGGCGACGAACGCCGCCTCCTGGGTGGCCGAGCGCAGCACGTGCCCCTCCACCGTGCCGTCGTGCGGCGCGGGGGCGGGGCGCCGCTGCTCTGCGGTGCCGGAGGTGCCGATGCCGGCGGCGACCCGGTCGGCTGCGGCGCACAGCGGCCTGCCCGCACGCCACCGGGTGCGCAGCACGACGGCGCCCGCGGGCTGCCCGTCGGCGCGGCGGTAGCGCCGGGCGGCCTCGGTGACCGCCCGCGGGTCCGCGCCGCGGAAGGACTGGGTGGTGGCGTCGGGGTCGCCGAGCAGGATCAGGTCGGCGCCCCCGCCGGCGACCTCGTCGAGCAGGCGGCCGGTGGCCTCCGTGGACTCGTGGTGATCGTCCACGGCGACGAGCTGCCAGCGCGAGCGCACCCGCCGGTTGAGGTCGGGGTCCTCGGCGAGCGCCCGGGCCGCGGTGTCCACGAT
The DNA here is from genome assembly GCA_020881835.1 of Kineosporiaceae bacterium SCSIO 59966. Lineage (NCBI taxonomy): Bacteria > Bacillati > Actinomycetota > Actinomycetes > Kineosporiales > Kineosporiaceae > Kineosporiaceae bacterium SCSIO 59966. Next base: position 2,380,953 of record CP052876.1, read on the forward strand.
CGCGGCCGGGTCGAACGCCCCCGGCGAGGACAGAGCGGTCACCTCGAGGTACTCCTGGAGCACCTGGGCCGCGGCCGGCCAGGCCGGCCGACCGGTAGCGCGCCCCAGATGGACGAGGTCGGCGGGGCCGAGCCCGCGTTCCAGGGCGCGCATGAGCAGGTCGCGCAGCTCGTCACGGAAACCGCGCAGGCCCAGCGCGGGGCGCACCTCGTCGGGCCAGTCCGGCGGGCGCCCCTGCCCGGCTTCGTGCCCGGCGAGCAGCTCGGCGAGAATCCGGTCCTGCTCCGGGCCGGACAGCAGCCGCGGCGCCGGCTCCCCGGCGTCCACGGCGAGCCGGTGGAGCAGCGCGAACGCGAACGAGTGCGGGGTGCGCGCCAGCGGGGACCGCACGGTGCGGGCCAGCCGGGCGCTCACCCGCTCCCGCAGGGCGGCCGCGGCCCGCCGCGTCGGGGCCAGCAGCAGCACCGCCTCGGGGTCCACGCCGTCGCGCTCCACCCGGGCGGCGACCGCCTCGACGAGCGTCGTCGTCCGACCGGTGCCGGGGCCACCGAGCACGACGAGCGGTCCGCTGCCGCGGCGTGCGTCGACGACCCGGCGCTGCTCGGCGTCCAGGTCGTGCGCCGCGAGCACCGCCGGCGACGTCCGGCGGACGAGCACCGGCGTGGCGGACGACATGCCGCCGATCCCATCACAGGGGTCCGACAGCGCCGCCGTCCCAGCGGGCCCGGGCCATGTCGACCCGGTCCCCGCGCAGCGGGGTGCCCTCGGCGCGGTAGCGGACGAGGGCCTCGGCGGCGTGCTGCGGGGGCGGCGTCCCGTCGGCGCGCAGCACCCGCCACCAGGGCACCCCACCGCCGTACCGGGACAGCACCGCGCCCACCGCCCGGGGCCCGCCGGCGCCGAGGAGCTCGGCGACGTCTCCGTAGGACAGCACCCGGGCGGGCGGGATCGCCTCGACGACGTCGAGGACGTCGGCGGCGAACGGGGTGAGCGGACGCACCGGTGTCCTCAGCCGACCAGGTGGCCGCCGGCCGCGAGTTCCTCGAGCTGGAGCACGCTCCACGGCGACAGCGCCCACGGGGTCGCGCGGGCGGTGGTGAGGACGTCCGCGACGGCCACCCAGCGCCACTCGGCGACCTCGGCCGGGTCCGGGCGAGGGTCACCGGCGGCCCGGGCGACGAACACCGGGCAGACCTCGTTCTCCACCACCCCGCCCGCGTCGGTGGCCCGGTAGGCGAAGTCGGGCAGCACCTCCCGGACGTCGGTGAGGACGAGGCCGAGCTCCTGGGCGACCCGGCGGTGGACGGCGTCCGCCAGGTCCTCCCCCGGTGCCGGGTGCCCGCAGCAGGAGTTCGTCCACACCCCGGGCCAGGTGCGCTTCCCCACGGCCCGGCGGGTGACGAGCAGCCGGCCCGCGTCGTCCAGGACGTAGCAGGAGAAGGCGAGGTGCAGCGGGGTGTCGGCGGTGTGCACCGTGGCCTTGTCGGCGACCCCGACCGGTCTCCTGCTCTCGTCGAGCAGCACGACCTGCTCCGGTCGCCTCGCCACCGCCGGTCCGCTCACCTGGGCCACTGTAGGCGGCGCTGCCGCAGCCGGTGGCTCAGTAGGTGGGCAGGGTCGGGTCGACGTCCCGGACCCACGCCAGCACCCCGCCGTCCAGGTGGACCGCCTGGTCGTACCCGTGGCCGCGCAGGACCTGCAGGGCCTGCGCGGAACGCACCCCGGACTTGCAGTAGAGCACCGTGCGACGGTCCCGGGGCAGCTCCCCGATCGCCTCGCCGGACAGGATCCGCGGCAACGGCACGAGCCGCGAGCCCGGGATGGACACCAGCGCGGCCTCGTCCTCGCCGCGGACGTCGACGAGGTCGACGTCACCGGCCTGCAGCCACCCGGCCAGGGTCGGCGCGTCGACGACCGCGTCCGGTCCCAGTACCGGCGGGGCCGGGGCGCAGCTCGCGGCGGCGTCGGCCAGCGAGGTGACCGGCGCGGCGTGCGGGTCGGGCCGCACGGTGACCGTGCGCCACGTCATCGCCAGCGCGTCGAGGACGAGCAGCCGGCCGAGCAGCGGCTCGCCCGCCCCGGTGACGAGCTTGACCGCCTCGGTGGCCATCACCGAGCCGACCGCGCCGACCATCGCGCCGAGCACGCCGCCCTCCGCGCAGGAGGGCACCGCCCCGGGCGGGGGCGGCTCGGGGAACAGGTCCCGGTAGGTCGGGCCGTGACCCGCCCAGAACACGCTGACCTGGGCGTCGAACCGGAACACCGAGCCCCAGACCTCCGGGACGCCGAGCAGCGAGCACGCGTCGGACACCAGGTAGCGGGTGGGGAAGTTGTCGGCGCCGTCGACGACGAGGTCGTAGCCGCCCAGGACGGCCAGGGCGTTGTCGGCGGTGAGCCGCTCACGGTGCGGGACGACGGTGACGAGCGGGTTGAGCCGGGCCAGCGCGTCCACGGCGCTGTCCACCTTGGGCCGGCCGACGTCGTCGGTGCCGTGGACGACCTGCCGCTGCAGGTTCGAGGTGTCGACGACGTCGTCGTCGACGACGCCGATGGTCCCGACGCCGGCGGCGGCCAGGTAGGTGAGGACCGGCGCCCCGAGGCCACCGGCGCCGACGACGAGCACCCGGGCGGCGGCCAGGCGCCGCTGGCCCTGCTCGCCGATCCCGGGCAGCAGGACGTGCCGGGAGTACCGCTCGACCTGCTCGGCACGCAGCGGCGGGCCCGGCTCGACGAGCGGCGGCAGGCTCACGGCGCCGCCTCGGCGTCCGGCTCCACCCACGCGTTCGGCACGCAGGGGGCGACCTGCTTGGACTGCTGCTGCATCACCGGCGCCAGCGCGCCGGGGGCCGGGCAGGTGACGTGCCCGTGGCCCAGGACGTGGCCGACCTCGTGGTTGACCAGGTACTGCCGGTAGGCGGTGAGGTCGTGGGCGTACTCGTCCGTGCCGTGCACCCAGCGGTACATGGTGAGGATGGCCCGCGGGCCCTGCCGGCAGGACAGCTTGCCGAAGGTCTGCAGCGGCCGGCACATCGCCGCGGAGGTCTGCGGGCTGGCCAGGACGACGACGACGTCGGCCTGCCCGTCGGTGCGCGAGAACGTCCAGCCGTCCGACGGCCACCCGCGGGGGTCGTTGAGGGTGTCCAGGACGAAGTCGGCGAAGGCCTCCCCGTCGACGTCCAGACCCCCTTCGACCTCGACCCGCACCCGCCGCTCCCGTCCCGCGGTGGGGGCCGGGGCGCTGCCGGGGACGACCACGGTGCCACCGGTGCCCCGGTCGACGACCTCGTCGGAGCGTAGCCCGGCGCGCTGCGCCGGGGACGGCGGGGGCACGGCGGTGACCACGGGGGCGTCCTGGGCGACGGCGGCGGTCGGCGGGGCCGAGACCGGTGGTGGCGGCGGGGACGTGTCGGTCCGGGCGGCCGGGTCCGCGGACACCTGCGCGCAACCGGTGACGAGGACACCCGCGGCGAGCGTGGCGACCGCGTGCCGCGACCGCCTGCGCCGGAGTCGCCTCACCCGTCCCGTCGGTCCCACCGCAGCAGGATGACACGCGCGGTGGCACAGCCGCGACGACGCCCGCTGGTCAGGGCAGGACGGCCGCCACCCGGCGGTTGCAGGCGCCGAGGACGGCCTTGACGAGCGCCTGGGACGGGTCCGCGCCCACCGGGACCGCACCGCCGAGCTGCTCGGGGCCGCGCGTGGTGAGCAGTGTGACCAGGACGACCGCGGTGTCCTGGCCGGCGACCGGGACGACGTCCGCGGCCTCCACGTCCAGCCGGAGCCGACCGAGCGAGGCGGACTCCACCGCCCGGACCGTCGCGGTGGCGAGCGCCCGGCGCACCCCGCCCGGCGTGGCCGCGCCCTCCGCGATGCCGGTGTGGTGCTCCTCCCCGGCCCGCAGGACGACCGTGCAGGACGCCGTGTGCGCCCCGGTGACCTGCTGCACCCGCTCGAGCACGAGCCGGGACCGTTGGACCGGCAGCGCCGGTGCGGCGGGACGCTCGGCGTCCGCCTTGCCGGCGGAGGTGTCACGGAGCGTCTTGGCCACGTCGCCGAGTGTGGCACCTGGGACCCACACCGGCACAGGCCGTGCGGGCTGAGGTCACCCGTTGGAGTGACCGGTGCGTACCATTCCGGCTCGCCGGGAGGCCCCAGCACCCGGGCACTGCGAGCAAGAGACAGCAAGAGACGAGGTACCGACGTGGCCGTGGACCCGCAGCACGCCGCCCCTGCCAGGCGCGGCGGACGGCTGCCCCGCACCGCTCGGCGGGCCCAGCTGCTCGTCGCCGCCCAGCAGGTGTTCGCCGAGAACGGCTACCACGCGGCGGCGATGGACGACATCGCCGACCGGGCCGGGGTCAGCAAGCCCGTGCTCTACCAGCACTTCCCCGGCAAGCTGGACCTCTACCTCGCCGTCCTGGACCAGCACATCGAGGACCTCACGGCGGGGATCCGGCGGGCCCTGGAGTCGACCACCGACAACAAGCAGCGGGTGGCCGCGACGATCAGCGCCTACTTCGACTTCGTCGACCGGCAGGACGCCCCCTTCCGGCTGGTCTTCGAGTCGGACCTGACCAACGACCCGGCGGTGCGCGAGCGGGTGGACCGCCTCGAACAGCTGTGCGCGGAGGCGATCGCCGACGTCATCGGCGAGGACACCGGACTGCCCCGGGCACAGTCGGAGCTGCTCGGCACCGCCCTGACCGGGATGGCCCAGGTGACCGCGCGGTACTGGCTGCAGTGCGGTCGCGCGATCCCCCGCGAGGAGGCCGAGCGGCTGACCGGGCAGCTCTCCTGGCGCGGGATCGGCGGGTTCCCCAAGCACGGGGAGCCGGGTGGGGACGGGGGCTGAGCGGACCGTCCGAGCGCCGTGGTGGGATGGGCCCACCGCACCACCCGACGGCACACCGCACCACCGACGAGACACCGCAGCACCCGACGACACAGGAGGTGGCCTCCCATGGAGGTCCGGATCGGCATCCAGAACGCGGCCCGCGAGATCGTGCTGGAGTCCTCGCAGGCCCCCGACGAGGTGGCCTCCGTCGTCGCCGCTGCACTCGAGAAGGGCACGGTGCTGGAGCTGCGGGACGAGCGGGGCCGGCTGCTCGTCGTCCCGGTGCCGGCACTCGCCTACGTCGAGATCGGCGTCGAGGAGCGTGGCCGGGTGGGCTTCGGGACGCTCTGACAGGTGTCGAGGTGCGGCCGTGATCACCCCGTGGCAGTCTCCCCCCGCGATCGGGAAAGACGTTCCTGACGCGGACTCGCAGCCGTGCTGCAGGGAGGGAGACCCATGGAGCTCATCGGGCTCATCATCTTCGGTGGCGTGATCGGCGCCCTCGCCCGCCTCGTCATGCCGGGGGACCAGAACCTCGGCATCCTCTGGACGATCATCCTCGGCGTCCTCGGTGCCCTGGTCGGCTACTGGCTGGGCGGCGTCCTCGGGGTGGAGGACACTCCCGGCATCGACTGGATCCGCTGGATCATCAGCACCGTCGCCGCCGTCCTGTTCATCAGCATCTACATCGGCGTCCGGGGCCGCCGGCGGGTGTGACCTCCCTGCCCCCTGGCCGCGCTCGCAGGCCGCTGCCCGCGCCTGGGTGGCGGCCTGCGACGTACCCGACTCAGGCGGTCAGCCCCAGCCGGCGCATCCGGTGGGTGTGCCGCTCGGTGAGCCGGGTGAACATCCGGCCCACCTCCGCGAGGTCGGCGCCGGCAACCGTCGGAGCCCCAGCCAGACCGCCGACCAAGAGGGCCGCGAGGGCCTCCCGGTCAGCGGCGACCCGCTGGGCCTGGCTGAGCGCCTCCCCGACCAGGCGCCGTCCCCACAGGGCGAGCCGCCCGGCCACCCGTGGGTCGGCCTCGATCGCGGACCGGACCGTCGTGGCCACGAAGTCGGCGTGGCCGGCGTCCTGCAGCACGGTCTCGACCAGGGCACGGGTCTCCTCGTCGACGTACCGGGACACCTCCCGGTAGAAGTCGGTCGCGATCCCGTCACCGACGTAGGCCTTGACCAGGCCCTCGAGCCAGGTGCTCGGGGCGGTCCGCTCGTGAAAGGCGTCGACGGCTGCGGCGAACGGGGTCATCGCCGCCTCCGGGTCCGCGCCGAGCTGCTCGAGCCGGTCGACGAGCAGCTCGAAGTGGCCGAACTCGGTGACGGCCATCCGACCGAGCTTGACCTTGTCCAGCAGCGTCGGGGCGAGCTCGGCGTCCTCGGCCATCCGCGTGAAGGCGGTGATCTCACCGTAGGCGAGGGCGCCGAGCAGGTCGACGACGGCGGTCGTGTAGTCCGGCCGGTCGGTGTCGGGCTCGACGTCGCCGGGGTGACTCGTCGCGTCCTGCGGGTGGCTGGTCGCGGGCACGGCGGGCAGCCTAGTGGGCTCCGGTCCCGGCGGGACGGTGCGGCGGATGTGCCCTCCGGGGCGCGAGCGGCTACCCTGGGCGGGTACCTCGGTTGACCGGTCGCACGCCACGATCGGCTGCCGACCCACCGCGGAGAGGCCCGCCGGCCGTTCGCCGCCCACGTTCTCCGGGACCATTCCCACGAGACGGCGCCCGGCGCGAGGCCCCCGCCCCGAGATGTGAGGTCCTCCCCTGTCCGTCGACGAGATCACACCAGAGAACGACATCCAGACCGCCGAGACGGTCGAGCCCACCCGCACCGAGCTGGCCGAGCGCAGCTTTGCCGACTACGGCGTCCAGACCGAGATCGTCGAGGCGCTCGCCGAGGTCGGCATCACCTACCCCTTCCCGATCCAGGCGATGACGCTGCCGGTGGCGCTGCAGGGCCACGACATCATCGGCCAGGCCAAGACCGGGACCGGCAAGACGCTCGGCTTCGGCATCCCCCTGCTGCAGCGGGTGGCCGGACCGGGCGAGCCCGGCTGGGACGACCTCGAGGCGCCCGGCAAGCCGCAGGCCCTCGTCGTCGTGCCCACCCGCGAGCTCGCCGTCCAGGTGGCCGGAGACCTGGAGGTCGCGAGCCGGCGCCGGGCTGCGCGAGTGCTCACCGTGTACGGCGGGCGCGCCTACGAGCCGCAGGTCGAGGCGCTGCAGCGCGGCGTCGAGATCGTCGTCGGCACCCCTGGGCGCCTGCTCGACCTGGCTCAGCAGGGTCACCTCGAGCTGCGGTACGCCCGCGCCGTCGTCCTGGACGAGGCCGACGAGATGCTCGACCTCGGGTTCCTCCCGGACGTCGAGCGGCTGCTCTCCCTGACCCCGGCCGGGCGGCACACCATGCTCTTCTCGGCGACGATGCCCGGCCCGGTCGTGGCCCTGGCCCGCCGGTACATGACCCAGCCCACCCACATCAGGGCCACCGACCCCGAGGACACCGGCGCCACCGTCGCCGCGGTCACCCAGGTCGTCTACCGGGCGCACGCGATGGACAAGATCGAGGTGCTGGCTCGGCTGCTGCAGGCGGAGGGCCGCGGCCTGACGATCGTGTTCGCCCGGACCAAGCGCACCGCCGCCAACGTCGCCGAGCAGCTCGCCGAGCGCGGCTTCGCCGCCGGGTCGCTGCACGGTGACCTCGGTCAGGGAGCTCGTGAGCAGGCCCTGCGAGCCTTCCGGAACGGCAAGATCGACGTCCTGGTGGCGACCGACGTCGCCGCCCGTGGTATCGACGTGGACGACGTCACCCACGTCGTGAACTACCAGTGCCCCGAGGACGAGAAGATGTACCTGCACCGGATCGGGCGCACCGCCCGCGCCGGGAACACCGGGACCGCGGTGACCTTCGTGGACTGGGACGACCTGCACCGCTGGGCGATGATCGACCGGACGCTCGGCCTCGGGATCCCGGAGCCGGTCGAGACGTACTCGACCTCGCCGCACCTGTACGCCGACCTCAACATCCCCGAGGGGACGACCGGGCGGCTGCCCCGGTCCGCGCGGACCCGCCCGGGCCTGGACGCCGAACAGGTCGAGGACCTCGGGGAGACCGGGCAGCGACGCCCGGGCGGCCGGTCCGGGGACAGGGCCGGACGGTCCGGGGACAGGGCCGGCCGGTCCCGGGACGGCGACCGGTCCCGTGGCCGCGGGGGTGCCCGCGGGGGCGAACGCTCCAGTCGGCACGGCGGTGACGGCGAGGAGGCCGGGGACCGCCCACGTCGCCGTCGCAGCCGCACCCGGACCCGCAGTGGCGAGCCCGTGGGGACGTCGGCCGGGGAGCCGCAGGCCGCGGCCCGAGCAGAGGGCGGGGCGGAGCCGTCGGCGGCCGGTGCGTCGACCGGCGACGGCGCACCGCGCCGGCGTCGCCGTCGCCGTGGTGGCCGCGGCGCGGGCGGGGAGCAGTCCGAGGGCTGACCGAGCCGGTCCGCCGCCGAGCGAGCTAGCGGCGCACCTGCCCCTCGGCGGCCGCCGGGCCGTGCGGCTGGAGTCCCCACGCATGGACGAGCCCCGCGGCCACCGCCCGGTAGGCCTCGGCTCCCTTGGAGCCCCTCGACGTCCGCAGGATGGAACGGCCGACCGCGGGTGCCTCGGCGAACCGCACCGACTTGGGGATCGGTGGGCTCAGCACCGGCAGCCCGTAGCGCTCCTGGACGTCGGCCAGCACGGCCCGCGCGTGGACGGTCCGGCCGTCGAACATCGTCGGCAGCAGACCGCGGACGACGAGGTCGCGGTTGAGGATGCGCTGGACGTCGGCGACGGTGTCGAGCAGCTGTCCCACGCCGCGGTGGCTGAGCATCTCGGCCTGCAACGGCACGAGAAGCTCGTCGGCGGCGGTCAGCGCGTTCAGGGTCAGCACCCCCAGCGAGGGCGAGCAGTCCAGCAGGACGACGTCGTACCGTCCCGCGACCGGCTCCAGGACCGTCCGCAGCACGTACTCCCGACCCGGACGGGGCAGCAGCACGGCCTCTGTGCCGGCCAGGTCGATGGCCGCGGGCAGCACGTCGACGCCGTCGTCGGCCTCGAGCAGCGCCTCGGCCGCGGTCGCGGCACCGGTGAGCACCTCGTGCATGGACACCTCGACGGCGTCCGGGTCGATGCCGAGGGAGAACGTCAGACAGGCCTGCGGGTCGAGGTCGACGAGCAGCGGACGCAGGCCCAGCTCCGCGAACGCCGCGCCCAGGGAGGCGACGGTCGTCGTCTTGGCCACGCCGCCCTTCTGGTTGGCCACCGCCATCGTCAGGGTCACGGGCCTGCCTCTCTCTCCTCAGTGCGGTTCCTCGGTGCGCTTCCTCGGTGCGGACGCCTCGGGGTGCCTGATGGTGCCTGACGGTGACGCGGCACGCCGGTGCCCGGCCCATTCTCGCCTCGGGCCGCCGATACGGAACAATCCCGGTCGTGGAGCTGATCGCCGAGCTGGGCACAGGCCCCCGTGAGGTCGGGCGCGCTCGGCGCATCATGGCCAGGGCGCTCTCCACCTGGGGTATCGACGGCGAGCCCGCCGAGGTGGCGGTGCTCCTGACCAGCGAGCTGGTGACCAACGCGATCCGGCACGGCAGCGGCCCGATCCGGGTGCGAGCCGGGGTGGACGACCGGCGTCTGCGGGTCGAGGTCGACGACGACGCCGGCGGCACCCTGTCGCCCCGCCGCGCCGCGCCCACCGACGTCGACGGCCGCGGGCTGCACCTGGTGGAGACCCTCTCCGACCGGTGGGGGTACCGGACGGCGGACGGCGGCAAGCGGGTCTGGTTCGAGCTGCCGGCGCGCTGAGCGGACCGGCTCAGGGACGCCGCCCGCCGACCTGCGATCTTCGTCGATCCCCGTCACGGTAGGGGTATGACCGACGCCGGGCTGTTCTCGCCGGCGAGCGTGACGTGGCGCGTGCACGCCGATCCGCTCGTCGGCCTGGCCGGCCTGCGTGCCCTGCTGCTACGAGCCCTGCACCCGGTCGCCGACGACGCGACCTCCCAGCGTGACTACCTGACCCGCGCCCGGTTGCGGGACGACCCGTGGGGGCGGTTGCGGGACCTCACCGACGCCGTCGCGATCACCACCTTCGGCAACGCGGCGGAGGCGTTGACCGTGGCGGCCCGGGCCCGGGCCCTCAGCGGGACGCTGACCGGGTCCCGCAGCGTGGGCGGACGCTGGCAGGGGGACGACGAGGACCTGCTGCTGTGGGAGCACGTCTGCCGGGTCGACTCGTTCCTGACCGTGGTGCGCCGCGGCGGGCTGCGGCTCACCGACCAGGAGGCCGACGACTACGTCGCCGAACAGGTCCGGGCGGCGGCGCTGTGCGGGCTGGAGCCGGACGTCGTCCCCTCGACCGTGGCGGCGCTCACCGAGCACCTGGACCGCACGCGCGCCGAGCTGGCGGTCGGCCCGGCGAGCCACCGCCTGGCCCAGGAGGTGGTGTCCCCCGCCGAGGACCTCACCGAGCTGCCGGTCTGGGCGGGGGTGTCCGGACTGGCGTTCGCGGCGCTGCCCGACTGGGCGCGGCGGATGTACGCCCTGGCGGAGCTGCCCGGCGCCGCGGGCCTGGTCGGGGCCGGGGTCGACACGGCGCTGCGGATGGTGCGCACGACGCTGACCGGGCCCCGGTCGTGGCGGGCCGAGCCTAGGGCTGACCTGGACGCACCGGCGCCGAGCCCGTCGCCTGCTCGAGGATCCGCAGGTACTCCTCCTCGGCGGTGAGGTTCTCCCCGATCCGGTTCGGCTTGCCGTCCCCGTGGTAGTCACTGGACCCGGTGACGATGAGGTCCCACCGGCGCGCCAGGGCCCGAAGGTGCTCCCGCTGCTCGGGGTCGTGGTCCCGGTGGTCGACCTCCAGCCCGGCCAGTCCGGCGTCCACCATGGCCTCGACGACGTCCTCCCCGACGGTGCGCCCGCGCCGGCTGGCCAGCGGGTGGGCGAAGACCGGCACGCCGCCGGCCTCGCGGACCAGACGCACCGCCGTGACCGGGTCGGGCGCGTAGTGCGGCACGTAGTACGGGGACCGCTCGGTGAGCACGTCACGGAAGACGGTGTCCCGGTCCGGGAAGTAGCCGAGGTCGACCAGCGCGTCGGCCAGGTGGGGGCGCCCGACGGTCGTCCCTGCGCTGGTGTGGTCCAGGACGGCCTGCCAGGTCAGGCGCGGGTAGTCGGCGGCCACGAGCTCGACCATGCGCTCGGCGCGGTGCAGGCGGGACTCCCGGGCGCGTTCGGTCTCGGTCAGCAGCCCGGGCGCGGCAGGGTCCTGCAGGTAGCTCAGCAGGTGGACGCTCACCCCGTGGTAGGAGCACGAGACCTCGGTCCCCGGCACCAGGACGATCCCGTACCGACGGGCGGCCTCGGCCGCCTCGGCCCACCCGGCGGTGGTGTCGTGGTCGGTGAGCGCGACGACGTCCAGACCGGCCTCGACGGCGCTGCGGACCACCTCGGCGGGCGGCTGGGTGCCGTCGGAGGCGGTGGAGTGCGTGTGGAGGTCGATGCGCACCCGCGGAGCCTACGGCCGGGCCCCTCGACCAAGGACGGGCACCGGTCAGGTCAACCGCGGGCACGCGGCCCCGGTGGGCGGGAACAGCGCCGGTCCACCCTCGCGGACGTCGACGAGCTCGAGCGGCTCGAGCAGCAGCGCGGACGCCGACGCCGGCCACACCAGCACCCACAGCCACACACCCCGGGACTCGCCGACGAACGCCACCCGGTCCTCGGCGCCGTCCACGTGCCACAACGGGGTGTGCTGGCCGTGGGCGTGGACCTTGACGTCCGGGCGGCCGGTCACGACCGTCTCGCCGGGGTCGACGTCACCCAGCCCGGCCAGCGACGCGCCGAGACCGACACCGGGACCCTCGGCGACGAGGAGGACGTCGGCGGGATGCTCAGCGGGGACGGCCGGGTTGGGTGTCGGGTTGGGACCCGACACAGCCACGACGGTGGCGACCGGCCCCTGCCGCGCCGTCCCGGCCTCGCCCACGCCGCTGAGCAGCCAGCCGCGCGGCAGGGGCCACGGCACCCAGACCGGGACGGTGGACCGGCGGGCGACGTCGGCCAGCCACGCGGCGGACGGTGGGTGCGGCGGCTGGAACGGTGGGACCTGGCCGTGAGCGGGGCAGGTCCAGCCGCTGGCCCGCAGGCCTGGCGGGCGCACCGGCTCCGCGCACCGGGGGCAGCAGGGTTCGTTCCGCACGCAGGTCACGGTCCCGTCCCGGGTGCCCCCGGTCAAGGGACCTCGGTGCCGCTTACCTGCCAGCCGCCGACCCCTGTCAGCCGCCTACCCTGCCAGCCGTGAACGAGGTGGCTCCTGGCGCCGAGATCCCCTGCGTCGGCGCGGTGGTGCACGACGAGACGGGTCGGCTGCTGCTCGTCCGGCGGCGGAACCCGCCGGGCGCCGGGCTGTGGTCCGTGCCCGGCGGACGGGTGGAGGCGGGCGAGGACGACGTCCGGGCCGTCGCCCGGGAGGTGGCCGAGGAGACCGGGTTGCGGGTCCGGGTGGGGCCGTTGCTGGGCGCCGTCCGCCGGGACGCCCCGACCGGAGGCGTGTACGTGATCCGCGACTACCTGTGCACCGTGGACGGCGCCACGGACCCGCAGCCCGCGGACGACGCCACGGACGCCCAGTGGGTCGACGCCGCAGGCCTCGAGGCCCTCACCGTGGTCGACGGCCTCCGGCAGGCGCTGACCGCGTGGGACGTGCTGCCTCGGGTCTGAGCGCTCTGCCGGACTACCCAGCGGCCGGCTCGGGGCGGGCCGGCTGCTCCCCGCCCCGGGCGTCGAGGTAGCTCTGCTTGGGCACCATCACCTTGCGGCGGAAGACGCAGACCAGCGTCCCGTCCTGGTTGTAGCCCCGGGTCTCGACCGAGACGATGCCGCGGTCGTCCTTGCTCGCCGACTCCCGCTTGTCGAGCACCTCGGTCTGCCCGTAGATCGTGTCGCCGTGGAACGTCGGGGCGACGTGCTTGAGCGACTCCACCTCGAGGTTGGCGATCGCCTTGCCGGAGACGTCCGGCACGGACATCCCGAGCAGCAGCGAGTACACGTAGTTGCCCACGACGACGTTCCGGCGGAACTGCGTCGTGTGCTCCGCGTAGTTCGCGTCCAGGTGCAGCGGGTGGTGGTTCATCGTCAGCAGGCAGAACAGGTGGTCGTCGTACTCCGTCACCGTCTTACCGGGCCAGTGCTTGTAGACCGCGCCGACCTCGAACTCCTCGAACGTGCGACCGAACTGCATGGCTGCTCCTCCTCGCGGGTGGTCCGACCGCGGCACATCGTGCCGGAGGGACCGCGCCAGCGGTGGGTGTCCTCAGTCACGAGAGTTATACTGCGAGGTATGACTCACCGGGTCGGGGCCAAGGGGCAGGTGGTGATCCCGAAGGCCCTGCGCGACCAGCTCGGCATCCAGCCGGGCGACGAAGTCAGCTTCTCGCGTCACGGTGACCATGTCGCGGTCTACCGGGCAGTCCACCGCCCGCACCTTCGTGGCAGGTTCCGTGGCTCCGACCTGACTGCACAGCTCGAGGCCGACCGCGCCGCCGACCGCGTCCGCGAGTCGGCTCCGTGAGCGTCAGCGTCGTCCTCGACTCGTGGGCGGTGCTGCGGTTCCTCGAGGACGCCCCACCAGCCGCCGACGCCGTTGCCCAGCTCCTGGAGGAGCAACGGCCGGTGATGAGCTGGATCAACCTGGGCGAGGTCCACTACGTCGTGCTCCGCGCCCACGGCGAAGACGCAGCGGCCGAGGCGACGCGTGACCTCCGTGCGCTCGTCACCTGCGTCCTGCCCGACGAGCGCACAGTCCTCGAAGCCGCCCGCATCAAGGCCGGGCACCCCCTGGCGTACGCCGACGCGTTCGCGGCCGCCACTGCTGTCCTCCACGAGGCCATGCTGTGGACCGGCGACCCGGAGCTTCTCGTCCCCGGCTCGTCGTGGCGGTGGAGGGACCTCAGAGCGCAGCCGGGTGCGCGATGATGGCCGGTATGACACGTGAGCCGGGCACGCCGGAGAACCCAGACGCGCCGGAGACCTCGGAGACACCGCCGGAGCAGCCGCTGAGCGACCGGGGATCCAACCGCAGCCAGCGACCCACCTCCGAGGCGTTCAAGCGCTTCATCGCCGCCGACTGGGCTCCCCGACCGGACACGCTGCCCCCGCGGAGCGAGGTCGCCCCCTACGCCGCCGCCCGGCGCGAGCGCATCTCGGCCGCCTTCCCCGGCGACCGGCTCGTCGTCCCGGCCGGCCCGCTGAAGGTCCGCAGCAACGACACCGACTACCGCTTCCGCCCGCACTCGGCGTTCGCGCACCTCACCGGCCTGGGCACCGACCGTGAGCCGGACGCCGTCCTCGTGCTCGACCCGACGGACGGCGGCGGCCACGAGGCGGTGCTCTACTTCCGGCCGCGCGCGGACCGCGACACCGAGGAGTTCTACGCCGACTCCCGCTACGGCGAGCTGTGGGTGGGGGCCCGCCCCAGCCTGGCCGAGGTCGAGGCCGAGCTCGGCCTGCGCTGCCGGCACGTCGAGGAGCTGCCCGACGCCCTGCGCAAGGACGTCGGCCCGGGCGGTGTGCGGGTCCGCGTCGTCCCCGACGCCGACCCGGCGGTGGAGCGTGAGGTGGCCGTCGTCCGGCAGGGCAGCGGGCTCACCGCGGAGGAGTACGCCGACCTCGACGCTGCCCTCGCCGAGGCGCTGTCCGAGTCGCGCCTGGTCAAGGACGACTGGGAGGTGGCCCAGCTGCGGCTCGCGGTCGAGGCCAGTGCCCGGGGCTTCGCCGACATCGTCCGGGCCCTGCCCGAGGCCGTCGGGCACCCCAGGGGCGAGCGGGTGGTGGAGACCGCGTTCGAGTCCCGGGCACGGCGGGAGGGCAACGGCGTCGGCTACGAGACGATCGCGGCCGCCGGGGAGCACGCCTGCACCCTGCACTGGATCCGCAACGACGGCCCGGTGCGCCCCGGTGAGCTGGTGCTCGTCGACGCCGGCGTCGAGGTGGACTCGCTCTACACCGCCGACGTCACCCGCACCCTGCCGGTGGACGGGCGGTTCACCGACGCCCAGCGCCGCGTGTACTCGGCCGTCCTCGAGGCGGCGGACGCCGCGTTCGCCGTCGCCCGGCCGGGGTCCCGGTTCCGTGACCTGCACGGCGCGGCGATGCGGGTGATCGCCGAGCGGCTGGCCGAGTGGGGACTGCTGCCGGTCAGCGCCGAGGAGTCCCTCGACCCCGAGCGCGGCGGGTACCACCGGCGGTGGATGGTGCACGGCACCTCCCACCACCTCGGCATCGACGTGCACGACTGCGCCCAGGCACGCCGGGAGATGTACCTGGACGCCGAGCTGCGCCCGGGCATGGTGTTCACCATCGAACCGGGCCTGTACTTCAAGGCCGACGACCTCGCCGTCCCCGAGGAGCTGCGCGGCATCGGCGTCCGGATCGAGGACGACGTGCTGGTCACCGAGGACGGGTGCGAGAACCTCAGCGGGATGCTCCCCCGCCGCCCGGAGGAGGTCGAGGCCTGGATGGCGTCGCTGCGCGCCCGGTAGCCGGCGCTCGCCGGTCAGGCGAGGTCGGCGGGGTCGCTGTTCGCGCCGCACAGCACGACGGCGACCCGTTCCCGCGGCTGCGGCCGGTAGACCCCCGACAGCAGGGCCGCGGCGGCCACCGCCGCGCCGGGCTCGACGGCGAGGCGCAGCCGCTGCCACAGCAGGCGTCGTGCGGCGAGCACCGCGTCCGGGTCCACGAGCACCGAGCCCGCGCCGGCCTCGGTGAGCGCGGCGAAGCCCAGTCCGCCCAGCCGGGTCGCACCGAGGGAGTCGGCCGCGACCCCGCCGACCTCGACGTCCACCGGCTCCCCGGCGGCACGGGCCCGGTGCCACGTCGGGCAGCCCACGGGCTCGACCCCCACGACGCGCGCCACCCCGCGCAGCGCGGCGGCGATCCCTCCGGCCAGCCCACCGCCCCCGACCGCGACGAGCACCGTGTCGACGTCCGGGGCGTCCTCGGCGAGCTCCAGGCCGACGGTGCCCTGGCCGGCGACCACTCCGGGCTCGTCGTAGGCGTGGACGGCGAGCGCTCCGGTCTGCAGCACGCGCTCCCGGGCCGCGGTGAGGGCTTCGGCGTACCGGCTCCCCACGAGCCGGACGTCGGCCCCGAGAGCACGCAACCCGGCGACCTTGGCGTCCGGCGCCGTCTCGGGGACGAAGACCGTCGCCGGCGCACCGAGCCGGGCGGCCGCCCAGGCCACCGCCAGGCCGTGGTTGCCGCCGCTGGCGGCGACCACACCGGCAGCGGGCAGCTCACCCGCGGCCAGCAGCGCGTTCAGCGCGCCGCGGGCCTTGAACGAGCCGGTGTGCTGCAGCATCTCGAGCTTCAGCGCGACCGGCGCGGCACCCGGTGCGCCTCCGAGTGCCGCTGGCTCGACGCGGATCACCGGGGTGCGGCGCACGGTGCCGCCGACCCGGCTGCGGGCAGCCTCGACGTCGGCGCGGGTGGTGCCACCGGTTCGGGTACCGCCGGTCGTCACGGTGTGTCGTGCGTGCCTGCCGGGCGGCCCTGTGCCAGGTCGGCGAGCATCTGGCGGGCCCGTCCGGCCTCCTCCTCGGCGCACAGCACCGAGTACCGGCCGGCGACGATCTGGCTGGTGGAGGTGAAGTCCCGCCGGCCGCCGGTGAAGGAGTAGGAGATGACCCCGAAGAGCATCCCGAAGCCGGCGCCGATGAGCAGCGCCGGCAGCACCGTCTCGAGCAGGCTCGCACCAAGGGTGAACAGCGACAGCAGGAGGCCGACGAACAGGCCGAACCACGCGCCCGACGCCGCGCCGGCAAGGGCGACGCGGGGGTAGCTGAGCCGGCCGGTGACCCGCTCGACCATCTTGAGGTCGACGCCGACGATGGTGACGAGCTGGACCGGGAACTGGTGGTCCGACAGGTAGTCGACCGCCCTCTGGGCCTCGAGGTACGTCGGGTAGTCCGCGATCTCGACCCCCTTCGGCGGGGTCGGGACGGCGAGCGGTGAGCGGCCCATCGGGTTCACGTTCGACATGCGGGCATCATCCCCTACTCGGGTAGGCCTCGAGCAACCGTCGGCCGATGATCATCCGCTGGATGTCCGCGGTGCCCTCGCCGATGAGCAGCATCGGCGCCTCGCGGTAGAGCCGCTCGATCTCGTACTCCTTGGAGTAGCCGTAGCCGCCGTGGATGCGGAAGGAGTCCTCGACGACCTGGGCGCAGTACTCGCTGGCGAGGTACTTGGCCATCCCGGCCTCGAGGTCGTTGCGGTCACCCGCGTCCTTGGTCCGCGCCGCCATCACCATCATCTGGTGCGCGGCCTCGACCTTGGTGGCCATCTCCGCGAGGCGGAACAGCACCGCCTGGTGGTCGGCGATCTTCTTGCCGAAGGCCTCCCGCTGCTGGGCGTAGGCGACGCCGAGCTCGAAGGCGCGCATGGCCACCCCGCAGCCGCGGGCGGCGACGTTGACCCGGCCGACCTCGACGCCGTCCATCATCTGGTAGAAGCCCCGCCCCGGCTGCCCGCCGAGGATCTGGTCGTCGGTGCTCCGGTGGCCGTCGAGCACGAGCTCGGTGGTGTCGACGCCCTTGTAGCCCATCTTGTCGATCTTCCCCGGCACGACGATGCCCTGGGCGGTCTCGCCGAACCCGGGCTCCTTGTCCACCAGGAACGTCGACATGTTGCGGTACACCGAGTCCGCGCCGGTGTCCGTGCGGACGAGGACGGCGACGAGGTTGGCCGACGCACCGTTGGTCAGCCACATCTTCTGGCCGGTCAGCGTCCAGGCGCCGTCCTGGCCGCGGACGGCCTTGGAGCGGATGCCGGAGACGTCGGAGCCGCAGCCGGGCTCGCTCATCGAGAACGCGCCGCGCACCTCGCCGGTCGCCATCCGCGGCAGGTAGCGCCGCTTCTGCTCCTCGGTGCCGTGCTGGAGCAGCATGTACGCCACGATGAAATGGGTGTTGACGATGCCGCTGATGCTCATCCACCCACGGGCGAGCTCCTCCACGCACAGCGCGTAGGTGAGCAGCGACTGTCCGAGTCCGCCGTACTCCTCGGGGATCGTCAGGCCGAAGATCCCCATCTCCTTCATCGCCTCGACGATCTCGGTCGGGTACTCGTCCCGGTGCTCCAGCTCGGTGGCGACGGGCAGGACCTGCTCGTCGACGAACTGCCGGACCAGGGCCAGCAGCTCCTGCTGGTCCTCGGTCAGTCCCTCGGTGTGCTGCAGACGGCCCATACGTCCTCCGGAGTGTCGCCGACGGTCACCGCGGAGTATTGCGGCCCGGCCGGCGAACGGCGACCCCGGAACGACGTGAGGCGGGCCACCCGCACGCCGCACGGGACCTGCCGCACCGGTTCGTCGCTTACGCGGTCCGTCGGGTGGACGCCTTCTTCGCCGCCGCGCCCTCGGTGCTCGCGCCCTGCGTGGACAGCTCGCCACCGGAGTTCTCCAGGTGGGCCCGGACGAACCAGTGGAACATCTCGAGCTGGCCGACCTGGCCGATGAGCATGTCCTCGGTGACGGGGTCGATCTCGCCGACCGTCTCGATCGCCTCGCGGTGGGCGCCGATGACCCCGGTGTAGACGACGTCGAGGGCGCCCAGGTGCTCGATCGCGCTGGCCCGGCCGATGCTGTAGTCGTCCCAGCTGCGCTGGGCGACGAGCGCACCGGGGGTGCCGACCGGGGAGGCCCCGAGGGTGGCGATCCGCTCGGCGGTCTCGTCGACCATGGCCCGGACGGCGTCGACCTGCGGGTCGAGCATCTCGTGGACGCCGATGAACTGCGGACCCGTGACGTTCCAGTGCACGTGCTTGAGCGTCATCGCCAGGTCCTGCAGGGCGTTGAGCCGGTCCTGCAGGAGCTCGGCGACGCGGCCTCCGTCGTCGGTGGACAGGCCGGGGACGGTGTACGCGGGGACGGCGGCGCTCTTCTTCGTAGCCATACCGGGCACCGTATGCCGGGGCGAGGCACCGTGCACCTCGGACGCGGCGTGACGCTCCCCGCGACGTGCTCACTCCTGCGGCGGGCTCCAGCGGTCGCTGCGCTGCATCCCCGCGGCCCGGCCCTTGCCCGCGATGACGAGCGCCATCTTCCGCGACGCCTCGTCGATCATCTCGTCACCGAGCATCGCCGCCCCGCGCTTGCCGCCGGCCTCGGAGGTGTACCACTCGTAGGCGTCGAGGATGTTCTCGGCGTGGTCGTAGTCCTCCTGGCGCGGGCTGAACACCTCGTTCGCGGCGTCGATCTGACCGGGGTGCAGCACCCACTTGCCGTCCAGACCCAGCGCGGCCGACCGCCTCGCCACCCGGGTGAACCCCTCGACGTCCCGGATCTGCAGGTACGGGCCGTCGATGGCCTGCTGGTCGTTGGCCCGGGCAGCCATGAGGATCCGCATGAGGATGTAGTGGTAGGCGTCCCCGACGTCGTAACCAGGCGGCTGCTCCCCGACCACGAGGGACTTCATGTTGATGCTCGCCATGAAGTCCGCCGGCCCGAAGATGATGGTCTCCACCCGCGGGCTCGCCGCGGCGATCGCGTCCACCGCGATGAGGCCGCGGGCGTTCTCGATCTGCGCCTCGATCCCGATCCGGCCGACCTCGAGCCCCTCGCTCTTCTCGATCTGGGTGAGCAGCAGGTCCAGCGCGACGACCTGGTCGGCGCTCTGCACCTTCGGGAGCATGATGCAGTCGAGGTCGGCGCCGGCCCCGCTCACCACCTCGACGACGTCGGTGTACGTCCACTGCGTCGTCCAGTCGTTGACCCGCACCGTGCGCACCTTCTCGCCCCATCCCCCCTCGGTGAGGGCGGCGACGATGTTCCGGCGGGCCTCCGGCTTCGCCAGCGGCGCGACGGCGTCCTCGATGTCGAGGAACACCTGGTCGGCCGGCAGCCCCTTCGCCTTCGTGATCATCTTCGTGCTCGACCCGGGCACGGCGAGGTTGGACCGGCGGGGGCGCAGCGTGCGGGCGGCGTCAGAGGTCGGCATGGCGCCGGACGTTACCGACGGGACCCGGCGGTGTCACCGTGACCTTGCTCGCCCGGGTCTGGCAGGCTCGCGGGGTGAGCGAGAGGGCGCCGGATCCGCTGGTCGCCGAGGCATGCCGCCGCAGCCCGCTGGTCTGGGTCCGCGCCGCGGGGCGCCCGGCCCGGCCGGTGTGGTCGGTGTGGCACGAGGGTGCGGTCGCCGTGGTGGTGGGCGGCGAGGAGCAGCCGGACCCGGTCCCGGACGACGTCCGCGAGGTCGAGGTCGTCGTCCGGAGCAAGGCGGCCGGCTCCCGGCTGCTGACGTTCCCGGCCAGGGTGGAGGTGCTCGACCCGGGCGACCCGGTGTGGGCGCCGACGGTGGAGGCGCTGCGGGCCGAGCGGCTCAACGCCGCCGACCCCGAGACCCTGCCGCAGCGGTGGGCGACCGGCTCCCGGGTGCTGCGCCTCGTCCCGGTCGGTCCACCGACCGAGCAGCCGGGCGGCTACGACGACACCTCCGGCGCGTCCCCTCCGGTCCCGACCCCGGCGGTCACCGTCCGGCGGCGTCCGTTCCACCTCGGCGGACGGCGACGCCGCCGCTGACGTCCGCAGGGACCGGGCCGCCAGGTGCCGGCGGCGGCACGACGATCCGCCCGGAGGAGACCGGGACGACGTCCCCGGCGACCCGGGCCGCGACCGCCCGCCCGCCCGCGGCGTCCACCTCGACGTGCAGGTGGGACGGCCGGCCCATCTCCACCCCCTGCAGCACGGTGAACCGGCTGGTGCCCTCGGCGGGCAGCAGCCCCGAGGCGACGGCGAAGACGCCCAGGCCCAGCGCCGCCGAGCCGGTCGCCGGGTCCTCGGCGACACCGAGGTCGGGGGCGAACATGCGGGCGCGCACCGGGTCCCCCTCGTTCCAGTCGAACAGCAGCACGCTGCCGACGCCGCGCAGGGCCCGCACGTCGGCCTCCGCCCGCGCGAGCGCGTCCGCGCGCACGGCCAGGTAGCAGAAGTCGATACCGGTGCCCGCGGTCCGCGGAACCGGACCGGCCAGGTCGGCGGCGGCCAGGCCCACGGCCTCGAGCACCGCCTGGGCGTCCACCTCCGGGCCCAGTGACGGCGTCCCGCCGGTCAGCACGACACGGCCCCCGTCGGCCGCCACCTCCAGCGGCAGGTCCCCGGCGCCGCAGGCCTGCACGACCCGCCCGGCAGGGACGTGCCCGCGCCGGGCCATCAGCCACGCCGTGCCGACCGACGGGTGCCCGGCGAAGGGGAGCTCGGTGCGCGGGGTGAAGATCCGCAGCCGGTAGTCCACGCCGCGCTCCCGCTCCGCCGCGGTCGGCGCCAGCGGGAAGGCGGTCTCGGACAGCGCGAACTCCACGGCGATCGCCTGCAGCTGAGCGCTGTCCAGCGCCTCGGTGCCGAGCACGACCGCGAGCGGGTTGCCGCGGAAGGGTTCGCTGGTGAACACGTCGACGACCTCGAAGGCCAGGGTGTGGCTCACACGGGGACTCTAGAGGCGGCCGATA
This sequence comes from Kineosporiaceae bacterium SCSIO 59966, assembly GCA_020881835.1. Classification (NCBI taxonomy): domain Bacteria; kingdom Bacillati; phylum Actinomycetota; class Actinomycetes; order Kineosporiales; family Kineosporiaceae; species Kineosporiaceae bacterium SCSIO 59966. Next base: position 2,402,307 of record CP052876.1, read on the forward strand.
GCCTGCCCCGTGTGAGCGGTGCGCCGACGAGGGTGTTCGTGGCGCGCCTGGCCGGCTTACGCGTCCTGGACCCCCTCGGGGACGAGGTCGGCCGGGTGCGCGACGCCGTCGTGCTGTTCCGGCCAGGCCGCCGTCGGCCGCGGGCGGTCGGGCTCGTCGTCGAGGTCCCGGGCCGTCGGCGGGTGTTCCTGCCGATGACGCGGGTCACCTCGATGGACGCCGGTCAGGTGATCAGCACGGGCCTGGTCAACATGCGCCGGTTCGAGCAGCGGCCGACGGAGACCCTCGTCATCCACGAGATGCTCGAGCGGACCGTCCGGATCGTCGAGACCGGCGAGGAGGCCACGGTCGAGGACGTCGCGATCGAGCAGCTGCGGACCCGTGACTGGGAGCTGTCCAAGGTCTTCGTCCGCAAGGGCACCCACCGCGGGCTGCGCCGCCGCGGGGAGACCCTGCTGCTCGACTACGAGGAGGTCACCGGCCTGGCCGGCCACCAGCTCGAGCAGGGCGCGACCATGCTGGCCGCATCCCTGGAGGAGATGAAGGCGGCCGACATCGCCGACCTGCTGCACGACCTGTCCGACAAGCGGCGCCTGGAGCTGGCCGCGGCCCTGGACGACGAGCGGCTGGCCGACGTCCTGGAGGAGCTGCCCGAGGACGACCAGGTGGAGATCCTCTCCGCCCTGCGCCGGGAGCGGGCCGCCGACGTCCTGGAGGCGATGCAGCCGGACGACGCGGCGGACCTGCTCGGTGAGCTGCCCGCCGACCAGCAGGAGCAGCTGCTGCTGCTGATGGAGCCGGACGAGGCCCGGGACGTGCGTCGCCTGCTCGCCTACGGCGAGAACACCGCCGGCGGCCTGATGACCACCGAGCCGGTCATCCTCGGCCCGGAGGCCACCGTCGCGGAGGCGCTGGCGCACGTCCGGCGCTCCGAGCTCTCCCCCGCGCTGGCCGCCGCGGTGTTCGTCTGCCGGCCCCCGCTGGAGACCCCCACCGGTCGGCTGCTCGGCGTCGTGCACATCCAGCGGATGCTGCGGGAGCCGCCGCACCAGCCGATCGGGGCCATCCTGGACCCGGACGTCGAACCGGTGGGCGTCGACGCCCCGCTCGGCCTGGTCACCCGCCGCCTGGCCACCTACAACCTCGTGTCGGTGCCGGTCACCGACGACGACGGCCGGCTGCTCGGCGTCGTCACCGTGGACGACGTCCTCGACCACATCCTGCCCGACGACTGGCGTGAGCAGGACGAGCTGCACGCCGAGGCCGAGGAGCAGACCGCGCCACCGGACCAGGCGCCGGACCAGGCGCCGGAGCAGGCGCCGGGGCAGGAGGGCTCCGGTGGCTGAGGAGCGCGAGCGCGACCAGCGGGAGCGGCACCGCCGCGGCCACCGCCGTCGCGGCGAGGGCCTGGACACCCCGCGCGAGGCCCGCCGTCGCCTGGTGCGCCGCCCGCGGGTGGACCCCGAGGCGTTCGGCCGCTGGTCGGAACGGATCGCCCGGTTCATGGGGACCCCGCGGTTCCTCGTCTACATGACCGCGTTCGTCGGGGTGTGGCTCGCCTACAACACCTTCGCCCCGCCGGAGCTGCAGTTCGACCCGCGGGCGCTGAACTACACCCTCCTGACCCTCATCCTGTCCCTGCAGGCCTCCTACGCCGCCCCGCTGATCCTGCTCGCGCAGAACCGGCAGGACGACCGGGACCGGGTCGCCTTCGAGCAGGACCGGCAGCGGGCGGAACGCAACCTCGCCGACACCGAGTACCTGGCGCGCGAGGTCGCCGCGCTGCGGATCGCGATGCGGGAGGTGGCCACCCGCGACTTCCTGCGCTCGGAGCTGCGCAACCTCCTCGAGGAGCTCGAGGAGCACCACCGCTACACCTCGGGGCCCGACGTGCCGAAGTCGCAGGAGTGAGCGAGCCCACCGTCCGTAAGCGCCTCGGTGACGTGCTGGTCGAGGCCGGTCTGCTGACCGTCGAGGAGCTGCACACCGTTCTCAACGTGCAGCGGGAGCGGCCCGGGCCGCGCAAGCGGCTCGGCGAGCTCCTCGTCGAGCTCGGCTACGCCGACGAGCGGATGATCAGCCTCGCCCTCGCCGCGCACCTCGGGCTGGGCACGATCGACCTGGGCCGGACGCCGCCCGCCCCGGACGTCGTCCGGCTGCTCCCCCGGCAGGTGGCCGAGCGGAGCTCGGCGGTCGTCGTCGACCGGGACGGGGACTCCCTCGTCGTGGCGATGTCCGACCCCACCGACGTGATGGCCCTGGACGACGTCCGGCTGCACACCGGGGTCGCGGACGTCACCGTCGTCGTCGCGGGGCAGTCGCAGATCCGCGACCACCTGACCCGGGCGTGGGCGCTGGGCCAGGACGACCCTGGTGTCACCGCGATCCTCGGCGACGCCGTCGACGACGACCCCGACGAGCCGGGGGCCGGACCGGACGACGACGCCCCGATCGTCCAGCTCGTCAACCGGGTGCTCTCCGACGCCGTCCGGCTGGGAGCCTCGGACATCCACGTGGAGACCCAGCGGGAGGCGCTGCGGGTGCGCTTCCGGGTGGACGGGCTGCTGCGTGACGTGATGACCACGAGCCGCCGGGTAGCACCCTCGGTGATCAGCCGACTCAAGATCATGTCCGGTCTCGACATCGCCGAGCGCCGGGTGCCCCAGGACGGGCGCACCCGGATCGTCGTCGACGGCACCCCCGTGGACTGCCGCGTCTCGAGCCTGCCCGGGCTGCACGGCGAGAAGGTCGTCATCCGGCTGCTGACCCGCGGTGACCAGGTGACCCCGCTCGCCGAGGTCGGTTTCGAGCCCGGCCAGCTCGCGGTGTTCCGCTCGGCGCTGTCCGTCCCTCAGGGGCTCGTGCTGATCACCGGGCCGACCGGCTCGGGCAAGACCAACACGCTGTACTCGGCGATCGCCGAGATCCTCACTCCGGAGAAGAACATCGTCACCCTCGAGGACCCGGTCGAGGTGCAGCTGCCCGGGATCACCCAGGTGCAGGTGAACACCCGGACCGGGATGACGTTCCAGGCCGGGCTGCGCTCGGTGCTGCGCCAGGACCCGGACATCGTGCTCGTCGGCGAGGTCCGCGACGCCGAGACCGCCGAGCTCGCCCTGCGCGCCTCCCTGACCGGGCACCTCGTGCTCACCACCCTGCACACGAACTCGGCGGTCGCCGCGCTCACCCGGCTCGTCGACATGGGTGTCGAGCCGTTCCTCGTCGCGTCCTCGCTGACCGCGTCGCTGGCTCAGCGGCTCGTCCGCCGGCCGTGCCCGACCTGCGCCGAGAGCTACGTGCCGGACGAGGGGACCCTGGCCCTGCTCGGGCTGCGCCTCGACGACGTCCTGGACGCGACGCCGCTGCGCGGCACCGGCTGCCCGGAGTGCGGCGGCACCGGCTACCGCGGTCGCACCGCGGTGTTCGAGGTGCTCGAGGTCGATGCCGGTATGCGCAGCGTGCTGCTGAAGAACCCGTCGGAGGACGCGGTCGGCGCCCAGGCCCGCGCTGCCGGGATGATGACCTTGCGGGCGGCGGCGATCGAGAAGGCGCGGCGTGGGGAGACCACCTTCGAGGAGGCCGTCCGGGTCACCCACAGCGACGCGAGCGGGGGCCGGCACTGCCCGGCGTGCGAGCGCCCGGTCGCCCACGACATGCTGGTCTGCCCGTGGTGCACGACGACGCTGGACCGGGGCCACTGCGGCTCCTGCAACCGCGCCCTGGAGCCGGACTGGCGGGTCTGCCCCTGGTGCCGGACCGCCGTCCCCTGAACAGCTGGTGACCACCTACCCTGGGGACATGCCCTCCCCGACGATGGACGCCGTCCGCGAGGCCCTCGCCCGCGTCGACGACCCGGAGATCCGCCGTCCCATCACCGACCTCGACATGGTCAAGTCGGTGGACATCGCGCAGGACGGCTCGGTCGACGTGGCCGTCTACCTCACGGTGGCGGGCTGCCCGATGCGAGACACGATCACCCGGGACGTGACCCGGGCGGTGAGCGAGGTGCCCGGCGTCACTGCGGTGCGGGTGGATCTCGACGTCATGGACGACGACCAGCGTGAGGCGCTGCGCACGAAGCTGCGCGGCGGGCAGGTGGCGCGGGAGATCCCGTTCGCCAAGGCCGGCTCGCTCACCCGTGTCTACGCGATCGCCTCCGGCAAGGGCGGCGTCGGCAAGTCCTCGGTGACCGTCAACCTCGCCGCAGCGATGGCCGCCGACGGACTGCGGGTCGGCGTGGTGGACGCCGACGTCTACGGGTTCTCCGTGCCCCGGATGCTCGGCGTGCAGCAGGCACCGACCCAGGTCGACGACATGATCCTGCCGCCGGTCGCCCACGGGGTGAAGGTCATCTCGATCGGCATGTTCGTGCCCGGCAACCAGCCGGTGGTCTGGCGCGGGCCGATGCTGCACCGCGCCCTCGAGCAGTTCCTGTCCGACGTGTTCTTCGGCGATCTCGACGTGCTGCTGCTCGACCTGCCGCCGGGGACCGGCGACATCGCCCTGAGCACGTCCCAGCTGCTGCCCGGGGCGGAGGTGCTCGTCGTCACCACCCCGCAGACGGCTGCGGCGGAGGTGGCCGAGCGGGCCGGCTCGATCGCCGTGCAGACCCACCAGCACGTCGTCGGGGTGGTGGAGAACATGTCCTGGCTCGAGCTGCCCGACGGCAGTCGGATGGACGTGTTCGGGTCCGGCGGAGGTGCGGAGGTCGCTGCCCGGCTGACCCGGTCGATCGGCGCGGAGGTCCCGCTGCTCGGGCAGGTACCGGTGGACGTCGCACTGCGCGAGGGCGGCGACTCCGGCACACCGGTCGTCCTCGGCCACCCGGACTCCCCGGCAGCGGTCGCGCTGCGCGGCGTCGCGCGCCAGCTCTCCCGTCGCGCCCGCGGCCTCGCCGGTCGCAAACTCGGCCTGTCCCCCGTCGCCCACTAGCCCCGATCTCCCACCAGACGCGATCTCTGGAGGGTTTCCGGTGTCTCGAAGCGGGCTGAGACCCCGGAAGGCCTCCAGAGATCGGGGGGTCAGGTGGCCTCGTCGTCGAAGGGTGGCGGCGCTCCGGGGACCGCGGGACGTCGTCCGGAGGTGTAGCGACGTCCCGAGGACGTCGACCGGGTGGAGGCCGCGCCGGGGTCGTCGTCCCACGCCTCGCTCAGCGCGTCCTTGACGATCCGCCGCGGGTCGTACTGGCGTGGGTCGAGCTTGCGCCAGTCCACCTCGTCGAAATCCGGACCGAGCTCCTCGCGGACCTGCTCACGGGCATCGAGCGCCATCCGTCGCAACCGGCGCACGAACGAGCCGAGCTGGGCGGCGTAGTCCGGCAGCCGCTCGGGGCCGACGACGAGCAGCACGACGACGAGCAGGACGAGAAACTCGCCGCCGTTGATGCCGAACACCTCAGCAGCGTATCCGGCGCGGCTCAGTCACTCTCGGCCTCCTCGAGCTCGAGGGTGACGTCACGGTCCTGCCCGTCACGCCGCACGGTCAGGGTGACCGAGTCGCCGGGGCGCTGCGCCCGGATCGCGACGATGAGCTCGTCGGGGTCGGTGACCGGGCGACCCTCGAACGCGACGATGAGGTCTCCGGGCCGGATACCGGCCCGGTCCGCCGGCCCACCCGGTGTGATGACCGGGCGGTCGTCCGGGGTCTCCTCGACGACCTTGACCCCCTCGCCGCGGTAGCTGCTGTCGAGCAGCACCCCGATCACCGGGTACGTGGCCCGTCCGGTGTCGATGATCTCCTGCGCGGTCCGGGCCGCCTGGGTGCTCGGGATGGCGAAGCCGAGGCCGATGTTCCCGGCGCCCTGCAGACCGCTGCCCGGGGCGCGGGCGATCGCGGAGTTGACGCCGATCACCCGGCCCTGCAGGTCGACGAGCGGGCCACCGGAGTTGCCCGGGTTGATCGCCGCGTCGGTCTGGATCGCGTTGATGAACGCGCTCTCGTCGCCGTTGCCGGCCGACACCGGTCGGTTGAGCGCGCTGACGATCCCGGTGGTCACCGTGCTCTCCAGCCCGAGCGGGGCGCCCACTGCGACGACGGGGTCGCCGACGACCACCGCGTCGGAGTCGGCGAGCTCGAGGGCGGGCAGGCCGGTGCGGTCCACGCGCAGCACGGCGAGGTCGTACCCGGTGGTGCGGCCGACGACCTCGGCCTCTTCCTGGGACCCGTCGGAGAACACGACGACGATGTCGCCGCTGTCGACCCCGTTCGCCACGACGTGGTTGTTCGTCAGGACGTACCCGTCCGCACCGATGACGAAGCCGGAGCCGCTGCCCTGCCCGCCGGGGAACGCCACCTCGATCGACACCACGCTCGGCAGCACCCGGGCGGCGACCCCGGCGACCGAGTCCGCGGGCCGGTCGACGTCGGCGGGCTCGGCGAGCTCGAGCCGAGGGGCCGACCCGGTGGTCCGGTCGTGCAGCCACGCGCCGGCGTACCCGGCCGCGAGCGAGGTGAGCAGGACGGCGGTGAGGGCGAGCAGGGCGGGCACGACGCGCCGCCGGGGTGGCCGGTGCGCCGGGACGGAGCCTCCCTGCCCCGCCGGGTCGGTGTCGGGGAAGTCGGGGCCGTCGTGACCGACGAGGGGACCGTCCTGGGGTCGGTCCCACCAGGACGGCGTGCTCCCGCCGGGGGGTGGCTGCTCGCCCATGCCTGCTCCTTCGCCGCGTCCGTGGGCCACAGTGTGCCGGGCGGCCTCAGGAGCCGCTCAGCAGGGCGCCGACGACGTCGGCGCCCTGACCGACCCGCTCCCACAGGCCCGGCTCGTCCGCCGGGCGCTGCGGCAGGATCTCGACGAGCCGGTCGAGCACCTCGGGCGGGGCGTCGTCGGCGACGACGGTGACGACGACGTCCCCGCTCTGCCACACCCCGTGCCAGGGCACGTGGTGCCCTCCGCCGGACCGAGCCGCCGCGGCGAGCACCTCGTCGAGGACGGCCACCCGCGCCGCGGCGTCGGCGGGGCCGATCCGGCCTCGCTCCTCGATCACTGACACCGTGGCGCGCCCGTCGGAGTACGTGAGCTGGAGCACCGGGTTGCCGTCGACGAGCAGGCTGCGGGCCTGGACGAGGTGGAGCCGGTCGTCCAGGCGCGGCGGGCACGGCCACCCCTCGGCCCGAAGCGCGTCCAGATCCTCGGCGTCGAGATCCTCGGCGTCGAGATCCTCGGCGTCCAGGATCTCGGCGTCCAGATCCTCGGCGGGCATGCTCCCGGCGGGCGCGCTGCCGGCGGACACGCTCCGGCCAGGCATGTCGGCCAGGACGGCGACCGGCTCGGGGGCGGTTCCGGCCACCGAGCCGAGCACGGTCAGCGCGACGAGACCGAGAACGGCGGCGGACAGCGCGCCGGCCCCGGCCAGGGCCAGCGAGCGGCGACGCGGGTCGCGGCGCGGCCACGGCACGGGCGCTGGGGCAGGGGTCCCGGGCACCCGGTCGGTACGCGGCGGCAGCGGACCGGTAGGACCGCCCAGCCGAACGAGCCGGTCGACGAGCCCGTCCGGCGGGGCGGGGGCGGCCGCGGTGGCCAGCCGGTTGCGCACGGCACGCTCGGCGGCCACCTCGGCCCGGCAGTCCTGACAGCCGGCGAGGTGAGCGACGGCCCGCTCGGCGGCGTCCGGGGACAGCCGGCCGTCGACGAGGTCGGTGACCCGGTCGCCGAGGTGGTTCACCGGGACCTCACCTCCGCCTCACGGTGGGCGAGCAGCGCGCGCAGCTGGGCCCGGCCGCGGTGGATCCGCGAGCGGACGGTGCCGAGCTTGATCCCGAGGGCGGCGCCGACCTCCTCGTAGGACAGGCCCTCGACGTCGCACAGCACGACGGCGGCGCGGAAGTCCGGGGGCAGCTGGTTCAGCGCCTCCTGGACGTCGTGGTCGAGGTGAGCGTGCTCGAACGCTCGCTCCGGACCGACGTCCGTGCCCGGCAACCGGTCGGCGGCGTCGTCCGCGAGCGGGTCGAAGCGGATCCGCTGCCGGCGCCGGACGGTGTCGAGGAACAGGTTCACGGTGATCCGGTGCAGCCAGCCCTCGAAGGTGCCGGGCGTGTAGCTCGACAGGGACCGGAAGACCCGGACGAAGACCTCCTGGGTGAGGTCCTCGGCGTCGTGCCGGTCGCCGGTGAGTCGGTAGGCCAGTCGGTAGACGCGGGCGGAGTGCTCGCGGACCACCTGCTCCCAGGTGGGCGGCACCCACGGCTCGTCGGCCACCTCGGCCCTCCTCGTCGTCATCGGCCCGGTCGGCCCGGTCGGTCCGGTCGGCGTGTCGCCTCCTGCAACGCCGCGGTGCGCCCGGTGGTTCCCGCGGCCGAGCGACCGCCCCGCCAACTAGGGTGTCACCACCACGACGAGGAGGTGCGTCATCAGCGCAGCCAAGCCCGCCAGCTGGGCCTACGCCGAGCAGTTCGTCCCCGAGGACGAGGTGACCGAGCGCGCCCGCGCCCGCGCCGAGGAGCTCGGGTGCGTCCCCGTGGGGGCCGGGGTGGGCGCCGCCCTGCGCGTGCTGGCCGCTGCCTGCGCCGCCCGCTCCGTCGTCGAGGTGGGCACCGGCACCGGGGTCTCCGGGCTGTACCTGCTGCGCGGGATGCCGGCGGACGGAGTGCTGACCACGATCGACGTCGAGCCCGAGCACCACCGGGCCGCCCGCGAGACGTTCACCGAGGCGGGGATCCGGTCGAACCGCACCCGGCTGATCACCGGTCGGGCGCTGGACGTGCTGCCGCGGCTCACCGACCACGCCTACGACCTCGTGCTCCTGGACGCCGACAAGCAGGACCTGGACGCCTACCTCGAGCAGGCGCTGCGGCTGCTGCGCCCCGGTGGGGTGCTCACCGTGGACAACGCCCTGTGGCACGACAAGGTCGCCGACCCGGCGCAACGGGACGAGACGACCACGGCCATCCGCGAGCTGGGCAAGCGGGTCCGCGACGACGAGCGACTCGTGCCGGCGATGCTCCCCAGCGGCGACGGCCTGCTCGTCGCCGTGGTCAGCGCCGGCTGAGGTCCTCGAGCCACCTCAGCAGCAGACGGGCACCGTAGCCGCTGGCACCCTTCGTCACCTCGTGCTCGTCCTTGTCGGCGCGGGCCGGCCCCGCGATGTCAAGGTGCACCCAGCGCCGGCCGCCGACGAACTCGCGTAGGAACAGCGCCGCGGTCACCGAGCCGCCGCCGACCTTGGGGTCCGACGGCACGTGCCGCAGATCCGCCAGGGTCGAGTCCAGCGCCGGCCGGTAGTCCTCGACGAGCGGCATCCGCCAGACCAGCTCACCGGTGGCCTCGGCCGCGGCCTGCAGCGCGCCGGCGAGGTCGTCGTCGGCGGTGTAGAGAGCCGCGTGCCGCCGTCCCAGGCCGAGGGAGGCCGCCCCGGTCAGCGTGGCGACGTCGACGAGGACGTCGGGGGCGAGCCGAGCGTCGGCGAAGGCCAGGGCGTCGGCGAGCACCATCCGGCCCTCGGCGTCGGTGTTCGCGACCTCCACGGTCGTGCCGCCCCACACCCGGACGACGTCCCCGGGCCGGTAGGAGGACCCGGACACGGCGTTCTCGGCCAGCGCCAGCAACGCGGTCAGCCGCACCGGCAGCCGGCGGCGCGCCCCTGCGACGACCGCTGCCAGGACCACGGCGGAGCCGGCCATGTCCGTCTTCATCGGCACCATCGCCTCACGCGGCTTGATCGACAGGCCGCCGGAGTCGAAGGTGATGCCCTTGCCGACGAGGACGACGTGCTCGGCGCGCCGGGTTCTGGGGCTCCAGCTCACACGCACCAGCCGTGGCGGGGAGGCGGACCCGCCGCCGACGGCGACGAGGCCACCGAATCCCTCGGCAGCCAGCCGCCGCTCGTCGAGCACCTCCACCTCCAGGCCTGGAACGGCGGCGGCGAGCTCAGCGGCCCGGTCCGCCACCCACTGCGGCGTCTTCGTCGAGGACGGCGTGTTGGCCAGGTCGCGGACCAGCCAGGTGGCCTCGGCTGCGGTGCGGACGGCGTCCAGCAGGTCCTCGTCCGCGGGCGCCCCGAGCAGGACCACGTGCCGCACCGGGGCCTCGGGGCCGCTGGTGACACCGGTGCGCGGTGGCCGGTAGGACGCCAGCAGCAGGCTCTCCGCGAACGCTCGGACGACGTCGGGCGCCGCACCGGCGACCACGGAGGTCGCCAGCCGGCTGCGGCCGCGCACAGCGCGGGCCAGGGCGGCACCGGCGCGGCGCAGGTGCACCGCCCCGCCGTCGCCGGTCCCGACGAGCAGCAGCCGCTGCGGCAAGCCGCTGCCGGCGGGCACGGGCACACCGGTGACCTGACCGGGGTTGCCGGTGACCCCGAAGGAGTCGGCGAGCCCGCCCAGGTCGAGCCCGGCGGCGGCGAGCACCTCGGCGGTGCCCGGCCCCGCGGACGGCGACTCGCCGTCCCGGCGGACCGGGACGGCGAGGACGTCGGCACCCGTCAGGTCGGCCGCCGGCGGGGACACCTCGGCCGTGGTGGACAGCTGCGGCAGCTCGTCGGCTGCGACGGTCGGCACCTCCTCGGCGGCCGTCAGCCGACGACCGAGCTGATGGCCTCGCCCAGGTCGCTGGCCTCGTCCGGCGTCATCTCGACGACGAGCCGGCCACCGCCCTCGAGAGGCATCCGCAGCACGATGCCGCGACCTTCTTTGGTCACCTCGAGCGGGCCGTCACCGGTCCTCGGCTTCATCGCGGCCATGGGCCGATCCCCTTCCTGTCAGCGGCGTCCCTGCCACCGTTCGGGCGTGCGCCCACGGCACCGCGGGACGTGATCGTCGGCCATTATCGCCGGTCGGCGAGCGGTCGGGAAACCGGAGCGCGAGCGGTCGGGCACGACTCGGGCACGACTCGGGCAGGACTCGGGCAGGACTCGGGCAGGATGAGGCCCATGAGCGACGTCGGATACGACCTCACCGACGGTGTCGGGGCCATCACCCTGACCCGCCCGGAGGCGATGAACGCCCTCGACACCGCCACCAAGGTGGCGCTGCGCGACGCGGTCCGCGAGGCCGCCGAGGACGACGCGGTGCGCTGCGTGCTGCTGACCGGCACCGGTCGAGCCTTCTGCGTCGGCCAGGACCTGCGGGAGCACGCCGAGATGCTGCGTGTCGGCGACCCGGCACTGTGGCGCACCGTGACCGAGCACTACTCGCCGATCGCGCTGACCCTGGCCACGATGGACAAGCCCGTCGTCGCCGGCGTCAACGGTGTGGCAGCCGGTGCCGGTGCCGCCATCGCGATGGCCGCCGACCTGCGGATCGTCGCCGAGTCCGCCGGGTTCAACCTCGCCTTCGCCGGGATCGCGCTGTCCTGTGACACCGGGTCGTCGTGGTGGCTGCCCCGTCTCGTCGGGATGACTCGGGCCCGGGACCTGCTGCTGCGCCCACGGACGGTGCGAGCCCCGGAGGCGCTGGAGATCGGGCTGGCCACCGAGGTCGTCCCGGACGACGAGCTGGCCGACCGGGCCCGCGAGGTCGCCGCCCGGCTGGCGGCCGGCCCGACCGCCGCCTACGGAGCGATCCGGCGGGCGCTGGCGTTCTCCGCCACCCACGACCTCGAGGCGTCCCTGGTCCACGAGGCCGAGCACATGGCGGCCACCGGGGCCACCACCGACCACCGCGAGGCGGTCGAGGCGTTCCTCGCCAAGCGAGAGCCGGTGTTCACCGGAACGCGCAACCGGCCAGGTGGTCGTTGACGACTCCACAGGCCTGCATCGCCGCGTAGACGGTCGTCGGCCCGACGAGGACGAACCCGTGCCGGCGCAGCTCCGCGGCCAGCGCGGCGGACTCCGCCGTGCGGGCCGGCACGTCCGCGAGCCGGGACGGCGGCCGCCGGACGTCGTCCGCGTAGGACCACACGAGCGCGTCCAGCCCGCCGTCGACAGCGTCCCGCAGCTCGAGGACCGCGCGGGCGTTGCGGACGGCGGCGTCCACCTTGGCCCGGTTGCGGACGATGCCGGCGTCGGCGAGCAGGCGGGCCCGGTCCGCGTCACCGTAGCGGGCGACCCGCTCGGGGTCGAAGCCCTCGAAGGCGGCGCGGAAGGCCTCCCGCTTGCGCAGGATCGTCAGCCAGGACAGCCCGGACTGGAACGCCTCGAGGGTGATCCGCTCGTACAGCGCCCGCTCGCCGCGGACCGGCCGCCCCCACTCGGTGTCGTGGTAGGTGCGGTAGTCCTCGGCCGGCCCGGCCCAGCCGCACCGGGGCAGCCCGTCCGCGGGCACGACGAGGTCGTCGGTGCGCTGCTCGGCCACGGGGTCAGGAACCGTCGCCCCGGGACCTGACGTCCTCCTGGACGGCGTCCTGGGCCAGTCGGCGCAGCAGCGCGCCGAAGACGGCCCGGGAGGCGAGCCGGACGGCGGGCGCTGCCCAGCCGGTCCACGCGGTCGGCGCGATCTCGACGTCCTCGGTCCACACCATCCGGCAGCGCCGTGGTCCGAGCGGCAGGACGTCGAGGGCGGCCCAGCCGAGGACGACGCGGCCGCGCTTCTCCACGACGCAGCGGCCCGGGCGCCCGGGCTGGACGGCGTCGGCGTCGGTCGGGGGCCGCCACAGCACGACCTCCATCGGGTCGTCGACGGTCCAGGGCCCGAGCCGGGTCCGGCCGGTGAACCGGGTCCCGGTCCCGCCGGCGTCGTGAGTCACGACGACGTCCGTGAACGGCACGGAGGCGCCGTGGCGCGGCCAGTCGGTGGCAACCTGCCAGACCCTTCCAGCCGGGGCGGGGACGTCACGGCGCAGGACGACGGTGGCCACGGCTCAGCCCTGCTCGCTCGGCGGGCTGGCCGCGCGCAGGGCGGCCAGCTGCTCCTCGCAACGGGCCCGCTCGACGTCCCGGCGGACCAGCTCCTCGCGCAGCCGCTCGAGGACGGCGTCGACCTCGTCCATCCGGTAGCCGCGCAGGGCCGGGGCGAAGGTGACCTCGTCGAGGTCCGCGGCACTGAGCGGGCCCTCGGGCAACGGCTCCCGGTACGGCCGGCTGGTCACCGGCTCCTCCAGCCCACCGCGGATGCGCCCGGCGGCCAGCGCGGCGACGACGCCGACGAGCACGACGGCGAGCAGCAGCAGAGCGAGGCTCACCGGGCGATCGTGCCACGGTCAGCTGGGCGCGGAGTCGCCAGCATCCTGCTCGAGGCGGCGCAGCGCGCTCAGCTCGGCCTCCCGCTGCTCGCGGGCCCGGGTTCGCTCGACGTGAGCCGAGCGGATGATCTCGACGGCCTCCTCGACGTCGTCCGTGACAGTGACGAGGTCGAGGTCGGCCTCGGCGACGGCGCCGTAGCCGTGCACGGTCTCCCGCAGCCAGTGGAGCAGCCCCTGCCAGTACCCGGACCCGAGGAGCACGATGGGGAACTGGGTGACCTTCTGGGTCTGCACGAGGGTCAGGGCCTCGAACAGCTCGTCGAAGGTGCCGAACCCGCCGGGCAGGACGACGAACCCCTCGGCGTACTTGACGAACATCGTCTTGCGGGCGAAGAAGTAACGGAAGTTGACGCCGATGTCGACCCAGTCGTTCATCCCGTGCTCGAACGGCAGCTCGATGCCCAGGCCGACGGACACCCCGCCGACCTCGCACGCGCCGCGGTTGGCCGCCTCCATCGCCCCGGGGCCGCCGCCGGTGACGACGGCGTAGCCGGCGCGGGCGAGCTCGGCGCCGACCCGCACGCCGAGCTCGTAGTGCGGGTGGTCGCGAGGGGTCCGGGCGGACCCGAACACGCTGACCGCCGGCCCGAGCTCGGCCAGCGCGCTGAACCCCTCGACGAACTCGCTCTGGATCCGCATCACCCGCCACGGGTCGGTGTGCAGCCAGTCGGAACGGCCGCGGCTGTCGAGCAGCCGCTGGTCCGTCGTGCTGCGGGGGACCTGCCCGCGCCGCAGGGTGACCGGGCCCATCGGGTAGCCGGGCGTCTCGTCGTCCGGGCGGGGTGCCTCGGCGGGGCGGGGTGTCTCGGCGGCCATACCGGTCACGCTAGACGGCGCCGGCCAGCCATGCGCGCAGGGCGTCGCGGGCGGCGACGATCTGGACGGCCGGGCAGCGCTCGTCGTCGCGGTGGGCCAGCAACGGGTCACCGGGGCCGAAGTTCACCGCCGGGACACCCATCGCCGAGAACCGGGCGACGTCGGTCCACCCGTGCTTGGGCTGCGGCTCGCGCCCGATGGCGGCGACGAAGGCGGCCGCAGCCGGGTGGTCCAGGCCGGGCCGGGCCCCGGGACTGCAGTCGGTGACGGTGACCTCGAACCCCTCGAAGAGGGCGCGCAGGTGCTCCTCCGCCTCCTGCGGCGTGCGGCTCGGCGCGAACCGGTAGTTGACGGTGACGACGCACTCGTCCGGGACGACGTTGCCGGCCACACCGCCGCGGATGCCGACCGCGCCGAGGCTCTCCCGGTAGCGCAGGCCGTCGACGTCGACCTCCTGCGCCTGGTAGGCCCGGAGCCGCTCCAGGACGGCGGCCGCGCGGTGCACGGCGTTGTCCCCCATCCAGGCCCGGGCCGAGTGGGCGGCGACACCGGTGACCCGCACCTCGACCCGGATGGTGCCGTTGCAGCCGCCTTCGACGGTGCCGTCCGTCGGCTCGCAGAGCACGGCGAAGTCCCCGGCGAGCCAGTCGGGGTGGTCGCGGGCGAGCCGGCCGAGGCCGTTGCGCTCCGCCTCGACCTCCTCGCAGTCGTAGAACACCCAGGTGACGTCGCGCACCGGGTCGGTGACGTCCGCCGCGACCGCGAGCTGGACGGCGACGCCGCCCTTCATGTCGACCGTTCCGCGACCGTGGACGACGAGCTCGTCACCGGCACCGGTGGTCCACGTGGGCAGGTTACGCCGGCCGTCGAGGGTGGCCACCGGGACGGTGTCGAGGTGGCCGGCGACGACGACCCGCTCCGGGCGACCGAGGGAGGTGCGGGCGACGACGGCGTTCCCGTCGCGGAGCACCTCGAGGTGGCTCAGTGCGCGCAGGGCCCGTTCCACGGCGTCGGCGAGCGTGGCCTCGTGCCCGCTCACCGACTCGATGTCGCACAGCGAGCGGGTGAGGTCCACGACGTCCCCGTGCAGGTCGAGGTCGTGGTGCACGGCGAGGTCGGCGTGCGGCGGCGCGGGCTGGCCCGTCATGCCCGCGACCCTAGCCCGGCCCTACGCTTGCCGCCCATGAGCCGCACTGCCTGGGGACACGGCCTGGCGACGACGACGGACGACGGGACGGTGCTCGACACCTGGTACCCCTCGCCTGCGCTCGGCGAGCCCGAGGCGGCCGGCCCGTTCGAGGTCCCGGCCGACCTCGCGGCGCTCGAGGGCCACGACCCGCACCGGCGGGTGCGGACCACCGTCGTGCGCACCGTCATCGACCTGGACGCCGCACCCGCCGACGCGAGCGACGCCTACCTGCGGCTGCACCTGCTGTCCGCCCGGCTGGTCCGCCCGCACGGGCTCAACCTCGACGGCCTCTTCGGCGTCCTGGCGAACGTCCTGTGGACCAGCCACGGCCCCTGTGCGCCGGCGGACTTCGAGGCGACCCGGCTGCGCCTGACAGCGGCCACCAGGACCAGGGTGCAGGTCCACGGAGTCGACAAGTTCCCGCGGATGACGGACTACGTCGTGCCCTCCGGCGTCCGGATCGCCGACGCCGACCGGGTCCGCCTCGGCGCTCACCTCGCCGAAGGCACCACCGTCATGCACGAGGGTTTCGTGAACTTCAACGCCGGCACGCTGGGGACGTCGATGGTCGAGGGCCGGATCTCCGCGGGCGTCGTCGTCGGGGACGGCACGGACGTCGGCGGCGGCGCGTCCATCATGGGCACCCTGTCCGGCGGCGGCACGGAGGTGATCTCCGTGGGGGCCCGGTGCCTGCTCGGCGCGAACAGCGGCATCGGCATCTCCCTCGGTGACGACTGCGTCGTCGAGGCGGGGTGCTACGTCACCGCCGGCTCGAAGGTGCTCCTGCACGACGGTGGCGGCGGGCAGCCGCGGACGGTCCGGGCTGCCGAGCTGTCCGGCTCCTCCGGGCTGCAGCTGTGGCGCAACTCCCTGACCGGCGCCCTCGAGGCGCGGCCCCGCGCCGGCCGGCGGGTGGAGCTGAACCCGGCCCTGCACGCCAACTGAGGGAGACGGCACCCCGCCAAGGCACTCCCCCCACCACAGAATGCTGGATTCAGCACCACATCGTCGGCGTGTCGCGCCAACAACCCAGCATTCTGCACGTGGGGGGTGGGCGCCCAAGGGTGGCGGGATTGCATGATCACGGAGGGGGCGGGTGGTGGGGTTGGGCAAGACTCGGCGCGAAGGCCTGGCAGGGCTCAGCGCTGGGACATCGGCACGTAGTCCCGCTCGGTCTCCCCGACGTAGACCTGCCGCGGACGGCCGATCTTCGTCTGCTTGTCGCTGATCATCTCGCGCCACTGTGCGATCCAGCCGGGCAGCCGGCCCAGGGCGAACAGCACGGTGAACATCGGCGTCGGGAAGCCCATCGCCTTGTAGATGAGCCCGGTGTAGAAGTCGACGTTCGGGTAGAGCTTGCGCTCGATGAAGTACTCGTCGTGGAGCGCGATCTCCTCGAGCCGCATCGCGATGTCGAGCAGCTCGTCGTTGCCGCCGAGGTTGCGCAGGACCTCGTCCGCCGTCTTCTTGATGATCGCCGCGCGCGGGTCGTAGTTCTTGTACACCCGGTGCCCGAAGCCCATGAGCCGGACGCCCTGCTCCTTGTTCTTCACCTTCGTCATGAAGGTGTCGACGTCGTCGTCGGAGTCCCGGATGTTCTGCAGCATCTCGAGCACCGCCTGGTTGGCCCCCCCGTGCAGCGGGCCGAACAGGGCGTTGATGCCGGCGGAGACCGACGCGAACAGGTTGGCCTGGCTGGACCCGACGAGCCGGACGGTGGACGTGGAGCAGTTCTGCTCGTGGTCGGCGTGCAGGACGAACAGCAGGTCGAGGGCCCTGGCCATCGTCTCGTCGACCTCGTACTCCTCCGCAGGCAGGCCGAAGGTCATCCGCAGGAAGTTCTCCACCAGGCCCAGGGAGTTGTCCGGGTAGAGGAACGGCTGGCCGACGCTCTTCTTGTACGCGTACGCAGCGATCGTCGGCAGCTTCGCGAGCAGCCGGACCGTGCTGATCTCGACGTGCTCGGGATCGAACGGGTTGAGCGAGTCCTGGTAGAAGGTCGACAGCGCACTGACCGCCGAGGACAGCACCGGCATCGGGTGCGCGTCCCGCGGGAAGCCGGCGAAGAAGCCCTTGAGGTCCTCGTGCAGCATCGTGTGCCGGCGGATCCGGTCCTCGAAGTCCTCGAGCTCGCTGCGGGTCGGCAGGTGGCCGTAGATGAGCAGGTAGCTGACCTCGGTGAACGTCGACTTCTCGGCGAGCTGCTCGATCGGGTAGCCGCGGTAGCGCAGGACGCCCGCGTCGCCGTCGATGTAGGTGATCGCGGACTCGCACGACGCGGTGTTGACGAAGCCCGGGTCCAGGGTCACCAGGCCGGTCTGCTTGAGCAGCGACGACACGTCGATGCCGTCGTTGCCGTCGGTGGCGGAGACGGTCGGGAGCTCAAGCTCACCGCCGGGGTGCTGCAGCTTCACGGCGTCGGACATCGGGCGGTCTCCTCGCGGTGGCTCGGTAGCGGTTCCGGTGCGCGACGTCGTGGTGGGACGTCGTCGGCCTGCGCCGACGCTACCCGCCGGATTCAGCCCGCCGCCAACCGGGGTCAAGGGCTGGTCAAACGCTCCGCGGCCGCCGCGACCCGCTCGTCCGCGGCGGTCAGCGCGACCCGTACGTGCCGGGCGCCGCTCGGGCCGTAGAACGTCCCCGGCGCGACGAGCACGCCCCGCGCGGCGAGCCAGCCGACGGACGCCCAGGCGTCCTCGTCCCGGGTGGCCCACAGGTAGAGGCCCGCCTCGGAGTCGTCCACGCGGAACCCCGCCCGCTCCAGGGCCGGCAGCAGCAGCGCCCGCCGGGTCCGGTAGCGCTCCTTCTGACGCCGCACGGACGCGTCGTCGCCGAGTGCGGCGACCATGGCCGCCTGCACCGGGGCGGGCACGATCATCCCGGCGTGCCGGCGGATCTCGAGCAGCCGTCGGACGATCGCCGGGTCGCCGGCGACGAAGCCGGCCCGGTAGCCGGCCAGGTTCGACTGCTTGGACAGCGAGTACACGACGAGCAGGCCCTCGACCGACCCGCCGGTGACCCGGGGATCGAGCAGGCTCGGCACGACCTCGCGGTCATAGGGCGGGGTCCACCCCAGCTCGGCGTAGCACTCGTCGCTGGCGACCACGACGCCGCGGGCGCGGGCCCACTCGACGACCTTGGCGAGGTGGTCGACGCCGAGCACGCGGCCGGTCGGGTTGGACGGGGTGTTGAGCCACATCAGCTGGACCCGTCGTGGTCCGATCCGGGCGGTGCCGTCAGCGGGAAGCGCGGTGGCGCCGGCGAGCCGGGCGCCCACGTCGTAGGTCGGGTAGGCGACCTCCGGGTGGACGACGACGTCTCCGGGACCCAGGCCGAGGAGAGTGGGCAGCCACGCGACGAGCTCCTTGGAGCCGATCGTCGGCAGCACGCCGTCCGGGTCCAGCGCCGGTACCCGGCGCCGCCGGGTGAACCAGTCGCTCACCGCCTCCCGCAGTTGCGGCGTCCCCCAGGTCTGCGGGTACCCGGGGGCGTCCGCGGCCTCCCGAAGCGCCTCGCGGACGACGTCCGGGGTGGGGTCGACGGGCGTGCCGACGGACAGGTCGACGACGCCGTCCGGGTGCGCGCGCGCCGTCCGCCCGAACGGGACGAGGGCGTCCCACGGGAAGTCAGGGAGGGTGCGCGGCCCGATGGTCAGGCGCCCTGGCCCTGCGGCGGCAGGGCCGCGATGATCGGGTGGTCCTTGGGGATGACACCGAGCTTGGCAGCACCACCGGGCGAGCCGAGGTCGTCGAAGAACTCCACGTTGGCCTTGTAGTACTCCGCCCACTGCTCGGGGACGTCGTCCTCGTAGTAGATCGCCTCGACCGGGCACACCGGCTCGCAGGCCCCGCAGTCGACGCACTCGTCGGGGTGGATGTACAGCGAGCGCTCACCCTCGTAGATGCAGTCGACCGGGCACTCCTCGACGCAGGCTCGGTCCTTGACGTCGACGCACGGCTGGGCGATCACGTAGGTCACGGCAGTCCTCCTCGCGGGCCTGGCGGCCGCTCCGGTGCTCAGCGCCCCGGCTGTCCGGCCGGGGAACCCGTCCAGTATCCCCGACGGGGCCGCTCCCGTCGTGCCCCGGGGGGCGGTGTCGTCGGTCGTCGCCCGCCGGACGGCGAGACGCGACGCCGCCGGACGGCTCCGGCCTTCCGCTACCGGCCGGTAGCAATCATGCTCCCTGTCGTTTCCGCCGGAACCGGGAGGACTTGTCATGCTTCGGACGTTGTCGCGGCCTCTGGTGGCCGGTGTGGAGCGCTGGTTGCCGAGCGCGCTGGTGTTCGCGGTGGTCCTCACCGGCGTCGTCGCCGTGCTCGCCCTCGCTCTCACCGACGCAGCCCCGGTAGAGGTCCTGCGGGGGTGGGGCGACGGCCTGACCGGACTGCTCGCCTTCATGACCCAGATGGCGCTGATCCTGCTGCTCGGCTACACGCTGGCGAACACCCGTCAGGTGGGCCGGCTCCTGGTCCGGGCCGGCTCGCTGCCCCGCACCCCGGTACAGGCGTATGCAGGGGTCACCCTGGCCGCGGCCCTCGGCTCCCTGATCTCCTGGGGGCTCGGGCTGGTGGTCGGCGCGCTGCTGGCTAAGGAGGTGGCCCGCCAGGGTCGGGCCCGCGGGATGCGGTTGCACTTCCCGCTGCTGGTGGCCTGCGGGTACGCCGGCTACGTGGTCTGGCACATGGGTTACTCCGGCTCGGGGCCGCTGGCGGCCGCCACCCCGGGCTCGTTCGTCGAGGAGCAGATCGGCCGGACGATCCCGGTGACCGAGACGATCTTCGCGCCGTGGAACCTCGTCGCGATCGTGGTCACCGTGGTGGTCGTGGTGGCCGCGATGGCGTCGCTGCGCCCGCGGGCCGAGGACGACGTCGTCGAGCTGCCGGCGGACGCCGACGAACCGGCCACGACCGGGTCGGCCAAGTCCACAGCCGGGTCACCGGCCGCGTCGTCGACCGGGTCGGTCACCGCCGCGACGGCCGACGCCGCCACCCCGCTGACCCCCGCGGACCGGGTGGACCGCTCCCGGGTGATCACGACGGCGGCCGGCCTGGCCCTGGCTGCCTACCTCGTCGCGTACTTCGCCCAGGAGGGCTTCGCGCTGACCCTGGACATCGTCAACTGGACCTTCCTGGCCGCGATCCTGCTGCTGGTGCGCTCACCGGTGGAGCTCGGAGCGCTCGTGGCGGACGCAGCTCGCAACGTCGGGGACATCCTCCTGCAGTTCCCGCTGTACGCCGGGATCCTCGGGATCATGACGACGAGCGGGCTGATCACCGTGTTCAGCGACTTCTTCGTCGACCTGGCCTCCCCGACCACGCTGGGGCTGTGGGCGTTCCTGTCCGGGGGGCTGGTCAACATGTTCATCCCCAGCGGCGGCGGGCAGTTCGCCGTCCAGGCGCCGGTCTTCCTGCAGGCGGCCGAGCAGCTCGGCGTGGCACCCGAGGTGGTAGTGATGGGCATCGCCTACGGGGACCAGTGGACCAACATGATCCAACCGTTCTGGGCTCTTCCGGTTCTCGCCATCGCCCGGCTCGGGATCCGCGACATCCTCGGTTACACGACGATCGCCCTGCTCGTCACCGGGGTGGTGTTCGCCGGCACGATGCTGCTCGTCGGGGCGGGCTGACGCGCTCCACCAGGGGCCCTGCGCCAGGTCCGCCGGGGCCGGGTCGGGTCACTCCGACGGGACCGGCTCGCAGACGACCTCGTCCTGCGGGACGTACCGGGTCCGGAACTCCTCGGTGCGCTGCACGACGCCGTCCCTGACGAGCTCACGGGTGACGGTGACGTCGAACCCGGGCGCCGGGGACTGGGGCACGCAGTCCTCGTCGGTGATGACGATGCGCTCGGGCTCGGTGACGTTGCGCCGCTCGGACTTCGTGGCCCGCACCTCGTCCCACACCTTGGTCCCCCAGAACCGGGTGTGCACCCGCCCGCCGGCGACCCAGGCCTCGATGAGCACCCCGGTCGAGGTGTTGTTGCGGAACTTCAGGTCGATGTTCGGCCAGTTGACCGTCGCCTCGCGGCCCTCGGGGTAGCGGGAGATGTAGAACGAGTGCGTCTTGTGCTCGACGTCCTCGAGACCGGCGAAGAACATCCCGTTGAACAGGGTCGTCGCGACCTGCGACACTCCGCCACCGGTCGCCTCTGCGAGCCGGCCGTTGATGATGACCCCGGCCTCGTTGTAGCCCTTGGCGGCGGTGCGCTGCCCCAGGGTGCCGTTGAGGCTGAACGTCTCCCCGGGCAGCAGGAGGGTGCCGTTCACCGTCGACGTGGCGATGCGCAGGTTCTCGGTGCGAGCCGCGTCGGGCGGGTGCGGCGTGGAGAACTCGGAGATGACCTCGGTGACACCGAGCGCCTCGACCTCGGCAGTCGTGACGTCAGGCTCGGCGGGCACGAGCTCGACGGTGGCGGTGCGCTCCGGCGTCGGCAGGGCGGCGAGCGCGGCCTCGGCCAGACCCTCCGGGTCCAGCGTCGTGCCCGGGACGGCGGGGACGACGACGGGGGCGCCGTCCTCGATCCGGATGCTCGCGTCCTGGGCCGGAGTGACCAGGTCGCCGTCGGCGCCGAGCACCGCAGCGGCCAGCACCTCGCCGTCCACCTGCGGCTCCAGCCGCCCGTCGACGGGCACCATGCTCAGTGCCGGCGTGACCGCGCTGGGTTCGAGCCGCACCGACCGGTCCCCGGCGAGGACGGTCAGCGGGCCGGCCGTTGCAGGCACGGCGAAGGAGCTCATCGCCTCAGCAACGGCGTCGGAGCCCACCTGCGGGTCGGTGACCTCGGCCGGCAGCTCGAGCGGTCGGGGACCGTCGAGCCAGGAGGTGGCCAGGACGTCGGCCGCGCCGTCCCGGTCCAGCACCCGGCCCTGCTGGGCCTGGGTCGCCTCGGCCACCCCGTCGGCGAAGGTGACTGCGCCCTCGACGACCTCGGCGTCGACCTCGGCCGCGAGCGCGTCGACACTCGCCTGCAGGGCGGCCTCGTCAACGACCGTCTGCGGTTCGACGCTGCTGTCACCGGCTACGTGCCGCCACATCTGCCGGGGGTCGAGGGTGAAGCCGACGAGCCGGTCGACGGTGCCCTCCAGGTCGGCCTGCAGCCCGGCGCGGGCCGGGTCGACGGCAGTCTCCGCGGTGCCGACGCGCACAGGGACCGGTGCGGTGAGCTCGTCGTGCAGGCGGGTGGTGAGCCGCTCGACGGCGGTGTCCCGGGACATGTGCCCGATCTGGACGCCGGCGACCTCCACCCCGGCCGGAACCCGCCCGGAGAGCGCCCAGGCGGCCGCCCCGTACGAGACCGCGAGCACGACGAGCACGCCGAGCAGCACCCAGGGCCAGGACCGCGGCCGCCTCCCGGCGGCAGGCACCGTTCGGCTCTCGTCGGTGATCACACGGGCAATGGTAAAGGGACGGTCATCCGGCAGTCCGCGCGGCGCCACCGCAGGGCACGGTGGTCACCGCAGGGCACGGTAGGAGCTGCGGTGGTACACGAGCGGCCCGTGCCCGTCCGCGGCCAGACCGACGTCCAGTACCTCGCCCACGACGATGACGTGGTCCCCGGCGGTGTGCGCCGCCGTGGTGCGGCACTCCAGCGTGGCCAGCGACGTGTCGACGAGGGCGACTCCAGTGGCCGGTCCGCGGTGGTGCGGGACGGGGTCGAGCTGGCCGACCAGCGGCCGGCCCGGGGTCGCCAGCCACTCCGCGGTGCCGCGACCCCGCTCGTCGAGCACGCTGACTCCCCACACGCCCGAGTCCAGGACGGCGTCGTGGAACCGGGAGTCCTGCTCGACGCAGACAAGCACGAGCAGCGGGTCCAGCGACACCGAGGTGAAGGCGTTCGCGGTCATCGCATGGTCCTGGGCCCCGGCGAAGGTGGACACGACGCACACCCCGGTCACGAAACGGCCGACGGCCCGGCGGAACTCCGCGACGTCGACGTCACTCGGCCCCGGGCTCGGGGCAGCGGTCGGGTCAGCCACCCGGTCAGCGTACGCGCGGCCGTTCAGCCGGCCGCCGGACGTCCCTGCGGCTCCCGCAGGTCGATGACCTCCGGCGCCGGTTCGCCCTCCACAGCGGCGACCGCGGCGGCGGCGTCCCGCAGCACGTCGGTGATCTCGTGCCCGATGAGCTCGTGCCGCTCCACGAGCGCGTCCCGCAGGGCCGCGACGAGGTGGTGGTTCTGCTCGAGCAGCTCGCGCACGTGCTGCTTCTGGTCGTGCAGCAGCTCCTCGACCATCCGGCGGCCGCCGGCGTCGCCGAGCACCCGGGCGACGAGGTTGGCCCCGGACAGGCCGCTGGTCTCGATGGCGGCGAACGACACCAGTGTGTCGCACATGCCGGCCGCGCCCACCATCTGCGCGGCGACGTTCGTGGCGTAGTGCAGGTCACCGCTGGGGCCGGTGGACACGTCCCCGAAGAACAGCTCCTCGGCGACCTGCCCGCCGAAGGCGATCCGGATCAGGGCGAGCAGCTCGCTGCGCGAGCGGGTGTAGACGTCCTCGGTGTCCCCGTGGGCGAGCAGACCGAGCGCACCGGCCCGCTTGACGATGGTGAGGATCTCCAGGCGGCGGTGCGGGGCCAGCAGGTGCGCCACGGTGGCGTGCCCGGCCTCGTGCGTGGCGATCAGCCGGGTCTCGTGCTCGGTGTAGCCGACGGGCTGCCCGAGGCCGACCTCCACCACGAGCCGGGCGTGCTCGATGTCGGTCCAGCTCATCGTCGCGGCGCCCCGGCGGACGGCGTTCACGAGCGCCTCGTCGAGGAGGTGCTCGATCATCACCGGGCTGTACCCCTGGGTCACCCCGGCGAGGGCGTCGCGCCGCTCGTCGGTGTCGAGCTCGGCCTCGTGCGCCTTGCGGGTGAGGAAGTGGTCGACGATCTCCCGGCGGCCGCGCTTGTCGGGCAGGTCGAAGGTGAGCCGGCGGTCGAACCGCCCCGGACGCAGCAGCGCGGGATCGAGGCTGTCGGCCCGGTTCGTCGCGGCGATGATCATGACGTCGACCGGCTCGGTCCGGGGCCGGCGGACCTGGCGAGCGGCGGGGAGCAGGAGGTTGACCGCGTCGGTTGCCCGGCCCCGGACCTTCTGCCACCCGGTCGGCTCGTCGAAGGACTGCATCTGGACGAGCAGCTCGTTGACGACTCCGCCGACGCCCTCGCTGACGGCCCGGTGGACCAGGGTGCCGGCGGGCAGGCTGCCGAGAGCCAGGGTCCCGGCCGGCAGACCGAGCGAGGGCAGCCCCTCCAGGCCACCGCAACCCGGCGTCACCGACAGCTGCCTGACCGCGGGACTGAGCCCGGCGGGGGCGGGGACGGCGCTCATCCCCCCTCGGACGGTGGCGATGGCGTCGATCTCCTCGATGAACCCGATGGCGCCGCCCTCGGTCCGGGCCGCCTTGCGCAGCGCCTTGAAGTACGACCGGATCTTGCGGGCGGTGGCGCCGTAGTACATGGACTGGAACGAGGTGCCGGACACGAACAGGAACGGCACCCCGGCCTCGGCAGCCATCGCCTTGGCCATGTGCGTCTTGCCGGTGCCGGGCGGTCCCTCGAACAGCAGGCCCCGCCGCGGCGTGCCGCCCATGTCGCGGCGGAAGGTGCGCCCGGCGAGGAACAGGTCGAGCGAGCGCTGGACGTCCTCCTTGACCGGGGCGAGCCCCTTGACGTCGTCCATCCGGACGTCGATCTGCTCGGGCCGGTAGGTGACGTGCGGTGAGCGGCCGGCGACGACCGTGGTGCTGAGCAGGACGACGATGAGGACGACGAAGAACAGCCCCGCCATGAGGTACAGCGGGTCGATCGCAGGCAGCCGGGGGGCCCCGACCGGGTCGCCGGTCAGCAGCCGCCACCACAACCAGATGGCGAAGGGGGACAGCAGGACGGCGATCCGCAGCAGGCGGCGCTGCCGGTTGCGCTCCCGGACGCGGCCGACGTCGGCGCGCTCACGCAGCGGCAGGGGCGGGGCAGCAGCGTCGACGGGCACGACCAGCCTCCAGGCCGACTCAGAGGGATGTGAGGCCAACTCAGACGGATGTGCCAGGCATACCCCCCGTGCCGCGCGGTCACACGCCAGCGTCGCCCGTCCGGCCTAAGCCCGTCACTGACGGTGGCGGCACCTCGGTCCCGGCGAACAGGTCGCTCTCCCGGCCGTCTGGCCGAGCCGGGTCGGGTGCCGCGACGCCCCGGACGAGGCGGAACCACTCGGTGCCGGTGAGCGGGCGGCCGATCCCGTTGCTCAGCGCGAGGAAACCGCCCTCCAGGATGACCTGGGTCGCGTGGGCCCGCAGTGCCTGGGTCTTGGTGGGCAGGTGGTCGTCGGCCTCGATGACGGTCGTCACCTCGGCGTCCGGGACGACGACCGACGGCAACGGTCCGTCCGGGTCCGGAGCGGTGAACGGGTTGACCGGTTGGGTCCGGCGCAGCGTCGCGCGGACGACGGACTCGGGCTCGACCACCTCGTACACCTTGGCGACCTGCCACGGCGCCCCACCAGGTCCGGGTGCGGCGGCCAGGTCCACGGCCCGCACGGTGACCCGGTGGGCCTGGACGTGGTCGGGGTGGCCGTACCCGCCGTCCGGCTCGTAGCTGACCACGACCTGCGGCCGGACCCGCCGCAGGAGCCGCGCCAGGTGCCGGGCCGCCGCGTCGACGTCCGCGCGGGCGAAGGCGTCTGGACCGGTGTCCGGGGCGGCGACCGCCTGCCCGCCGGCCCCCCACGCCATCCCGCTGTCCTCGTACCGGACGCCGGCGTCTGCGCCGAGGAAGAGGTGCTCGGTGACACCGAGCACCCGTGCCGCCTCGGCGAGCTCGCCGGTGCGGTGCGCTGCCAGCGCCGGGCCGTCGCCCTGGAGGGCGGCCAGCGCGGGCGGGATGACCTCGCCCCGTTCGCCGCGGGTGCACGTGACCAGGGTGACCTCGACGCCCTCGGCGGCGTACCGGGCGATGGTCGCCCCGGTCGAGATCGACTCGTCGTCCGGGTGGGCGTGCACGAGCAGCAGGCGGCGGGTGCTGGTCACCGGTGCCCCGCGGAGGTCATCCCCGCCGGGCCCGCGCCCGGGCCTTGTCGCGCTGGGTGGCGTCCAGGACGACCTTGCGGACCCGGATCGCGTCCGCGGTGACCTCGACGCACTCGTCCTCGCGGCAGAACTCCAGCGACTGCTCGAGGGAGAGCACCCGTGGCGGCACGAGCCGCTCCAGCTCGTCGGCGTTGGAGCGCACGTTCGTGAGCTTCTTCTCCTTGGTGACGTTGACGTCCATGTCGTCGGCGCGGGAGTTCTCCCCGACGACCATGCCCTCGTACACCTCGGTGCCCGGGCCGACGAACAGGCTGCCCCGCTCCTGCAGGTTGAGGATCGCGTAGGACGTGGCGAACCCGGCACGGTCGGCCACGAGCGAGCCGCTGCGGCGGGTGCGCAGCTCGCCGGACCACGGCTCGTAGCCCTCGAAGACGTGGTGGGCGATACCGGTGCCGCGGGTCTCGGTGAGGAACTCGGTGCGGAACCCGATGAGACCTCGGGACGGCACCCGGAACTCCATCCGGACCCAGCCGGTCCCGTGGTTCACCATGTGCTCCATCCGGCCCTTGCGGCCGGCGAGCAGCTGGGTGACGGCGCCGAGGTACTCCTCGGGACAGTCGACGGTGAGGTGCTCGACGGGCTCGTGCACCCGGCCGTCGATCTCGCGGGTGACGACCTCCGGCTTGCCCACGGTGAGCTCGAAGCCCTCCCGGCGCATGGTCTCGACGAGGATCGCCAGGGCGAGCTCGCCGCGGCCCTGCACCTCCCAGGTGTCGGGTCGCTCGGTGGGCAGGACCCGCAGCGAGACGTTGCCGACGAGCTCGCGGTCCAGGCGGTCCTTGACGAGCCGCGCAGTGACCTTGGCGCCCTTGGTCCGCCCCGCGAGCGGAGAGGTGTTCGTGCCGATGGTCATCGAGATCGCCGGCTCGTCGACGGTGATGAGCGGCAGCGGCACCGGGTGCTCGGGGTCGGCGAGCGTCTCCCCGATGGTGATCTCCGGGATGCCGGCGAGCGCGATGATGTCGCCGGGTCCGGCGCTGTCGGCGGGGACCCGGTCCAGTGCCTCGGTGAGCATGAGCTCGGTGACCTTCACCCGCTCGACGGACCCGTCCCGGCGGCACCAGGCGACCTGCTGACCCTTGTGGATCCTGCCGGCGTGCACCCGGCACAGCGCGAGCCGGCCGAGGAACGGCGAGGCGTCGAGGTTCGTCACGTGCGCCTGCAGGGGGGCGTCCTCCTCGTACTCGAACGCCGGCACCGTCTCCAGGATGGTGCGGAACAGCGGCTCGAGGTCCTCGCTGTCGGGCAGCTCGCCGTCCGCGGGACGCTCGAGACTGGCCCGGCCGGCCTTGGCGGAGGCGTACACGACGGGGAACTCCAGGGCCTGGTCGTCGCCCTCGTCCATGAGGTCGAGGAACAGCTCGTAGACCTCGTCGACCACCTCGGCGATGCGGGCGTCCGGCCGGTCGACCTTGTTGATGACGACGATGACGGGCAGGTGCGCGAGGAGAGCCTTGCGCAGGACGAACCGGGTCTGCGGCAGCGGCCCCTCGCTGGCGTCGACGAGCAGGGCGATGGCGTCGACCATCGACAGGCCGCGCTCGACCTCACCACCGAAGTCGGCGTGACCGGGGGTGTCGATGATGTTGATCGTGACGCCGTCCGGGGCTCCCGCGGCAGCCGCCGCCGGTCCGCGGTACCGGACGGCGGTGTTCTTGGCGAGGATGGTGATCCCCTTCTCCCGCTCCAGGTCCCCGGAGTCCATCGCCCGCTCCTGGACGTGCTGGTGCTCGCCGAAGGCGCCGGACTGCCAGAGCATGGCGTCGACGAGGGTGGTCTTGCCGTGGTCGACGTGGGCGACGATGGCGACGTTGCGCAGATCGGTGCGGAGCGGCATACGGGAGGACTCGTTCCGGTCGGGAAGGGGTGCTCACGCAGGCTAACGGGTGCGCACCGCCAGCACGCTAACGACGGTCCGCGGGGGCGCCGTCGCTGAGCCGGGTGGTGACGTGCTGGGTGACCGTCTCCAGGTGCAGCGCCTGCTCCCGGCGCAGCCGGGCGTGGTGCTCCCGGTGGAAGGCGCGCACGGTGGCCACCGCCATCGCGACCATGACGAGGCTGAACGGCAGCGCGGTGATCACCGCCGCGGTCTGCAGCGCCCCCAGCCCACCGGCTCCGACGACGAGCAGGGCGGCCGCGACCGCTCCCTCGAGCACCGCCCACATCACCCGGCTCCACGTCGGCGGGTCGATGTCACCGCCGGAGGCGAGCATGTCGACGACGAGCGAGCCGGAGTCCGAGGAGGTGACGAAGAACGTCACGATGAGGAGGATCACCAGGCCCATGACGACGGACCCGCCCGGCAGGCCGTCGAGCAGCGTGAACAGCGAGGACTCGGTACCGACCGAGCCGTCCTCGCCGACGAGTCCGCCGCCGCCGAACAGCTCCCGGTACAGGGCGCTGCCGCCGAGGACGGAGAACCACAGGAAGGTGATGAGCGTCGGGACGAGCAGGACGCCGGCGACGAACTCACGGACGGTGCGCCCGCGGGAGATCCGGGCGATGAACACCCCGACGAAGGGTGCCCAGGAGATCCACCAGCCCCAGTAGAACGTCGTCCAGGCTGCCTGCCAGACCTCGCCCTCCTCACCGCGGTAGGCGCTGACGTCGAAGGTCAGCCGCAGCACGTTGGTGAGGTAGTCCCCGAAGTTCTGCACGAACTCTCGCAGCAGGAACAGCGTCGGCCCGGCGAGCAGGACGAACAGCAGGACGACCCCGGCCAGGCCCATGTTGACGTTCGAGAGCCACTTGATCCCGCGACCGACGCCACTGACCACGGAGGCCACCGCGACCGCCGTGATGACGACGATGAGCAGCGACTGCAGCCCGACGGACCCGGAACCGCCCTCGACCAGGCCGGTGAAGTCGAGCCCGGCGGCGATCTGGGCGACGCCGAAGCCCAGCGAGGTGGCCACCCCGAAGAGCGTGCCGACGATCGCGGTGATGTCGATGAGGTCACCGAGCCAGCCCTTGACCCGGTCGCCGAGCAGCGGCTCGAGCGCCCAGCGGATGGACACCGGGCGGCCGCGGCGGTGCACCGCGTAGGCGATGGCCAGCCCGGCGACGACGTAGATGGCCCACGCGTGGACGCCCCAGTGCACGTACGTCTGGGTCATCGCCTGGCGGGCGGCGGCGACCTCCCCGCCCTCGAACCCCGGCCGGGGCGAGGCGTAGTGGTTGAGCGGCTCGGCGACGCCCCAGAACACCAGGCCGATGCCCATCCCGGCGGAGAACAGCATCGCGAACCAGGAGCGGACGCCGAACTCGGGCGCCTCGTCGTCGCGGCCGAGCCGGATGTCGCCGTACCGGCTGAAGCCCATCCACAGCGAGAACGCGACGAAGGCGGCGATGAGCAGGACGTAGTACCAGCCCAGGGTGTCGATGATGCCGCCCTGCACGGCGCCGATCCCGGCACTGGCGGCCTCGGGAGCGACGACCGCGAACAGGACGAACGCGCCGATGACGGCGAGGGAGGGGTAGAAGACGCGGGGGGCCAGCGAGGGGCCTCGACGGCGGGACCCCGGGGGGGTGGCCGTGGCGGACGCCATCAGGGGACCTCCTGGGTCGCGGGGATCGGTGGTCGCCGGTCGTCGACCCTGCCGCACCTCGTCGACGGTGGCAAACGGGCGACGTCCGCCCTCAGCGGCGGAGGGTGAGCCGGCACACGGTGCGGACGACGGGGACGTCGGCGGGCAGCCAGCGGACGGCGTCCACCGCGTCCGCCAGGTCGAGCCACAGCAACCGGTCGTGGTCCTGGAGGGTGGCCGGCTCGCCGTCGAGCACCTGCGCCGTCCAGACCCGCAGCAGCGCCGACGGAGGCAGCGCCCAGTCCCCGCCGTCCGGAGGCGCCACCTGCTGGCCCAGGCGGACGGTGACACCGAGCTCCTCGCGCAGCTCGCGGTGCAGGGCCTGGTCCGGGTCCTCCCCGGGGTCCACCTTGCCGCCCGGCAGCTCCCAGCCGCCGGCCAGCCGGGGTGGGGCGGTGCGCCGGGCGGCGAGCAGCCGGGTCGGCCGGGTGAGGTCGTCGAGGATCGCGGCGCCGACGACGAGCACCCCGGCCCGCAGCGGCGGGTCGGTGATCACCACGCCACTGTAGGCGGGGCGCTCACACGACGTTCGAGTCCACCTCCGCGAAGTGGCAGGCCACCCGCTGCTCACCGCCGCGCTGGACCAGCGCCGGTTCCTGCGTCGCGCAGATGTCCTGCGCCTTCCAGCACCGGGTGCGGAACCGGCAGCCGGACGGCGGGTTCAGCGGGCTGGGCACGTCGCCGGTGAGGATCACCCGCTCGCGGCGGCGCTCCTCCTGCGGGTCGGCGGTCGGCGCCGCCGACAGCAGCGCCTGGGTGTACGGGTGCATCGGCCGTTCGTAGATGTCGTCCCGGTCACCGATCTCGACGATCTTGCCCAGGTACATGACCGCGACCCGGTCGGAGATGTGCCGCACGACCGACAGGTCGTGGGCGATGAACATGTAGGCGAGGCCGAGCTGGTCCTGCAGGTCCTCCAGCAGGTTCACCACGCCCGCCTGGACGGAGACGTCGAGGGCGGAGACCGGCTCGTCGAGGACGAGCATCCGCGGCTCGAGGGCCAGCGCCCGGGCGATGCCGATGCGCTGGCGCTGGCCGCCGGAGAACTCGTGCGGGTAGCGGTTGCCGTGCTCGGGGTTGAGGCCGACGAGCTCGAGGAGCTCGGCCACCCTGGCCTTGCCCTGCTTGTCGTTGTCCCACCGGCCGTGGATGCGCAGCGGCTCGCCGACGATGTCGTTGACCGGCATCTTCGGGTTGAGCGAGGCGTACGGGTCCTGGAAGACGATCTGCAGCTCCTTGCGGACCGCCCGCATCTCCTTCGCGCCGAGGCCGACGAGCTCGGTGCCGTTGTAGCGCACGGACCCCGAGGTGGGTGTGTGCAGCTGGAGCACCGCCCGGCCGGTGGTCGACTTGCCGCAGCCGGACTCGCCGACGACGCCGAGGGTCTCCCCGGCGTCCACGTGGAAGGTCACCCCGGAGACGGCCTGCACCCAGCCGACGGTGCGCCGCAGCAGGCCGCCGCCCTTGACCGGGAAGTTCATCACCAGGTCCCGGACGTCGAGCAGGTGGTCCCGGTCGGGGTCGGCGCCGGCCGCCTGCGGGGAGGTGCCCGTGGTCTCCTGGACCGGAGTGCTCATCGCTGCGCCTCGCTCTCGGTGCGGAAGAAGGCGGTCGGGTCCTCGGCCTCGGCCATCTGGTCCCAGTGGTGGCAGGCGGCCGCGTGGTCGTGGTCGTCGGTCGGCGCCAGCGGTGGCTCGACCTCGCGGCAGATGTCGGTCGCCAGCGGGCAGCGCGGCTGGAAGGGGCAGCCGGACGGCAGGTTGATCAGCGACGGCGGGGCGCCCTTGATCGGGCGCAGCCGTTCGCTGTCGCCCTCCAGGGAGGGGATGGAGCCGAGCAGCCCGCCGGTGTACGGCATCCGCGGCCGGTAGAAGATGTCGTCCGTGCTGCCGAGCTCGACCGAGCGGCCGGCGTACATGACGAGCACCCGGTGGGCCATCCCGGCGACGACGCCGAGGTCGTGGGTGATGAGCACGATGGCCGCGTTGACGGCGTCCTTGACCTCGATGAGCTTCTCGAGGATCTGCGCCTGCACGGTGACGTCGAGCGCGGTCGTCGGCTCGTCAGCGATGATCACGTCAGGGTTGTTGATCACCGCCATCGCGATCATCGCGCGCTGGCGCATGCCGCCGGAGAACTCGTGCGGGTAGTTGCGCAGCCGCTGCTTCGGCTGCGGGATCCCGACGAGGTCGAGCATCTCCTCGGCGCGGCGCAGGGCGGCCTTCTTCGACACCACCTCGTGCGAGCGCACCGCCTCAGCGAGCTGGTCACCGACGCTGTACACGGGGTTGAGCGCCGTCATGGGGTCCTGGAAGATCATCGCGATCTTCCGGCCCCGCAGGGCCCGCTGCTGCTTGGGCGACATCTGCAGGACGTCGTCCCCCCGGAACAGGATGCGGCCGGTGATCTGCGCGGACTTCGGCAGCAGGCCCATGACCGCCATCGAGGACACGGACTTGCCGGAGCCGGACTCGCCGACGATGCCGAGCACCTCCCGCTCGCGCAGCGAGTAGGAGACGCCGCGGACGGCCTTGACGACGCCGTCCTCGGTGGGGAACGACACCGACAGGTCCTCGACCCGCAGCAGCTCGTTCTCCGTGGGCGGGCGGATCGCCGAGGAGGTGCGGGACAGGTGGGCCACGCCGCTGCCCAGGGGGGTCTCGTAGGAGTCGGTCATCAGGCACGCACCCTGGTCTGTCGAGGATCGAAGGCGTCCCGCAGGCCGTCGCCGATGAAGTTCACCGACAGGGCGATGAGGACGATGAACACGCCGGGCCACCAGAACAGCCAGGGCCGGGTGGTGAACGCGGTCTGGTACTCGCTGATGAGCAGGCCGAGGGAGGTGTCGGGGGGCCGGACGCCGAAGCCGAGGTAGCTCAGCGCGGTCTCCAGCAGGATCGCCGAGGCGACCGTCAGGGTCGCGTTGACGATGATGACGCCGAGGGTGTTGGGCATGATGTGCCGGAAGATGATCCGCCTGCTGCTCGCCCCCATGGCGCGGGCGGCCTCGACGAACTCCTTCTCCCGCAGGGACAGGAACTCCCCGCGGACGAGGCGGGCGAGCGACGTCCAGACGATGAGTCCCAGCACGGTGGCGAAGACGTACAGCCCCAGCTCGCCGAACCGGCGCCCGAGGACCGCGGCGATGACCAGCGTCGGGATCGTGATCATGACGTCGGTGAACCGCATGAGCAGCGACTCGACCCAGCCCCGGAAGAACCCGGCGACCGCTCCGATGACGGAGCCGACGATGGTGGCGACGATGCCGACGACGATGGCCACCGTGATCGAGCGCTGCGCTCCCCGCATCGTCAGGGCGAAGTAGTCCTTGCCGACGTTGTCCTGCCCGAAGGGGTACTCCCCGATCGACACGCCGTCACCGTCGAGCCAGGGGACGAGGTCGAGGGTCGGCCGTCCGCCGTCCACGACCGGCGCGGTGCTGATGTAGTCCTTGTCCCACCAGCCGGGGATGCCGGCGAAGCCGATGGAGGTGTACGCGAGCAGCAGGACGAAGGCCAGCATGACCATGCCGACGAGGGCGCCACGGTGGCGGAGGAACCGCCGTCGCACGAGCTCGCCCTGGGAGCGGGCCTTGATCTGCAGACCGCTCGCGTCGTCGCGGGAGGTCCGCCGCGCGGCGCCGTCCTCGACGGTGACCGCCCGCTCGTCGGGGACGTTCTGTCCCGGTTCTTGTGCCATCAGGGGGTTTCCCTCTGTCGTCGGACCGGGTCTGGTGACCCGGTCAACCGGCTCGGACTAGGGCTCAGCTGAGCCGGATCCTCGGGTCGAGGAAGGCGTAGGTGATGTCGGCGATGAGGTTGAACACGACGACCGCGGTGCCGACGACGAGGAAGAAGCCCATCACCGGCGCCGGGTCCACGGCGTTGAGGCCGGTGAGGAACATGTTGCCCATTCCCCGCCAGCCGAACACGGTCTCGGTGATCACCGCGCCACCGAGCACGCTCGCGAAGTCGAAGGCCATCAACGTCGTCACCGGGATGAGGGCGTTGCGGAAGGCGTGCCGCATCACCACGGTGCGCTCGGTGAGCCCCTTGGAGCGCGCCGTCCGGACGTAGTCCTGGTTCATCACCTCGAGCATGCTGGCCCGGGTGTACCGCGTGTAGGTGGCGAACGAGATGAGGATCAGCGCCAGGCTGGGCAGGACGATGTGCGTGGCCGAGTCCAGGAACGTCTCCCAGAACGTGCCGTCGAAGTTGGGGGTGTTGGACCCGATGGTGGCGATCGGACGGCCACCGAGGCGGGCGGCGTAGTCCGGGAAGACCCGCAGCAGGTGGTCGACGAACCCGAGGACGCCGACGACGAACGCGACGAGCACCGAGGTCCGCACGGCCTGGTCGCGGTCCAGCCCGCCGAGCAACCAGCCGACGCCACCGGCCAGGGCCAGGTTCACCACCATGACGCCGAGCAGCAGCGGCCACGTCGGGTCCTCGAGCATGGGCAGGGTGACCAGGTAGACGACGAAAGCGACTCCGCCGGCCGCCATGCCGGCGTACAGCACCGACCGGCGCTGGAGCCCGGCGGCGAGAGCGGTGAGCCCCACCGCCACCGCGACGGACAGCACGAGCATGACCGGGACGCCGAGCGACGGCTGGGCGAACCAGCGGACCGCGGACAGGTACGCCAGCAGGGCTCCGGTCCCGACGGCGGCGACGCCGAAGACGGTGAGCCGGCGTCGCCACTGCCGGCCGCCGAGCAGGGCGGTCCAGAACAGGCCGCTCAGCACCGAGAGACCCACCAGCCAGGACGGGGCGATCACCGGGTCACCGAGCCAGGTGTTGAGCTCGATGGCGCCGTACTCCTTGAGCAGGATCGCCACCCAGAAGATGGGCAGGGAGAAGAAGAGGAACGACACCAGGGTGATCGAGTAGTCGAACGCGGTGTACTGGCGCAGCGCGGAGACGATGCCGATGGTGACGCCGGTGATGATCGCCAGCAGGGTGGCGGCCACGACGAGCTGGAGCGTGGCGCTGAGCGCCTGGCCGAGCAGGGCCTCGACGTCCTGGCCCTGGATGTTGGTGCCGAGGGTCCCGTCGGCGAACGGCACGAGGTAGCCCAGCACCCCGACGAGCCAGGTCAGGTACCGCTGCGGGATCGGCTGGTCGAGGTTGAGCACCTCGGCGCGGGCAGCCATCCGGGCCTCGCGGTCGGCGACGTTCTGGATGCCGTACAGGTCCTCGAACGGGTCGCCGGACAGGGAGACCAGCGTGTACATGATGAACGTCGCCACGAGGAGCACGAAGAAGGAGACGATCAGCCTCCGCACGATGAAGACGACCACGCGTTCCTCCTGGTCGTGACGCCCGGGAGCGGGCGACGCAGGTCCGGCCCGGGGTGACGGGCGCTGCCAAGGGTGCGGCCCGCCGGTGGGCGGGCGCTGCGGACAGAGCGTACGAGGTGACTCAGACCGTAGGACAGGGGGCCGGGAGACTGGGCTCCCGGCCCCCTGTCACTGGTCGGTGACGACCGTACTACGGCTGCGTCAGCCGGCGGTGGTGTCCCACTCGTGCATGTTCCAGGTGACCTGGGTCTGCGACGGCTGGAACTTCACGCCCGAGACGTCGCTGGAGTGCGCCACGACACCCGGGAAGGCGAACAGCGGGATCGTCGCCAGGTCCTCCCACAGGATCGTCTCGATCTGCTTGATCAGCTCCAGCTGGGCGTCGGGGTCCGGGGTCGTGTTGAGCTCGGCGATGAGCGCGTCGACCTCGGGGTTGGAGTACTTGCCGTTGTTGTTGCCGCCACCGGTCTCGAAGGTGGAGGAGGAGCCGGTGACCAGCGGCGAGCCCGCCCACGCGAACAGGGCCACGTCGAAGTTACCCGCTGCCAGGCCGTTGCCGAAGAAGTCCTCCTGGCCGGCGTCCTGGATGTCGAAGCCCGCCTCGTTGCACGAGGAGCGGATGAGGTCGACCGCGTTGGTACGACGCTGGTTCGGCGTCTGGTAGCCGATCCGGACCGTCGTGCCGGTGAGGTCGTTCTCCTCGAGGATGGTGCGGGCCTCCTCGACGTTCGCCTCGTCGTAGCCGCCCGGGTACGAGGAGCTCACGACGTCCTCGTAGTTCGGGCCGAACGGGAACTCGTACCGCGAGTTCATCACCACGGCGTTGGCGTTCACCGGCTTGATCAGGTTGTCGACGATCAGCTGGCGCGGGACGCACAGGGCGAACGCGCGACGCAGGTTCTCGTCGGCCATGGCGCCGGCGAAGTTCGGGTCGAGGTGCTCGTAGGTGTACTCGTCACCCTGGAGGATCGTCACCTGGTCGCCGAGACCCTCGAGCTGGGAGACGACGTCGGGGTTCGGCTGCGGCTCGGCCACCTGGATCTCACCGTTGGCGAGCGCCTGGGCCTGGCCCTCCTGCGGGATGAAGCGGATGACGATGTTCTTGACCTTGGGCGGGGTGCCCCACCAGTTCTCGTTGGCGGTGAGGGTCAGCGACTGGCCGGCCTGCCACGAGTCCAGCTTGTAGGGGCCCGCGGACGGGGTGATGGCCGGGTCGATCTCGCCCGGGTTGAACACCCAGCCGGTGTTGTAGAACTCGGCGGCGGCGGCCAGGGCCTCCTGGTCGTCGTTCTGGATGGCGTCGATGAGGTCGATGCCACCGGCCTGCTCCTCCACGACGTGCGCAGGCATGATGAGGCTGCCGCCGTAGTTCCCCTGCCAGTCGGCGAACGGCTCGTCGTAGACGACCTCGATCTCCTTGTCGCCGTCGGCGCACTGCGGCTTCTGCTGGATGTCGTAGCCGGTGGTGGCGGCGGTGGAGAACAGCAGTCCCTCCTCGCCGGTGTCCGGGTCGGTCTCACCGGTCGTGTAGGTCCCGGAGTTGGCGGCCCAGACGAGCAGGAAGTCGTCGCAGTCGATCGGCTCGCCGTCGGACCAGACGGCCTCGTCGGCGAAGGTGTAGCGGACCGTCATCGGGTCCTCGGAGACGAGCTCGTAGGTGCCGAACTCGGTGTCCGGGGTGACGGAGCCGTCCTCACCGAAGAACCAGAAGCCCCGCAGGACCTGGTTGAGGACGACGGTGTTCTTGACCGCGTTCTCCTCGGCGGTGTTGTTGTTGTAGGAGCCGAACTCCTGCTCGTGCGCCACGGTGATCGTGGCGTCCTTCGTCTCGCCGCTGGCACCGGTGTCGCCGTCGGTGGCGGTCTCGGTGGCCTCGGTGTCGGTGCCGGTGTCGCCGTCGTCGGTGGCGCAGGCGGAGAGCGCCAGCGATCCGCCGACCAGCAGCGCCAGGAACTTGGCGCCCTTGCGCGATGTGCTCAAGGTGTGGGTCCTCCCTCGTGAAGTCGCACGTGACCGGCCCGGGGATCTCCTCGGTGCGGTCGAGGGCGCGCGTTCGAGCGCCGTCGTGCTGTGGGACGGGCCTAAACGAACACCATCCGGACGCAAGCGGCAAGGACCGGCGAGGGGGTGTTACCGAGATGAGACCGACCCGAGACGCGTCCGCGAGTCGAGACGGCGCAGCTGGCCGCTGCGGCTCGCACCCCACGTCATGCCCGCACGACGTGGCCGCGCCGGCCCCCCACCCCACGTCACGCCCGCACGACGTGGCCGCGGCGGCCCCCCACCCCACGTCACGCCCGCACGACGTGGGGGAAGGGCCGCCGCGGCGGGCCTTCGGGTCGACTCGATCAGCGGCAGGTGATCGCCCAGGTGCCGTCGGCCTCGGGCTTGGCGGGGTGCTGGACGTTGACGTAGAGCGTCCGCGGGTCCTTGCCGAAGTAGATCCCGGTGCCCTCGGCTCCCGGGTCCTTCAGCGAGGCGAACGGCTCGACGTCGTCGGCGACGCCGCTCGTGCTCTTGTCGTGCTTGCTCGCCACCCAGATGTCGCTGGGGACGTTGTCCTCGACGATGAACAGCTGACCGTTGGTGCTGCTGGCCAGGTTGTCCGGGCCGTTGAAGCCGGTGGTCGCCGTCGCGCGGTCCTCGACCGGCACGTTCACTCCGGCTCCCACGAAAGTG
Source organism: Kineosporiaceae bacterium SCSIO 59966 (assembly GCA_020881835.1). NCBI lineage: Bacteria > Bacillati > Actinomycetota > Actinomycetes > Kineosporiales > Kineosporiaceae > Kineosporiaceae bacterium SCSIO 59966. Next base: position 2,440,053 of record CP052876.1, read on the forward strand.
GTGAGCACCTCGGTCTTGAGGTCGATCGCGACGACCCGGTCCTCGGTGGTGTTGGCGACGTAGAGGGTGTTGCCGATGAGCTCGACGTCCTCCGAGCGGCCGAAGCCGGTGGCGTTCACGTCGTCCGCGGCCTGCTCGGCGTCGACCACGACGGTCTCCATGTCCAGCGGCACCCACTCGTACGGTCCGACGCGGTCGGCGAGGACCGCCGTGTCCTGGTCGTACTCCTGGTCCTCGGGTGCGAGATCGGTCAGCCGGAGGGCGTAGAGCTGGCCGTCGGACAGGTCGCCGCGAGTGGTCGGCACGAAGCGGTAGATCGAACCGCCGTTGAGCTCGTCGATGACGTACACGGTGCCCTGCTCGTCGACGCCGATGCCCTCGTGCCGCATGATGCCGACCTCAGGGCGCTCCTCGACGCGGAGGACCTGCGAGGGGTCCTTGGGGTCGAGGAACGCCTCGAACAGCCGGCCACCGGCCGTCTCCTCGGCGAACAGCAGGGTGCCCCAGGGGGTCCACCGCAGCCCGTCCAGCCGGCGGTAGCCCTCGTCCTGGACGATGACCTTGGCCTCACCGGTCCGCAGGTCCACCACCGACAGCGAGCCGTTGCTGCCGACCTCGTGCGTGCGGTACAGGTAGCGCCCGGCGTGCTTGCCGGTCTCGTTGAGCGTGTTCATGTCGGTGAGGTCGTCGACCCCTGGATAGATGTCCAGAACGGTCTCGTCGGCGACCAGCCGCTGGGTGCAGGTGTCCGGGACGACGAACGGCTCGGTCCATGCGTCGGTCTGCTGGGCGTAGGCGGAGCCGGCGATCGGTTCGACGTCGAACGGGCCGTTCGCGGCGGCCGGAGCGGCCATGCCGAGCAGTGCGACGCCGGCGACACCGGCGGCGAGGGTGGGCTTGAACACGGTTCCTCCACGGAGGTCGAGCGGTGGATGAGCAGGACGGTCCGGACGCTAGGAGGCCGTGGTGAACCGCTGGACAACCACGCGTGGCGACTGCGCTGGCTCCGGTCGACGAATCGGCAGCACCACCACGTCGAGCCCGCCGCGGCCTTGCCCGACCACCTCACCGGGCAGTGACAAGAGGATCGCTGCGATGCATCGGTGCGTCAGGGGGTGGTTCGATCTCGCCAGTAGCCGGGTCGCCGTTTGACGTGAGCCACGGCCACGATTGTCAGCACGTCGTGATCAACGATGTACACGACCCGGTAGGGAAAGCCGGTCACGCCCTTCGACCGCACCACCGGCTCACGCCGCCAACCAGGCCACGTCGCCGACGCCGCGGGGTCATCCGCGGCGACGTCGATGGCAGCACGGACCGCTTCCGCAAAGCGGCCACCTACGCCAGCCTCACGGGCGTCGTACCACTCGACATCAGCCATGAACTCGGCCCGGGCTTCCGGGTGGAAGCTGAAGGCGAGGGTCATGCGTCGTGCGCGACCTGACGTGCCGCAATGTCGGCGAACACCTGCTCACCGGGAATGGCCGCGACCTTGGCGCTCACGATGTCGTCCACGCGAGACGAGAGTTCGTTCGTCCACGCCTCCTCGATCGAGTCGTCATCGACGACCTCGACCGACTCGAGTAGCCGGAGGGCAATGTCCTTGCGCACCGAGGGAGGTAGGGCAAGGCCCGCCTCGTAGAACTCCGATGCGCTCAGCGGCATGCCCTCAAACTACTCCAGCCGTGACGCTGGCGCAGGAACCAGACCGCGCAGACGATCCGCGGGCACAGTGTGGTGGCGGCGTGCCTCCACGGAGGCCGAGCACTGTCGCCTGCTGACACCGGGCGAGCGGAGTCAGCGCCACGGCAGCTCCCCCATCACGGGGACCGCCGGGCCGCTGCGCACGTTGTCCAGGAAGCCGGAGGGCGCGGCGAACTCCTCAGAGGTGAGGATCGCCGGGTGCACGGGACGGTGCACAGCGGCCTCGACCCGGGTGCACGCCTCGTAGACCGCGTCCACGTCTGGCTCACCGAGCACCATGACGTCGACGTCGTGCGGTGCCGGACCGGCATCCCCGAGCGTCCGCGCAGCGGAGGAGCCGTAGAGGAACGCCGACTCGATCCCGTCGATGCGGCCGAGCTCGTCGGCGAGCATCACTACCGGGCCCGTCGCGACCGTGAGGATCTCGCGCAAGGGGCCCACCATCGGGCTCTCGTCGTTGGCCCGGATGAGCCTCGCGCGGCCCACCTGGCGCTCGCTCAGGATGCCGGCAGCCACCAGGTGCGCGACCTCGCGGTGCACGGTCGGGTAGGCGGCCCGCTTGGCCAGATCGGTGACGCTCAGCTCGTCGCCGGGAGCAACAATGTGGACAGCAGTCGCGCCTGACCGTCCGACCGGGAGATCGGAGCGAGGAGCGGCGCCTCAGTTCTCATATACCCGAGATGATCCTCCACTAAATAGATAGTCAACGGCCATTCCGGCTCAGCACCAGAAGATGAGGTCGCCGCTGGTTCCGATGTGGTCGCGGAGCACCTGGACAGCTGCGCAACGCGCCGGCTCAGACGTTGAAGCGGAACTCCACGACGTCGCCGTCGGCCATGACGTAGTCCTTGCCCTCGATGCGCACCTTGCCGCGGGCCCGGGCCTCGGCCATCGACCCGGCCTCGACGAGGTCCTCGTAGGAGACCACCTCGGCCTTGATGAACCCGCGCTGGAAGTCGGTGTGGATCACCCCGGCCGCCTGGGGCGCCGTCCAGCCCCGCCGGATGGTCCAGGCGCGGGCCTCCTTGGGGCCGGCGGTGAGGTAGGTCTGCAGGCCGAGGGTGGCGAACCCGACCCGGGCCAGCTGGTCCAGCCCTGACTCCTCCTGGCCGGTGCTGGCGAGCAGCTCGGCGGCTTCCTGCGGCTCCAGCTCGGTGAGCTCTGCCTCGAGCTTCGCGTCGAGGAAGATCGCCTCGGCGGGTGCGACGAGCGCCTGCAGCCGCTCGCGCAGCGCCTGGTCGGCCAGGCCCTCCTGGTCGACGTTGAAGACGTAGATGAACGGCTTCGTGGTCAGCAGGGACAGCTCGCGCAGCGGCTCGAGGTCGAGCTCGGCGGACGCGGCGGCGAGGGTCCGGCCCTCCTCGAGCACGCGCTGGGCGGCGAGCGCCGCGTCGAGCACCGCCCGGTCGGTCCGCTTGCCCTTGACCTCCTTCTCCAGCCGCGGCAGCGCCTTCTCCAGGGTCTGCAGATCGGCGAGGACGAGCTCGGTGTTGATGGTCTCGATGTCCGACCGGGGGTCGACGCGGCCCTCGACGTGGACGACGTCCGGGTCCTCGAACGCCCGGATCACCTGGCAGACGGCGTCGGCCTCGCGGATGTTCGCCAGGAACTTGTTGCCGAGCCCCTCCCCCTCGCTCGCGCCGCGGACGATCCCGGCGATGTCGACGAACGACACCGTCGCCGGCAGGACGCGGGCGCTGCCGAAGATCTCGGCGAGCCGGTCGAGCCGGGGGTCGGGCAGCGGGACGACGCCGACGTTCGGCTCGATCGTCGCGAACGGGTAGTTCGCGGCGAGCACCGAGTTGCGGGTGAGCGCGTTGAACAGGGTGGACTTGCCGACGTTGGGCAGGCCGACGATGCCGATGGTGAGAGCCACGGGACGCAGAGCCTACGTGCCCACGGGCGGCTACCGGCCCGCGGTCCGGGCCGGTCGCAGCTCGCGCGGCAGCGAGAACAGCAGGTCCTCCTCGGCGGTGCGCACCTCGTGGACGTCGCCGAAGCCGCGGGCGGCGAGCCAGTCCAGGACGTCGCGGACGAGGATCTCCGGCACCGACGCCCCGGAGGTCACCCCGACGGTGCTGACCCCCTCCAGCCAGGCGTCCTGGAGCTCCGCGGCCCGGTCCACGCGCCGGGCGGCTCGGGCCCCGTGGTCGAGGGCGACCTCGACCAGACGCACCGAGTTCGAGGAGTTCGCCGAGCCGACGACGATGACGAGGTCCGCCTCGGGCGCGATCTTCTTGACGGCGACCTGGCGGTTCTGGGTCGCGTAGCAGATGTCGTCGCTCGGGGGGTCCTGCAGCGCCGGGAACCGCTCGCGCAACCGCCGCACGGTCTCCATCGTCTCGTCGACGCTCAACGTCGTCTGGGACAGCCACACCACCCGCTCGGGGTCGCGGACCGTGACCTTGTCGACGTCGTCCGGGCCGTCGACGAGCTGGACGTGCTCGGGCGCCTCCCCCGCGGTGCCCTCCACCTCCTCGTGCCCCTGGTGGCCGATGAGCAGGATGTCGACGTCGTCCCGGGCGAACCGGACCGCCTCCCGGTGCACCTTCGTCACCAACGGGCAGGTGGCGTCGATCGTGCGCAGCCCGCGCGCCTCGGCCTGCGCGTGGACGGCCGGAGACACGCCGTGCGCGGAGAAGATCACCAGAGCCCCCTCGGGCACCTGGTCGGTCTCCTCGACGAACACCGCCCCGCGTTCCCTGAGCGTCTGCACGACGTACTTGTTGTGGACGATCTCCTTGCGGACGTACACCGGGGCGCCGTGCAGCTCCAGGGCCTTCTCGACCGCGACGACGGCGCGGTCCACGCCGGCGCAGTAGCCGCGGGGGGCCGCGAGCAGCACCCGTCGCGTGGTTCCGTCGCTCGAGGCAGTCACCCACCCATCGTAGGTTGACCCGGTGAGCACCGCTCCCCGCCCCGACGCGCCCCGCCGGGTCCCCGCCACCGCCGCCCAGACCTCGGCGGAGCACCCGTGGCCGGTCCGGCTGCTGACGGCGAAGATGACCGAGTACGTCAACCGGATGCCGCCGGTGTGGGTCGAGGGGCAGGTCGTGCAGCTCACTCGTCGTCCCGGTGCGGGCACCTGCTACCTGACCCTGCGGGACACCGACGTCGACATGTCCCTGCCGGTGACCGCGGGCACCCGGCTGCTCGACGCCCTGCCGGTGCAGCTGGAGCCGGGCGCCCGGGTCGTGGTGCGGGCCAAGCCGGAGTTCTGGCCGAAGCGGGGCGTGCTGCAGCTGACCGCCGGGGAGATCCGCCCCGTGGGGGTCGGTGAGCTGCTCGCCCGCATCGAGTACCTCAAGCGGGTGCTGGCCGCCGAAGGTCTCCTCGACCCCGCCCGCCGCCGGCCGCTGCCGTTCCTGCCCCGGGCCGTCGGGCTGGTCTGCGGCCGCGCCAGCGCCGCCGAGCGGGACGTGGTGGTCACGGCCAGGCGCCGCTGGCCGGGGGTGCGGTTCGAGGTCCGGCAGGTCGTCGTCCAGGGCCCGGACGCCGTCCCGCAGGTGACCGCGGCGCTCGCCGAGCTCGACGCGCTGCCCGAGGTCGACGTCATCGTGCTCGCCCGGGGCGGCGGCTCCCTGGAGGACCTGCTGCCGTTCAGCAACGAGACCCTGGTCCGGGCGGTGTCCGCTTGCCGCACCCCCGTGGTCAGCGCGATCGGCCACGAGGTGGACTCCCCGCTGGTCGACCTCGTCGCCGACGTGCGCGCCTCCACCCCCACGGACGCCGGCCGCCGGGTGGTCCCCGCGGTCGCCGAGGAGCTGGCCGGGCTGGCGCACACCCGCGACCGGCTGCGCCAGGCCGTGCGCCACCGGCTGGACGTCGAGGGCGACCGGCTCACCGCGCTGCGCAGCCGCCCGGCCCTCGCCGACCCCTACCGGGGGGTCACCGAGCGCGCCGAGCAGGTCCGCGCGGGGCGGGAGCGGGCCCGCCGGGCGCTGTCGGTCCGGCTCGACCGGGCCGGCGACGAGGTGCGGCACCTGGCGGGGGCCGTGCGGACGCTGTCGCCGGCGTCGACGCTGCAGCGCGGCTACGCGGTGGTGCAGCGCGCCGACGGGCACGTCGTCCGCTCCCCGGCCGAGGTCTCCCCCGGGGACCGGCTGCGGGTCCGGCTGGCAGAGGGCGAGATCGGCGCCCAGGTCACCGAGCCGGCCGGAGAGGCGTCCTAGGGTGGTCGCCGTGAGCGAACGCACCGGCACCGGGGACGCCGCGGACGACGTCGCCGACCTCGGCTACGAGCAGGCCCGCGACGAGCTGGTCGAGGTGGTCCGTCGCCTAGAGGCCGGCGGCGGCACGCTCGAGGAGTCGCTGGCGCTGTGGGAGCGCGGCGAGGCGCTGGCGGCCCGGTGCGAGCAGTGGCTGGACGGCGCCCGGCGGCGGCTCGACGCGGCCATCGCCGCTGGGGACGCGGACGACACTGTGGAGGACGACACCGTGGCCGGTGACGGCGCCCCGCGAGAGGACTGACCGCTCAGCCGACCAGTCCGGCGAGCAGGACCAGCTCGTCCATCGTCGCGGTCCCGGTGACCACCGTCGTGCGCTGCCCGTCCTCCAGCACGAGGCTGCGCCGGCGGCCGTCCTCGGACAGCCGCTCGCTCCACGTCCGACCTGTGACCACCTGGGTGCCGACCTCGGTACCGCGGGCGGTCGTCGCCTCCAGCCACTGGGGCGTCGCCGCGTCGGTGACCTCCAGGCCCGCGTACTCCCCGGAGCCGGTGACGTAGCCGACGTGGAACGTCGGCACCTCGGCCGGGCCACGCTCCCGGTAGCGGGCGTCGTTGGGCCGCCAGTCCTCGGGCACCGCGGGGACCGCGACGTCGAGGCCGGCGGTCCGGGCGACCTCGACCGCGCCCGCGACGTCCACCGGCTGGCGCAGCGGCTCGGCCGGCCGGGGCAGCAGCAGGACGAGCGCCGCCACGGCGACGCCGACGACGGCCAGGGACCGGAGCATGTCGGCGACGGTCTGCCGGCCCCGCCGCGGCGGGGCTGCCGTACCCGTCGTGGGCTGGCCCGTCGTGGGCTGGCCCGTCGTGGCCTGACCCGTCGGCGACTCGTTCACCCCGGCATGGTGCCACCGCCGCCGATAGCATCGCCACGGACCCGACACCGAGCCGACCTGGTACCGAGCCGAGGAGTCAGCGCATGCCCGAGACCGTCGTCCCCGCCGAGCCGGCCGTCGACCCGCGGGTGCCGGACCGCAACCTCGGCCTGGAGCTCGTCCGGGTGACCGAGGCGGCCGCGATGGCCGCCGGCCGCTGGGTCGGGCGGGGCGACAAGAACGGCGCGGACGGCGCGGCGGTCGAGGCGATGCGGGCCCTCATCGCCACCGTCGAGATGCGGGGCACGGTGGTCATCGGCGAGGGCGAGAAGGACGACGCCCCGATGCTGTTCAACGGTGAGCAGGTCGGCGACGGCACCGGGCCGGAGTGCGACGTCGCGGTCGACCCGATCGACGGGACCCGGCTCGCCGCGATGGGGATGAACAACGCGCTGTCGGTCCTGGCGGTCTCCGAACGCGGCTCGATGTTCGACCCGAGCGCGGTCTTCTACATGGAGAAGCTCGCCACCGGACCGGAGGGCGCCGAGGTCGTCGACATCCGCCTGCCGGTAGGGGAGAACATCCGCCGGCTCGCCAAGGCCAAGGGCGGCAGCGCGGACGACGTGACGGTCGTCATGCTCGACCGGCCCCGCCACGAGCAGCTCGCCCGCGAGGTCCGGGACGCCGGCGCCCGGATCGAGTTCATCACCGACGGGGACGTGGCGGGGGCGATCATGGCCGCCCGGGAGGGGACCGGCGTCGATCTCATGCTCGGGATCGGCGGCACCCCCGAGGGGATCATCGCCGCCTGCGCGCTCAAGTGCATGGGCGGGGTGATCCAGGGCCGGCTCTGGCCGCGGGACGACGCCGAGCGGCGCAAGGCCCTGGACGCCGGCCACGACCTCGACCGGGTCCTGCTCACCGACGACCTCGTCCGCGGCGACAACTGCTACTTCGTCGGCACCGGCATCACCGACGGCAACCTGCTCAAGGGCGTGCGCTACCGGCGCGGCACGATCACCACCCAGTCGATCGTCATGCGCTCCAAGTCCGGGACGACCCGGCTCGTCGAGGCCGAGCACCAGGTGCGCAAGCTGGCGGCCTTCTCCTCGGTGGACTTCGGCGGGTGGCGCTGAGGTGGGCGACGCCCTCGTGGTCGGGGAGGCGCTCGTCGACGTCGTCACCCGGCCCGACGGGACGCTCACCGAGCACCCCGGCGGCAGTCCCGCGAACGTCGCCCTCGGCCTGGCCCGGCTCGGCCGCCCCACGCACCTGCTGACCCGGCTCGGGGACGACGACCGGGGCCGGCTGGTCCGCGAGCACCTGACCCGCTCCGGGGTCCATGTGGTCGAGGGCTCCGTCACGGCCGCGCCGACGTCGGTCGCCCGGGCGGTCCTGGACGCCGACGGCGTGGCGACGTACACCTTCGACCTGCAGTGGTCGCTGCCGCGCGTCCCGCTGCCGCCGGACCCGCTCGTCGTGCACACCGGGTCGGTGGCCGCGGTGCTCCAGCCGGGTGCCGCCACCGTGGAGCGGATCGTGCTGGGAGCCCGGCACCACGCCACGGTCAGCTACGACCCGAACCTGCGCCCGGACCTCATGGGCGCGCCGGTCGCCGTCCGGCCCCAGGTCGAGGCCATGGTCGCCGCCTCGGACGTCGTCAAGCTCAGCGAGGAGGACGCCCTCTGGCTGGCGCCGGGGACCCGACCGGAGCATCTCGTCGAGCAGTGGCTCGGCACGGGGCCGGCGCTCGTCGTGCTGACTCGCGGCGCCGCGGGCGCGATCGCGGTCTGCCGGGACGGCGTGGTGGACGTGCCGAGCCCGGCGGTCGACGTGGCGGACACCGTCGGCGCCGGGGACTCCTTCACCGCCGGGCTGCTCGACGCGCTGTGGACGGCGGGACTGCTCGGCGGGGACCGGCGGGAGAACCTGACGGCGATCGGCTGCCAGCGGCTGCGCGAGGCCGTCGAGCACGCCGCGAGGGTGGCCGCCGTGACGGTGTCCCGTCCCGGCGCGGACCCGCCGCGCCGGGAAGAGGTCGCCTGACGGGACCGGCCGGGCAACCGCACCCGCCCTCAGGCGCTCTGCCGCTCGCCGCCCCCGTTCTTCTCCTCGGCCCGCCGCTCGGCCTCCCGTGCCCGCTCCAGCGCCTCCGTGCGGGCCCGTTCGTTCTCCTCGTTGATCCGAGCCGCCTCCTGCTCGTCCCGGGTCAGGTTCTCGCCGGTCTCCGGGTCGAACAGGTGCATCCGGCGAGCGTCGAACCACAGGCGGGCGCGCTCGCCCTCGCGGACCCGGCTCATCCCGTCGAGGGAGACGACGAGCTGGGTGCGCATCCCCTCGCCGTCGAGCTCACGGTCGAGCTCCTCGAGCTTGTCCTGCACCTGCGGGTCCGGCTCGAACGGCAGGTAGGCGTACAGCGAGTCCCCGAGCCACTCGGTGACGTCGACGTCCGCCTCGAAGACGACACCCCGGCTCTGCTTGTCCTCGTCCAGGACGCTGGCGTCCTCGAAGTGCTCGGGACGGACCCCGACGATGACGAGGTCGCGTCCACCGACGCGCTCGGCGACGTCCGGCGCGAGCTCGACGTCGACGAACGGCAGGTGCAGGGTTCGCCCCTCCACCCGCCCGGGCATGAAGTTCATCGGCGGGGACCCGATGAACCCGGCGACGAAGAGGTTCACCGGCTGCTCGTACAGCTCCCGCGGACTGGCGACCTGCTGCAGGACCCCGGCTCGCAGCACGGCCACCCGGTCGCCGAGCGTCATCGCCTCGGTCTGGTCGTGGGTGACGTAGACGGTCGTGGTCCCCAGCCGGCGCTGCATCCGGGCGATCTCGGTGCGCATTTGCCCACGCAGCTTGGCGTCGAGGTTCGACAGCGGCTCGTCGAACAGGAACGCGTCGGCGTCCCGCACGATGGCCCGGCCCATCGCGACCCGCTGGCGCTGGCCGCCGGAGAGGTTGGCCGGCTTGCGGTCGAGGTGCTCGTTGAGCTCGAGCAGGTCGGCGGCGCGCTGCACCTTGGCCCGGATCTCCTCCTCGCTGTGCTTGCCCCTGGCCAGTCGGAGCGGGAAGGCGATGTTCTCGAAGACGGTCAGGTGCGGGTACAGCGCGTAGTTCTGGAACACCATCGACAGGTTCCGCTCGCGCGGCGCCTTCTCGTTGACGCGCTTGCCGTCGATGAGCAGCTCGCCGTCGCTGATGTCCTCCAGGCCGACGATCATCCGCAGCAGGGTGGACTTCCCGCAGCCGGACGGGCCGACGAGGATCATGAACTCGCCGTCGGCGATGTCGAGGTTGACGTCCTTCACGGCCTTGAAGCCGTCGCCGTAGACCTTCTCGATGTGCTTGAGCTCGATCGCTGCCATGGTCCGCTTCTCCTTGTCCGAGGGTGTCGCCCGGGGCGTCGGGCGTCAGCCCTTGACCGCACCGTTGGTCAGGCCGGCGACGATGCGCCGCTGGAAGATGAGGACGAGCACGACCACGGGGATCGTGACGATCACCGCCGCGGCCGAGATCGCGCCGGTCGGTTCCTCGAACTGGGACGCCCCGGTGAACAGCGCCAGCGCGGCGGGCACCGGCCGGGATGCCTCGGTCGAGGTGAGCGAGATGCCGTAGACGAAGTCGTTCCAGGCGATGAAGAAGGCGATGATCGCGGTGGTGAACACGCCGGGCGCCGCGAGCGGGACGATGACCTTGCGGAAGGCCTGCCACGAGGTGGCGCCGTCCACCTGGGCCGCCTGCTCCATCTCCCAGGGGATCTCCCGGAAGAACGCCGACAGCGTCCAGATCGAGATCGGCAGGGTCAGCGACATGTACGGGATGATCAGACCCGGCCAGGTGTCGTAGAGCCCGATCGTCCGCCACACGTTGAACAGCGGGGTCACGATCGAGATCACCGGGAAGATGGCGACCGCCAGGGCGGTGGTGAGGATCACCTTCTTGCCGGGGAAGTCGAGCCGCGCGATCGCGTACGCCGCGAACATCGCCAGGACCACCGCGATGAGCGTGGCGATGAGCGAGATCCCGATCGAGTTGCGCAGGGCCGGCAGGAAGAGGTCGGACGCCGACCCGCTGAGGATGAGCTCGTAGTTCTCCGTCGTCGGGTCGGGCGGCAGAAACGTCTGCGAGGACAGGTCCGCGCCGCGCTTGAGGCTCAGCGAGACGATCCAGGCGACGGGGACGAGCGCGTAGGCGACGATCAGCAGACCGACCACCCACCAGAGGACCTTCTCCCTCGTGGAGTAGTTCTGCGAGTCCATCTACTTCTCCCCCCTCGCCTGGGACAGGTCCACTTTGAAGATCTTGATGAAGCCCAGCGCGATGGCCACCACCGAGAGGAACAGCAGCACCGAGTAGGCCGAGCCCAGCCCGATCTCCAGCCGGGAGATGGTCTGCCGGTACGCGCCGAACGAGAGCGTCTCGGTGCCAGCCGCACCGCCGGTCATGATGAAGACGTTGTCGAAGATGCGGAACGCGTCCAGGGTGCGGAACAGCAGGGCGACCATGATGGCTGCCTTCATGTTCGGGATGGTCACCTTCCACATCCGCTGCCACCACGTCGCGCCGTCGACCTTGGCCGCCTCCTGCAGGTCCTCCGGGACCTGGGCCAGGCCGGAGAGGATGAGCAGGGAGATGAACGGCGTGGTCTTCCAGATCTCCGACATCATGATCACCGAGACCGCGGTGGGGAAGCTGGCGAACCAGTCGGTGCCCTCCAGGCCGAAGGTCGGGTTGACGAAGCCGCTGGTGATGTCGAACGCGAAGAACCACGCGAACGCGGAGACCACGGTGATGATCGCGTACGGGATGAGGATGGCGGTGCGCAGCACCGGCCGGATCGTGCGCAGCGCCTTCATCATGACCAGCGCGAGCGCGAAACCGAGAACCAGCTCGACGAGCACGGTCACCACCGTGATGAGCACGGTCACCCCGAACGCGTTCCACCACACCGGGTCGGTGAGGATGACCGCGTAGTTGTTGAGGCCGACGAACCGCCGGGACTCCGGGTCGGTGAGCCGGTAGGCGAACAGCGAGTCGTACGTCGCCTGCAGGATCGGGTAGGCGGTGACGGCGAGCATGACGACGAACGCCGGGCCGGCGAGCATCCAGCCCAGCCGGCGCTCGCCGCGAGCACGGTCGGAGCGCAGCCTGCGCACCGTCCGGTCGGCCTGCTCGCTCTCGGCCTCGCCGTGCGGCGGCTGCTTGGCCAGTGTGCTCACAGCAGCGCCTCCCCTCTCAGGACGTCGGTGATGAGCTCCTCGGAGCGCTCCGGGGTGGTCTGCGGGTCCACCGACGACGGCGGCTGCCACGTGCGCTGGATCCCGACGGAGATCTCGTTGTAGTACGGCGTCTGCGGCCGCGGGGCGGCGTTCTCCAGCGACTCGCGGATGGTCTCGGCCATCGGGTACTGCTCGACGACCTCCGGGTCGTCGTAGACGGAGGCCTTGGCGGGCGGGTTGCCGTCGGACAGGAAGTACTGCTTCTGGTGCTCCGCCTGGACGATGCAGCGACCCGCCTCGAACGCCAGGTCGACGTTCTCGCTCAGCGCGCTCACCCCGATGTTGATGCCGCCGTAGGGGGGACGCGACTCCTCCCCCTCCACCGCGCGCGGGTACAGGGCCCAGCCGTAGTCCTCGAACTCGGAGCGCTCCAGGTTGCCGGCCTCCACGTACCCGGCCGCCCGCTGGTAGACGAACGGCCAGTTGACCATGAACCCGGCGTCCTCGCTCTCGAACATCGAGGCGTTGATGTCCTCGTTCGCGGTGGCGAGCTGCGGGCCGCCGACACCGGAGTCGGCGATGTCCTCGATGATCTCGGCGGCTCGGCGTCCGGCCTCCGAGGCGATCCCGAGCTCGTACTCGGTGGCCTCGGCCTCGGGGTTCTCCAGGATCTGCCCGCCGGCTGACTCGATGAGGGCGTTGACCCACACCGTCATCGACTCCGCCCGGGTGCCCTGGACGGCGACCGTCGTCCCGGTCTGCTCCGCGGCGTCCACGACCTGCTCCCAGGTGACCGGCTGCTCCATGTCCAGCCCGGCCTCCTCGGCGACCGACTGGCGGTACCACAGCAGCTGCGTGTTCGCCCAGAACGGCAGGGTGACGAGCTCGTCCTTCCAGGTGGCGCCCGCCAGGGCGCCCTCGACGACGTCCTCGGTCACCTCGTCGGCGACGTCCGGGGGGACGTCGGCGAGGTAGCCGGCGGCGGCGAACTCCGGGATGAACGGCGGGTCCAGGCTCATCAGGTCGACGGAGGTGTCGTTGCCGGCCAGGCGCCGGACGAGCTGCTCGCGCTGACCGGGGGCGTCCCGCGGCAGCCGCTGCAGCTCGATCTGGTACGCCCCGCCGGACTCCTCGGTGCACTGCTCGGCGATCCGCTCCTGCCCGCCGGCGTCCGGGTTGACGTACCAGGTGAGCGTCGGGGGACCGCCCGCCTCACCACCGCACGCCGTGAGGGTGAGCAGGGCACCGACGGCGACCGCGGCCGCCCCCGCCCCGCTGCGTCCCGAAGGTCGTCGTGCCACGAGTCCCCTCCTCGCCAGCCGTCGGCCACCCGGCGTCGTCGCCGGCGTGTGTCCCGGTCCTACCGCCCTCGGCGTCCGTGCGCCACCCGGACGCCGGTAGCGTCCCACCGGTGAACGACCCGAGCCCCCCGCTGGAGCGGGCGCTGGTGGCGCTTCGCGACAGCGCCTCGGACCTGCCGGAGCACGTGGTCGAGCAGCTCGTCGACCGCTGGCACCGGTGGGGTTCGGACGTCCTCGACGGCCTCGCCGACGTCTACCCGGACGCCGAGGACCTCACCGTGCGGGTAGCCGCCCGGGTCGGGGCCGCCGCGGCCGCCCGACGGCCGGCGCTGCGTCACCGGGACGCCGAGCGGCTGCTGCGCCCTGACTGGTTCCAGCAGCCGGACGTCGTCGGCTACGTCGCCTACGCCGACCGGTTCGCCGGCACCCTGCGCGGGGTCGCCGACCGGATCGGCTACCTGCGCGAGCTCGGGGTCGGCTACCTGCACCTCATGCCGCTGCTGGCGACGCGCACGGACGTCGACCCGTCCGCCGAGGGCGGTGACGACGGCGGCTACGCGGTCGCCGACTACCGGCGGGTGCGCCCGCACCTGGGGACGGTGCAGGACCTGGCCGACCTCGCGGACCGGCTCCACGAGGCCGGCGTCTCGCTGACGGTCGACCTCGTCCTCAACCACGTCGCTCGCGAGCACGAGTGGGCGGTCGGCGCCCGCGCAGGCGACGAACGGCTGAGCCGGTTCTTCCACGTGTTCGCCGACCGGACGATGCCGGCCGCCTATGAGCGGACCCTGCCGGAGGTGTTCCCCGACTTCGCCCCCGGCTCCTTCACCCACGACCCTGATCTCCTCGGCGGCCGCGGCGGCTGGGTGTGGACGACGTTCAACTCCTTCCAGTGGGACCTCAACTGGGCCAACCCCGAGGTGCTGCTGGAGATGCTGGGAGTCGTGCTGGACCTGGCGAACCTTGGCGTCGACGTCCTGCGCCTGGACGCGGTCGCCTTCATCTGGAAGCGGATGGGCACCGACTGCCAGGGGCAGCCGGAGGTCCACGCGATCGTCCAGGCGCTACGGGCGGCGACCCGGGTGGCGGCCCCGAGCGTCGTGTTCAAGGCCGAGGCGATCGTGGCTCCGGACCGGCTCACCGCCTACCTGGGCACCGGTCGGCGCGCCGGCCGGGTGAGCGACCTCGCCTACCACAACTCGTTCATGGTCCAGCTGTGGTCGGCCCTCGCCACGGGACGGGCCGACCTGGCCCGGCAGTCGTTGACGGGACGGCCGCCCAAGCCGGTCGGGACCGCGTGGGCCACCTACGTCCGGTGCCACGACGACATCGGCTGGGCGGTGGACGACGCGGACGCCGCCGCGGTGGGACTGTCCGGCTGGGCGCACCGGTCGTTCCTGTCCGCGTTCTACTCCGGCCGGTACCCCGGCTCCTTCGCCCGCGGGCTGGTCTTCCAGCACAACCCGGCCACCGGCGACGCGCGGATCAGCGGGTCCGCGGCCGCCCTCGCCGGGCTGGCGGCGGCGCTCGAGCACGACAGCGCCGAGGAGGTCGACCTGGCCCTCGGCCGGCTGTTCCTGCTGCACGCCGCGGTCTACGGCTTCGGCGGCGTCCCGCTGCTCTACAGCGGTGACGAGCTCGCGCACCTCGGCGACCCGCACTGGGCGGCCGAGCCCGGCCACGCGGCGGACAACCGGTGGGTGCACCGGCCGCAGATGGACTGGGCGCTCGCCGAGCAGCGGCACGACCCCGCCACGGTCCCGGGCCGGGTGTTCGCCGGGCTGCGGCACCTCGCCGCGGTCCGCGCCGGTCTGCCGTCGCTGCACGCGGCCGTCGAGTCGGTACCGCTGGACGTCGGCAACGACGCCGTGCTGGCCCTGCTGCGACGGCACGCTGCCGGGACCCTCGTCCAGCTCTACAACGTCAGCTCCGCCTGGCAGCGGGTGCCTGCCGGACGGGTCCGCGCCGCCGGGCTCCAGCGGCTGTGGGAGCACGTCTCGGGGTTCGCCCCGCACACCGAGCCGGGCGCCTCCGGCGACGAACTGGCGCTGCCGCCGTACGCGGCGTGGTGGCTCGGTGAGCGTGACGAGGAACGCCCCCCGGGCGGCCGCGCCGCGGGCCGCCGAGGGGTGGCCGGCGCTCGAGTACGGCAGGATGCGGTGCCGTGATCGCGCCCCGGACACCCACCGAGGCCTGGCGGGCCCTCGAGGAGGGCAACGCCAGGTTCGTCCACGGCGAACCGGCCCACCCCCGGCAGGACGCGTCGCGACGGGCCGAGCTCGTCGACGGCCAGCGGCCCTGGGCGCTCGTGCTGGGCTGCTCGGACTCCCGCGTTGCCGCCGAGACCGTCTTCGACCAGGGCCTGGGTGACCTGTTCGTCGTCCGCACGGCCGGGCACGTGCTCGACAGCGGCGTCCTGGGGTCCGTCGAGTTCGGCGTCGACGTGCTCGGCATCCCGCTCGTCGTCGTCCTCGGCCACGACGGCTGCGGGGCGGTGGCGGCGACCGTCGAGGCGGTCGAGTCCGGTGTCCTGCCCGGCGGCTACGTCCGGGACGTCGTCGAACGCGTGCTGCCGTCGGTGCTGACCGGCCGGCGCGGCGGCGCCACCGACCTGCACGGCCTGGTCGCCGAGCACGTCCGGCACACCGCCCGGCTCCTCGCGGAGCGGTCCGTGGTGCTCTCCGACGCCCTGGAGGCGAGGCGCTGCGCGGTCATCGGCCTCACCTACGCCCTGGCCGACGGACGGACCCGGCTCGTCGACGGCGTCGGTGACCTCACCGACTGACCAGCCGGCCGCGCCGGTGGAGCTGGCCCGCGCCGACGGCGTCCTCGGCGAGCTCGTCCTGCGCCGTCGCCGGATCGACGGGCGGGCCGCCGTCGAGCTGGTGAGCAACGGCGTCCTGCTGATGGACTCCGCCGACACCTCCACCGAGCGGCGCCTCGCGGCCGAGGTGCTCGCCCGGGTCGACGCGCCGGCCCCGCACCTGCTCGTCGGTGGGCTAGGGCTGGGGTACACCGTCGCCGCCGCCCTCGCCGATCCCCGACCGGTGCGGGTCACCGTCGTGGAGGTCGAGCCGGACGTCGTGCGCTGGGTGGGCGCCGGACTCGTCCCCGACCACCCGGACCTGCTCGCCCACCCGCGTGTCGACGTCCTCGTCGGTGACGTCGCCGACGTCCTCGGCCAGGTGCCCCCCGGGTCCCTGGACGCCGTCCTGCTGGACGTCGACAACGGCCCGCACTTCCTCGTGCACCCGGGCAACGCGCGGGTCTACGGCAGCGGGGTGCTCGAGGTGGCCCGGGCGGCGCTGCGCCCGGGCGGGCTGCTCGCCGTGTGGTCGGGCCACGAGGCACCCGACCTGGCCGACCGGCTGGTGCGCGTCTGCGGGCGCTGCGACGTCGAACGGCTCACGGTGCGACGGTCCGGGCGCGACCTGGAGTACCTGCTCTACCTCGGCGGGACGCCGAGAAGCCGCGGCACGCGGCGCCGGTAGGCCTCGTACTCGGCGCCGAAGCGCTCGAGCAGCGCCTGCTCCTCCTTGCCGGCCTTGACGTGCAGCACGACCGCGAGCGACGTCCAGGCGGCCAGCGGTCGCACCCCGCGCTGCAGCACGGCGACCCCGAGCCCGCCGACGAGCAGGCCCGCGTAGATCGGGTTGCGGCTCACTGCGTACGGGCCGCTGGTGAGCAGTCGGGCCTGCCTCGGCGGCGGCCGCGGCGGGCAGCCGCCAGCGCGGCCGGCCCGGCCAGGCGAGCACGGCCAGCGCGGTGAACTGGCTGGCGGCGAGGGGCTGTAGCAGTTCACGGAATAGTGAGTAATAGCGTGCGTACAGACGTTCTAGTGTGGACACTGGTGTGAATCTGACCGAGTGGGCACGCCAGCAGGGCATCCACCCGCAGACCGCCTACCGGTGGTTCCGCGAGGGGACGCTGCCGGTGCCCGCGGTGCGGATCAACTCCCGCTCGGTGCTCGTCTCACCGGACGCACCCGCCCAGGCCCCGAGCGCGTTCGGACTGTATGCGCGGGTGTCCTCGCACGATCAGTGGGATGACCTTGACCGGCAGGTCGCCCGCCTCACGTCCTGGGCCGCCGACACCGGCGGTCAGGTGGTGCGGGTTGAGGCCGAGGTGGGGTCCGGGATGAACGGTTCCCGTACCAAGGTTCGTCGGATGCTCGCGGACCCGAAGGTGACCGCCGTGGTGGTCGAGCACCGTGACCGGCTCGGGCGGATGAACACCGAACTCGTGGAGGCGGCGTTGTCGGCCCAGGGCCGCAGGCTGGTGGTGCTTGACGACGGGGAGGTCGATGACGATCTGGTGCGGGACATGGTGGAGGTGCTGACGTCGTTCTGCGCCCGCCTGTATGGCCGCCGGTCGGCGCGTAACCGAGCGTTGAAGGCCGTCGGCTGCGCCCAGCAGGACATCGGCCCCCAAGCCGTTCTCACCGGCGTCGGTGGCGGGAGGCAGGGTGAGCAGGCATGAGCAGGAACCGCTTCGAGATCCCCGCTGGCTGGACCGCGCAGGCGTTCTGCTTCACCCTCGACCTCACTGACGAGCAGGCCGCCCGTGTCCGACGTCAGTTCGGTGGTCGCAGGAAGGCCCGGAACTGGGCCGTGGCGACCTTGAAGGCCGACCTCACCGCCTATCGGGAGACCGGCGTCGAGACAGAGAAGCCGTCCCTGCCGGGTCTGCGGAAGCGGTGGAACCAGGTCAAGGACACCGAGTGCCGCGACGTTCAGACCGGAGAGGTCTGGTGGCCGGAGATCAGCAAGGAAGCCTTCGCCGACGGCATCAAGGCTGCTGTGGACGCCTACTGGAACTGGCAGACCTCCCGTGCAGGCGCGAGGGCCGGTCGCCGGGTCGGGTTCCCGAGGTTCGCGAAGAAGGGCCGCGACCGGGACCGGGTCACCTTCACCACCGGAGCCATCCGCGTCGAACCCGACCGCAGGCACGTCACCCTCCCCCGGATCGGAACTGTCCGGGTGCACGAGAACACCCGACGACTCGAACGACTCATCAGCAAGGGCCGTGCCCGGATTCTCGCGGCCACCGTGTCGCGCAAGGGTGCCCGACTGGTGGTCGCCTTCCGCGTCCTCGTTCAGCGCCCGATCCAGCCGAACGTGACCAGTCCCGGCTCGCGGGTGGGTGTCGATGTCGGCGTGCGTGTGCTCGCGACCGTCGCCACCTCCGAAGGCCGGGTCGTCGAGCGGATCGAGAACCCGCGTCCGTTGGAGTCGGCGTTGAAAGAGTTGCGGCACCTGGGCCGAGAACGTAGTCGCCGCACCATCGGGTCGCGCAGACATCGCGAGACCCAGCACCAGATCACCCGGTTGCAGCGCCGGGTCGCGGACATCCGCGCCCATCACATCCATGTCCTGACCACACGGCTTGCCAAGACCCACGGCGAGATCGTGGTCGAGGGACTGGATGCGGCGGGGATGCTCCGCCAGAAGGGCCTGTCCGGGGCACGAGCACGCAGGCGCGGCCTGTCGGACTCCGCCCTCGGCCAGGCCCGGCGCCAGCTGGCCTACAAGACTGGCTGGTACGGCTCAACGCTGGTGGTCGCCGACCGCTGGTACCCGTCCTCGAAGACCTGCCACGAGTGCCAGCACGTGCAGGACATCGGGTGGGCTGAGCACTGGCGATGCCACGGCTGCGGTGCCGCGCATCAGCGGGACGACAACGCAGCCATCAACCTCGCGCGCTACGAGGCATCTTCGGGTGATAGCGCCGTCGGCCCAGTCGGGGCCGCCGTCAAGCGTGGAGCCGACCGTAAGACCGGGCCTCGCCCGGCAGGTGGCCGTGAAGCGCGGAAGGGAAGCCGCCACACGGTGGCTGAACAACCCCGAGACGGGGTGCTGGTGGGATGAGCACTACTGCTCACTCACTGGCAACGGTACCGGGAGTCCACGGACCCCCCACCCTGGCACGCCGCCGGAGCACCGGCCACGATGAGCACATGACCAACGAGGCGACACCTGAGGCGCAGGAGTACCGGATCGAGCACGACACGATGGGCGAGGTGCGGGTGCCGGCATCGGCGCTGTACCGGGCGCAGACCCAGCGGGCGGTGGAGAACTTCCCGATCAGCGGCAGCCGGCTGGAGCGTGGGCTCATCGAGGCGCTGGCTCGGGTGAAGAAGGCGGCCGCACGAGCCAACGCCGAGCTCGGCGTCCTGGAGCCGGACCTGGCGGACGCCGTGGCGCAGGCCGCGGACGAGGTGGCCCGGGGCCTGCACGACGAGCACTTCCCCGTCGACGTGTTCCAGACCGGCTCGGGGACGTCGTCGAACATGAACGTCAACGAGGTCATCGCCACCCTGGCGAGCCGGCGGCTGGGCCGGGACGTCCACCCCAACGACCACGTGAACGCGTCGCAGTCGAGCAACGACACCTTCCCGACGTCGGTGCACGTGGCGGCCACGGCGGGCGTCGTCCGCGACCTCGTCCCGGCCCTGGAGCACCTCGCGAGCACGCTGCGCGCCAAGGCCGACGAGTTCAAGGACGTGGTCAAGTCCGGGCGCACCCACCTCATGGACGCCACCCCGGTCACGCTGGGCCAGGAGCTCGGTGGCTACGCCGCCGCGGTCGAGCACGGCATCGAGCGACTGCACGCGGCACTGCCGCGGGTCGCCGAGGTGCCGCTCGGCGGGACCGCGGTCGGCACCGGCATCAACACCCCCGCCGGCTTCCCCCAGCGGGTGATCGAGCTGCTGGCGCAGGAGACCGGCCTGCCGATCACCGAGGCCCGTGACCACTTCGAGGCCCAGGGCGCCCGGGACGGGCTGGTCGAGCTGTCCGGCGTCCTGCGGGTCATCGCCGTGAGCCTTACCAAGGTGTGCAACGACCTGCGTTGGATGGGCTCGGGGCCGAACACCGGGCTCGCCGAGCTGCGCATCCCGGACCTGCAGCCCGGCTCGTCGATCATGCCCGGCAAGGTGAACCCGGTGGTCCCCGAGGCGGTGCTCATGGTGTGCGCCCAGGTCGTCGGCAACGACGCCACCGTGGCCTGGGCCGGCGCCTCCGGGTCCTTCGAACTCAACGTCATGATCCCGGTGATGGCGCGCAACGTGCTGGAGTCGGTGCGGCTGCTGGCCAACGCCTCCCGCGTGCTCGCCGACCGCACCGTCGCCGGCCTGGAGGCGGACGTCGAGCGCTGCCGCCGCTACGCCGAGGCGTCGCCGTCCGTGGTCACTCCCCTGAACCGGATCATCGGCTACGAGGCCGCCGCCAAGATCGCCAAGCACGCGGTGGCCGCCGGGACGACGATCCGCGAGGCCGTGGCCGACCTCGGCTTCGTCGAGCGGGGTGAGATCACCGAAGAGCAGCTGGACGCCGCGCTCGACGTCCTGGCGATGACGCGGCCACCGCAGTAGCGGCTACCAGCCGTTGGCGGGAGCGGAGTCTGCGACGAAGCGTTGTCGTGATGCGGGTCACGGTGGTACGGTCCACAACCGAGATGCAAGGGTATCTCAACGACGGGGACGCTCGATATGTCAGACGCCAGCACCTTCTGCCCGGGATCTCATTCACAGAACTGCCGGCATGTAGCGAGAACCCATGGCGCATAAAATGACGTACGTACGCTCTGTCAGCGCTACGGTCCTGCTCGTGCTCGCAGTCCTAGTGAGCGCCTGCTCATCTGAAGGGGCTGAACAGGCTCCTCGTCCGTCGGGCCCGACGTCCAGTGGCTCTCTGACAGGTGACAACGGCGCCACAACAGGAGGTAGCGCTGCCACGACAGAGGGCCAGTCGCCGGACTTCGTGCGCTTCATCCAACCTGAGGAATGGCAGGAGGTCTCCATCGGCTGCCTCCGAGCCGAGGGATTTTCAGTGACCGCTCTGCCCGATGGCGGAATATCCTACGAGAACGTGCCCGAGAGCCAGGCGGAGGCCGTCACTGAGGCCACGGAGATCTGTCAACGCAAGTACCCCATCGATCCCAGGTTTGAACAGCCGCTGACCCAGGCGCAACGGGAGTACCTCTACGAGTTCTACCTGGAATCCATTTCGTGCCTCGAGCGGCTCGGTTTCTCGGATATCGTCGCACCATCCCGGGAGACATTTGTCGAAACGTACGGCGGCGAGGGGTCGTGGAGTCCCTTCCTCGAGGCGTACGAGCAGAACCAGGCCGGCGTGGGAGGCTCGTGGACACAGGTGGTGGAGACCTGCCCGCAGCAGCCAGCGACGGACGAGTTGTACGCAGCGGAACTGCTGGAATGAGAGGGCAGGCAGACTCCCGCGTTCACATGGAGGCGGCGGGCAGCCGTCGCCAGTCCGATGAGGAAGGGGCCGAGGTCCCACGGTCACGTCGATTCGGTCCGTTCCTCATCACCGTGGCGCTGACCCTCGCCGGACTTGCTCTCGGGTGGTGGGCGGCTCGGGCGACTCTGCCCCCCCAAGCCGAGGTCGTCTCCAGCGACCAGACACTGACGTACACCGTCCGCGAGGTGTCGGTCGGGAGATCGCTCAACCTGGCCGTCACAGCGGAACGCGAGCAGACGCTGATGGCGCGCAACGGGGCTGCCGGTGTGGTCACGGCCGCGGAGCCGGGGATTCGGACCGTCGAGGCCGGGACAGTCCTCTACTCGGTGAACGAGCGTCCGGTCGTCGCCGTTGCGGGCACGGTGCCCTTCTACCGTGACCTGGCCGTCGGCGCCCGCGGAAGAGACGTCGCCCAGCTGCACGAGTTCCTGCGTGCCGCAGACGTCGCTGAGGTCCCTTCGGGCGCTCAGTTCACGGCGGCGACGGAACGAGCCGTCGTGGCCTGGCAGAAGCAGATGGGCGTTGAGCCGACAGGCGTCGTGATGCGGGCTGACCTGGTGGCTCTTCCCCGCCTTCCCGCGGACGTCGTGCTGCTGGAGTCCATTACGGTGGGCGCGGAAGTCGCTGGCGGCGAAGACGCGGTCGCAGCCGTCGACCCCCAACCGCAGTTCACGCTGATCCTGGGCCCGGAGCAGAAGGACCTCGTCCCGCTGGATGCAGATGTGGTCGTTGTGGTCGACGGCCAGGACCACAGAGCAGTCATGGGAACCCCGACCGAGGCTCCGGACGGCGACCTGCGCATCCCACTGCAGGGTCCGAACGGCTCGTCGGTCTGCGCAGACACCGCCTGCGCGGCGGCCGTTCCAGCCGGCGCACCGACGTCGCTTCCCGCCCGGGTGGTGGTCACCCCGGACACCACAGGGCCGGGGGTGCCGGTCGGCGCGCTGACGAGCGGCCCTGACGGCCAGGTCACGGCAACTCTCAGCACCGGGACGGTGGTGGAGGTCTCTGTCCTGGCGTCGTCCGACGGTGTTGCCGTGGTCGATGGCCTCGACATCGGGGACGTCGTCGTCCTGCGAACGGCGCAGGACCTCAGCCCCAGGCCCACCGCGAGTGGGGGTTCGTCGTGATCTCCGTCAAGGGTCTCCGGTTCGGGTACCCCGGCTCTCCCGAGCTCTTCACGGACCTCGACCTCGTCCTTCCGCCCGGCGCCATGACGGCCCTGACCGGTCCCTCTGGCACAGGCAAGTCGACGCTGCTGTACATCCTTGGGCTGCTGCTCCGCCCGGCGGACGGCCGCGTCAGCCTGGGGCCGACGATGACCGAGAACCTTCGCGACGACCAGCGGTCGTGGCTGCGCGCTCACCGGATCGGCTTCGTCTTCCAGGACGCCGCGCTCGATCCAACCCGCACCGTGCTCGACAACGTCACGGAGACGGCCCTGTACACGGGTCTGCCCAGGCGAGTCGCAGAACAGCGCGCGCTGCAGCTGCTGCACCAGTTCGGCGTCGACCTCCGATGGGACCACAAGCCTGGTCAGGTCTCTGGCGGGCAGGCACAACGTGTCGCCCTCTGCCGCGCCCTACTCCATTCGCCTCCTTTCGTGCTCGCCGACGAGCCCACCGGAAACCTCGACCGATCCTCAGCAGACGTAGTGCTGACCGCCTTGTCCGCCAGCGCTGCCGACGGCGCAACCGTGGTGATAGCAACTCACGACCCTGTCGTCGTCCAGCGGTGCGACAACCGTGTCGACCTCTGAGATCACGAGACTGGCCGCCTTGCTGTCCGAGGCGGCCAGGGCCACCCGTTCCCAGCCCGCCGTCAGCGCCGTCACAGCGATCATCGTGGCCTCGGTCACCGCCGTCATCCTCGCGACAACCGGTCAGACCGCGGCTGCGGAGCGGCAGGTCCTCGACCGGATCGACTCCGCCGGAAGCCGAACGATCGAGATCTCTGCCGCTGCTGGAGCGGCGGCTATCCCTTCTCGGGTGCTGCCTGTCATCGCGCAGATGTCTTCCACCGACTGGGTGATCGGTTTGGGGGTCCCCCAGGACGGGCGCAACCACGCGCTGGGAGGAGGCGCCGAGCCGCTCGCCTTCTGGCCCGTCGTCGGTGACCTGCCGGACTCGGTGAGCCTGCCGCGCCGTCCCGCGGTAGGACAGGCCGCAGTGGGTATCGGCGCGCTGGAGAAGTGGGGCGGGGTCGGTGGCCTGGGCGCCGTCGATCTGCCCGGTCAACGGCAGGTACCGGCAGTGGGCACGCTCTCGGCCACGGACTCCCTGTCCTTCCTCAACGACGGCGGCATCGTGATAGCCGACTCTGCCGCCGACACCGAGGTACAGAGGATCGTCGTGGCCGCCGACAGCGCCGCGGAGGTCACTGCGCTCACCGCGGCAGTCGTCGAGACCATCGCCCCGACAGACGCCGCCGGGCTGCGTGTGTCGTCGCCCCATGCGTTGACCGATCTACGCGCCGCCGTCGAAGGCGATCTCGGCTCCTACGGTCGGGGCCTGCTCGTCGCCGTCCTTGCCGCCGGACTGGTGCTGGTCGGGATCACTGCCCTGGGTCACGTTCTGATCCGGCGACGAGACCTCGGTAGACGCCGTGCACTGGGTGCGACGAGGTCGACCATCGTCGCCCTCGTGGTCGTCCAGAGCGGCTACGCCGCCGCGAGCGGCGCCGTCGTAGGTGCCGTCGCCGGCCTGATCTTCACCTGGCGCGTGACAGGTCACGCTCCGGCCTGGAGCTTCGTCGCGGGAACAGCGGTACTCGCTGTCCTCGGGGCTGTCGGCGCCGCCGTACCCGCCGCGGTCGCGGCCGCCCTGCGGGATCCCATCTCCGTGCTGCGCACCCCGTGACCGGCGGCTCCTCGGCCCACTGGCGCGCCGGGCCGACGGAATCCGGCGTCTGTCGGCGAGCAGGGGTTCCGCTCCAGCGGATCCGTCCGGCGCTGGAGCAACTCAGCCAAGAGATGGGCATCGACCACGCCCTCGCCTCACAGCGCCTCTACACCGACGCTGCCGAGGTGCTCTACGACTACGCACAGCGCAACGACGGCCAGCAGGCCGGGGTCGTCGGAGACCTCATCGTGGTCCGACACAACCAACGGGTCTTCGCCGAGGTGGTGGAGCAATATCTCCAGCGGATCACCTTCGGCACCGACGGCTACGCAGTCGCGATTCCGCTCCCGGGGTTCGCGCGGGCCCATGTCGTGGCCGACGTGCGACGCGGGTTCGGCCAACCGACCTTCGCTCGGGGTGGTGCACGGCTGGAGGACGTCCTGAGCTTGTTCGATGCTGGCGAGTCGATCGCCAGTGTGGCACAGGAGTTTGGTCTCGACAGGCTGGAGGTCGAGGACGCCATTCGGAACCGCGACAAGAAGAGCTGACGGAGCCATGCGTTGGAACCGCCTCACTTCTTCGTCGACCGGAGCCTCGGAGCCGTCCAGCTTCCACAGCTTCTGCGGGACGCGGGCTGGCTCCTGACGACACTCGTCGAGCACTACGGCAGGCCGGGAGATGAGGCCGTCGCTGACGTCGACTGGCTCACTCTGTGCGGACGTGGTCTGGGAGAAGGCTGCAGAAGGAAGAGCAGCGATCTGGGTGCTGTCACGGCGGCAGGCGCGACTCACCGAGCTGTGACGCTGACCCTCCGAAACTGCGCTGCCGTGGATGGCACCGGGGCAAGCAGGGTCGTTGTCACAGGTTCAGGCCCTCTAGCATCTCCGTGACGAGGGCGGCGACGGGGGACCGCTCGCTGCGGGTGAGCGTGACGTGCGCGAACAGCGGGTGTCCCTTGAGCGCCTCGATGACCGCGGCGACGCCGTCGTGCCGGCCGACACGCAGGTTGTCCCGCTGCGCGACGTCGTGGGTGAGGACAACCCTGCTGTTCTGCCCGATCCGGCTCAGCACGGTGAGCAGCACGTTGCGCTCGAGGGACTGCGCCTCGTCGACGACGACGAACGCGTCGTGCAGGCTGCGGCCGCGGATGTGGGTGAGCGGCAGCACCTCGAGCATCCCCCGGTCGAGCACCTCCTCGATCACCTCGCGGCCAACGAGGGCGTCGAGGGTGTCGAACACGGCCTGCCCCCACGGGT
Source organism: Kineosporiaceae bacterium SCSIO 59966 (assembly GCA_020881835.1). Lineage (NCBI taxonomy): Bacteria > Bacillati > Actinomycetota > Actinomycetes > Kineosporiales > Kineosporiaceae > Kineosporiaceae bacterium SCSIO 59966. The sequence goes on from CP052876.1 coordinate 2,465,675, forward strand.
TCATCTTCTCGGCCTCGGAGCCCGGGAGGTAGCCGAGGTCCTGACCGCCCACCGCGTACAGCGGGCGGAAGACGACGACCTTGCGGTGCTGGCGGCGCTCGAGCACGGACTCCAGGCCGGCGCAGAGCGCGAGCGCGGACTTGCCGGTGCCCGCGCGGCCGCCGAGCGAGACGATCCCCACGTCGGGGTCCAGGAGCAGGTCGATGGCGATGCGCTGCTCGGCGCTGCGTCCGTGCACCCCGAGGACCCCCCGGTCACCGCGCACGAGACGGACCTGCTTGTCGGGGCCGACCCGTCCCAGGGCCGAACCACGTGGTGAGAGCAGCACGAGGCCGGTGTGGCAGGGCAGGTCACGGGCCTCGTGGAGGTCCAGGCGCTCGTGCTCGTACAGGTCGGCCATCTGCTCGGCGGTGACGTCGAGCTCGGCCGTACCCGTCCACCCGGAGTCGACCGCGAGCTCGGCGCGGTACTCCTCCGCCGCCAGGCCGACCGCGGCCGCCTTGACCCGCATCGGCAGGTCCTTGGACACCACGGTGACGTCGTGTCCCTCGGTCGCGAGGTTCTTCGCGACCGCGAGGATGCGACTGTCGTTGTCCCCGAGGCGGAAGCCGGCCGGCAGCCCGTTCGGGTCGGTGTGGTTGAGCTCGACCCGAACGGTGCCTCCGTCGTCCCCGACCGGCAGGGGCGCGTCGAGACGACCGTGCTGCACCCGCAGGTCGTCGAGCAGCCGCAGGGCCTCGCGGGCGAAGTAACCGAGCTCGCTGTGGTGGCGCTTGCCCTCCAGCTCGGTGATCACCACGACCGGCAGCACGACCTCGTGCTCGGCGAAGCGCAGCATCGCGCGGGGGTCGGACAGCAGGACGGAGGTGTCCAGGACGTACGTGCGGCGCTCAGGACGGCGGGTCGTGGCCACTGCGGCTCCCTGTCCGGCGCGGACGCGCCGGGTCACTCGCGGTCGGGGTCCGGTCGGCCCGCCGTCGGGGACGGCGGCCGGGTCCGGCCCGCCTCCCGGAGCACAGATCGCTCCATCGATGGGCCTCCCGCTCGGGCGGCACCGGACCGCCCGACCTCACCGACGCTAGCCCTGGTCCGGACCGGTGTGGTGCGCAACACGCCGATAGCGTGTCCGCCGTGGCCAGCAGCCTGTACCTCGCCGCGTCGGAGGCCGAGAGCGGCAAGTCCGCGGTGGCCCTCGGCCTGTTCGACCTCATCACCCGGCGGGTCGGCCGGGCCGCCGTCTTCCGGCCGGTGGTCCGTGGCGGGGACGTCCCCGACCCGGTGGTCACGCTGCTGCGCGACCGGTACCGGCTCGACGTGCCCTACGAGGACTGCGTCGGGATCACCTACGACGACGTGCACGCCGACCCCGAGCGCGCCGTGGCCGACGTCCTGGCCCGCTACCGGGAGCTGGAGAAGCACAGCGACGCGGTCCTCGTCGTCGGCACGGACTTCACCGACGTCGGCGCGCCGACCGAGCTGGCGTTCAACGCCCGCCTCGCCGCCAACCTCGGCTCTCCGGTGCTGGCCGTCGTCCCCGGTGGCGACCGCTCCGCCGAGGACGTCCACGCCGCCGCCGAGGTCACCTGCTGGACGCTGCGCTCGGAGCACGCGTCCGTCGTCGGCGTCGTCGTCAACCGGGTCGAGCCCCGGGACCTCGACGCCGTCCGGGCGGTCTTCGCCGACGGCGAGCTGAACGGTGCGCCGGTGTGGGTCCTGCCCGCGGAACCGTTGCTCAGCGCCCCCACCGTGGGCCAGGTCGCCGCCGCCTGCGACGCCGAGCTGCTCTTCGGGGACGAGGACCTGCTGCACCGGGAGGCCCGGGGCTTCGTCGTCGCCGCGATGACGCTGCCCCGGGTGCTCGACTACCTCACCGAGGAGTCCGTCGTCATCACCCCGGGCGACCGTGAGGAGGTGCTCGTCGGGCTGCTCATGGCCGACCGTGCCGACACCTTCCCGAGCCTCAGCGGCGTCCTGCTCACCGGCGGCATTCCCCTGGACGACCCGATCCGCCGCCTCGTGGAGGGCGTCGGGTCCCCGTTGCCAGTGCTGTCCACCGCGGGGAACACCTTCGTGACCGCCCAGCGCGCCTCCGCCGTCCGGGGCGCCATCACCGCGGGCAGCGACCGGAAGGTGCAGACGGCCCTGGCCCTCGTCGAACGGCACATGGACGGCGAGGGGCTGCTCGACCGGGTCGACGTCCTGCGCAGCGACGTCGTCACCCCGCTGATGTTCTCCCACGACCTGATGGAACGGGCCCGCTCGGACCGCCGGCTCATCGTGCTGCCCGAGGGAGACGACGACCGGGTGCTCCGGGCGGCGGACACGGTGCTGCGCCGCGGGATCGCCGACCTCGTCGTCCTCGGCGACCCCTCGGACGTCGCGGCGCGGGCGGCCCGGCTCGGTCTGGACCTGTCGGCGGCCCGGGTACAGGACCCGCAGGACCCGGTGCTGCGGGAGAAGCTGGCACAGGAGTACGCCCGGCTGCGCGCCCACAAGGGCCTCACCCTGGAGGCTGCTCGGGACATCGTCGTGGACGTGTCCTACTGCGGCACGCTGATGGTCCACCTGGGGATGGCCGACGGGATGGTCTCGGGCGCCTCGCACACCACCGCGCACACGGTCCGGCCGGCGTTCGAGGTGATCGGCACCGCGCCGGGGGTCTCCGTCGTCTCCAGCGTGTTCTTCATGCTGCTGGCGGACCGGGTGCTCGTGTACGGGGACTGCGCCATCGTCCCGGACCCGACCGCCGAGCAGCTCGCCGACATCGCCGTCTCCTCGGCCCGCACCGCCCGCCAGTTCGGCGTCGAGCCGCGGGTGGCGATGCTGTCGTACTCCACCGGGACGTCCGGCTCCGGGGCGGACGTCGAGAAGGTCCGGGAGGCGACCCGGCTGGCCCGGGAGCGCAGTCCTGGCCTGGACGTCGAGGGGCCCATCCAGTACGACGCGGCGGTCGACGCCGGTGTCGCCCGCACGAAGCTCCCGGACAGCACCGTCGCCGGCCGGGCCACCGTGTTTATCTTCCCGGACCTCAACACCGGTAACAACACGTACAAGGCCGTGCAGCGCAGCGCCGGCGCGGTCGCCGTCGGTCCGGTGCTGCAGGGACTGCGCAAGCCCGTGAACGACCTGTCCCGGGGCGCCACGGTGCAAGACATCGTCGCCACCATCGCCATCACCGCCGTCCAGGCGCAGTCCGTGGGGGTGGACCGGTGAGTGGCCGGGTACTCGTGCTCAACACCGGGTCGTCGTCGGTGAAGTACTCCCTGCTCGACCCCGGCTCCGGCCACGTCGACGCCTCCGGGCTGGCCGAGCGGATCGGCGTCGGCGGCGGGCGGCTCACCCACCGGGGGCCGGACGGCGAGGCGGTCACCGACCTGGACCTGCCGGACCACGAGGCGGCGCTGTCCGCCGTCCTGGAGGCCTTCGCCACTCACGGTCCCCGCCTCGCTGAAGCCGGGCTGGTCGCCGTGGGCCACCGCGTCGTCCACGGCGGGGACCGGTTCTCCGCCCCGGCGAGGGTGGACGCCGAGCTCGTCGACGTCGTCCGCTCGCTCGTGCCGCTCGCCCCCCTGCACAACCCGGCGAACGTCGAGGGCCTCGAGGTCGCGCTGCGGATGCTGCCCGACGTGCCGCAGGTCGCCGTGTTCGACACCGCCTTCCACCAGACCCTGCCGCCCGCGGCGTACACCTACGCGGTACCGCGGGAGTGGCAGCGCGACCACGGGGTCCGCCGGTACGGGTTCCACGGCACCTCGCACGCCTACGTCTCGCGGGAGGCCGCGCGCCTGCTCGACCGGCCGCCCGAGGACGTCGACCTCATCGTGCTGCACCTCGGCAACGGGGCCAGCGCGTGCGCGGTGCGCGGTGGCCGCAGCGTGGAGACGTCGATGGGGCTGACCCCGCTCGAGGGCCTGGTCATGGGTACCCGCTCCGGGGACGTCGACCCGGCCCTGGCGGCGCACCTGCAGCGGGTGGCCGGCCTCGGCATCGACGAGGTCGACGCGGCCCTCAACCGCCGCAGCGGACTGCTGGCCCTGGCCGGGGCGAGCGACCTGCGCGAGGTGCACCGGCTGGCGGCCTCGGGTGACGTCGAGCCGGCCCGCGCCGCCGAGCTCGCCCTCGACGTGTACTGCCACCGGATCCGCAAGTACGTCGGCGCCTACTACGCCGTCCTCGGTCGGCTGGACGCCGTCGTGCTCACCGGCGGGGTCGGGGAGAACGACCAGGTGGTCCGGGAGCGCTCACTGCGGGGTCTCGAGGGGCTCGGCATCGAGCTCGACCAGGACGCGAACGCCCGGCCCGACAAGGGTGCCCGGCGGATCTCCACCGCGTCCTCGCCGGTCGCGGTGCTCGTCGTCCCGACGAACGAGGAGCTCGAGATCGCCCGCCAGACCCTCTCCCTCCTCACTCCGTGATCATGCAATCCCGCCACCCCCTCCCCCGCCCCAACTCGTGATCATGCAATCCCGCCACCCCCTCCCCCGCCCCAACTCGTGATCATGCAATCCCGCCACCCCTCACGAGGGCGGCGACGGGGTCACAGGAGAGGGCGGGGTCTCACGCGTCCGGCACAGAATGCTGGGTTCGACGCCACTTTCACGGCGTGTCGCGCCAGCAACCCAGCATTCTGCGAGCGCGAAAGGTGTCGTGCGGGGTGGCGGGATTGCATGATCACGACAAGGTGTGCGGGGTGGCGGGATTGCATGATCACGGGGGGCTGGGCGTCGCGGGGTCAGGTGCCGAACCGGCGCTCCCGGTGGGCGTAGGCGCGCAGCGCCCGCAGGAAGTCGACCCGGCGGAAGTCGGGCCACAGCGCCTCGCAGAAGTACAGCTCGGTGTGCGCGCTCTGCCAGAGCAGGAACCCCGACAGCCGCTGCTCGCCGGAGGTCCGGATGACGAGGTCGGGGTCCGGCTGACCCTTGGTGTAGAGGTGCTCGGCGATGTGCTCGACGTCGAGCAGGCCGGCGAGCTCCTCGATCGTGGTGCCGCGGCTGGCGTGCTCGTGCAGCAGCGCTCGCACCGCGTCGGCGATCTCCCGGCGGCCGCCGTAGCCGACGGCGACGTTGACGTGCAGACCCTGGACGTCGCGGGTGGCCTCGGCGACCTCCTTGAGCCGACGGGCGGTCGCCTCCGGCAGCAGGTCCAGGGCCCCGACCGGGTGCACCCGCCAGCGGGCCGCCGCCCCGAGCCGACCGACGACCCCCTCGATCACCTCGAGCAACGCGGCAAGCTCCTCCGCGGGGCGGTTGAGGTTGTCGGTGGAGAGCATCCACAGCGTCACGACCTCGACCCCGGCCTCCTCGCACCACTCGAGGAACTCCAGCACCTTCTCCGCACCGGCCTCGTGGCCGCTGCGGGTGTCGGCGCCGGAGGCGCGGGCCCAGCGCCGGTTGCCGTCGAGGATGACTCCGACGTGGCGCGGCACCCGGTCCGCAGGCAGTGAACGAGCGAGCCGGCGCTCGTACAGTCGGTACAGCGGGTGGGGTCGCGCCATGACCGTCCCGACCTCCTGCTCGCCGTGCTCGCGCGTGACACCCTCAACCTACTGCGCCGCACGCGACGCCCCTCGCGCGCTACACCTACGGGCTCGTAGGTTACTGGTCCGTAGGTTAGAGTCGGAGCATGGACCACCAGCACCGCTCCCCCGGCGAGGTCGCCCACGCCGTCGCCGACTCGGTGAAGCCGCGCCTGCGCGGCTGGTTGCACCTCGGCACGTTCCCGGTGGCCGTGGTCGTGGCGATCGTGCTCGTGGCGCTCGCCCCGGACACCCGGACCCGGGTCGCCGTCGGGATCTTCGGCACCACCGCGGCGCTGCTGTTCGGCGTCAGCGCGCTCTACCACCGTGGCACGTGGTCGCCGCGCACCAACGCGCTGCTCAAGCGGCTGGACCACTCCAACATCTTCCTGATCATCGCCGGGACGTACACGCCGTTCGCCGTGCTGCTGCTGCCAGAGGGCTCCGGCCGGGTGCTGCTGTGGGTGATCTGGGGGACGGCGGTCGCCGGGGTGCTGTTCCGGGTGCTGTGGGTCGGTGCCCCACGCTGGCTCTACGTGCCGGTGTACATCGCCATGGGATGGGTGGCGGTGGCCTTCGTGCCGGACTTCCTGCGCGGCGGCGGGCCGGTCGTGCTGGCTCTCGTCGTCCTGGGCGGGCTGCTCTACACCGTCGGCGGCGTCGTCTACGGCATCAAGCGGCCCAACCCGAGCCCGCGCTGGTTCGGCTTCCACGAGGTGTTCCACGCCCTCACCGTGGCGGCGTTCCTCGCCCACGTGGCCGGGGTGTCGCTCGCGGTGCTCGCCGAGCCCGGCTGAGGCGCCCGGGGCGCCCGGGGCGCTCGGTGTCGCCCGGCTCGAGCAGCGGCGAGGCCACCGCTTCGCTCATCCCCCGGCGGCCCGGACGACGACGACGGTGCACGGGGCGTGCCGGCTGACCTGCTCGGCCACCGACCCCAGCCGCAGCCCGGCGAACCCTCCGCCGCCGCGCTCACCGACGACGAGAAGGTCTGCGTCGGCCGCCGCGGCCATCAGGGCCTGCGCCGACGGCCCGTGGACGACGTGCTGGTGCACCTCGACACCGGTGGTGTCGACGGCCGCGACGGCCTCGGCGAGGTGCTGCTCGGTGGCCCGCTGGCACTCCTCCATCGACGGGACGGTGCCGTAGGGGACACCCGTGTCCCGGATCGCGGTCGCGAGCACCCAGGCCCGGACGACGTGCAGCGGGCAGTGCCGCAGCCGGGCCTCCTCGATCGCCCACCTCAGGGCGTCGTCGGCGGCGGGCGACCCGTCGTGCCCGACGACGATGCCGCGGATCGGGGGGCTGAACTGCGGCGGCTCCCAGGGACTCATGGGGTCACCCTGGCACGTCGGGGCGTCACTCAGCCACGGACCTCGGTCCCGACGGCGCGGGCGAGTTCGACCGGGTCGGTGGTGGGCGCGTCGCAGACGAAACCGCGGCAGACGTAGGCGGCCGGCCGGCCCGCGACGAGGCCGCGGTGGCGCAGCAGCGGCAGTCGGTCGTCGCCGTCCGCCTCGCCGCCTTCCGGCTCCCCCCGGGCGACGACGAGCCCGGGGGCGGTGCCGGCGAGCGCGGTGCGGTGCAGCGCGTCGGTCGCCGGGTCGCCGGACGGGCCGACGACGGCGACCTCGCGCGGACCGTCGAGGAGCGCCTGCGCGACCGCGAGACCCCAGCCCGCGAACCGCGGGGCCTGACCGGCGAGGGCCGTCACGACGGCGAGGGCAGCCTCGGCGGAGCGCCGGTAGCGGTCCTCCCCGGTCAGCGCGGCGGCGGTGAGCAGCGCGCCGGCGGCGGCGGTCCAGCCGGACGGAGCGGCGTTGTCGGTGGGGTCGGAGGGCCTGCCCACGGCGGCGACGGCGGCGTCGGTGCCCGCCACGGAGGTGTCGTGGAACCCGCCGGCGCCGTCCGGGAACTCGGCGAGGACGACGTCCAGCAGGCCGACGGCGGCCTGGGCCCAGGAGGTCTTCCCGGTCGCCGCGGACAGCGCGAACAGGCCCTCGGCCAGGTCGCCGTAGTCCTCGAGCACCCCGGGGGCAGCGCCCGGCGTGCCGTCCCGGGAGGCGCGCACGAGATGGCCGTCGTCGGTGCGGTGCACGGCCACCAGCAGGTCGCCGATCCGCTCGGCGGCGGCGACGAGGTCGGGTCGGTCGCACAGCACGCCGGTCTCTGCCAGAGCCGCGACCGCCAGCCCGTTCCAGGCGGTGACCACCTTGTCGTCCCGGGCGGGCTGGGGTCGCTGCCGGCGCGCCTGGCGGAGCCGCTCGCGGACTCGCCGCCAGCGGGCGGCCTCGGGGTCGTCGTCCGGCGCGTCGGCGACGTCGCGGAGCATCCGCAGCGTCGACGCGCCGTGCTCGAAGGTGCCACCGTCGGTCACCCCGAGCAGCTCGGCCGCCCACGCGGCGTCCGGCTCGCCGAGCACCTCCGTCAGCTGCTGCGGGGTCCACACGTACGTGGCCCCCTCGACGCCGTGACCGTCGACGACCGTGTCGGCGTCCAGGCTGGAGGCGAGCCCGCCGTGCGGCGTGCCGAGCGCGGCGAGCATCCAGTCGCAGGTCTCCTCGGCCACCCGGCGCCCGGTTCGCTCGCCGGTCAGCCGCCACCAGTGCAGGTAGACCCGGACGAGCTGGGCGTTGTCGTAGAGCATCTTCTCGAAGTGCGGCACCACCCAGCCGGGGTCCACGGCGTAGCGGGCGAACCCACCCTCGAGCTGGTCGTACATGCCGGAGCGGGCCATCGCCCGCAGGGTGCGTCCGGCGATCGCGGCGGCGTCGGCAGCGGTCCGAGCGTCGGTGGCGGCGTGCCGGAGCAGGAACTCCAGGACGGCGGACGGCGGGAACTTGGGTGCCCCGCCGAACCCCCCGTGGGTGCGGTCCTCCTGGGCGGCGAGCTGGCGGACCGCTCGCTCGAGGTCCTGCGCGGTGGGCGGGGCGGACCCCTCCGGCGTGCTCCGCCGGGACAGGGTCACAGCGATCCGGTCGGCCGCGGCGTCCATCTGGTCGCGCCTGTCCCGCCAGGCCTCGGCCACCGCCGTCAGCACCTGGCGGAAGGACGGCATCCCGTGCCGGGGCTCCGGCGGGTAGTACGTGCCGGCGTAGAAGGGGCGGCCCTCGGGGGTGAGGAACACCGTCATCGGCCAACCGCCCTGCCCGGTCAGGGCCTGGGTGGCGGCCATGTAGACGGCGTCGACGTCGGGCCGCTCCTCGCGGTCGACCTTGACGTTGACGAACGAGGTGTTCATCTGGGCGGCGGTCTCGTGGTCCTCGAAGGACTCGTGCGCCATGACGTGGCACCAGTGGCAGGCGGCGTACCCGACGCTCAGCAGGATCGGGACGTCGCGGCGGCGGGCCTCGGCGAAGGCCTCCTCACCCCACTGCCACCAGTCGACCGGGTTGTCGGCGTGCTGCAGGAGGTACGGGCTGATGGATCGTGCGAGCCGATTCGTCACCCGCTCACGCTAGCCCGCCCCCACGACACAGCCGAGGACGACGGTCAGGCCGTGGGGGCTCCGGCGGCCACCAGGGCGTCGAACGCACCGGCGTCGGCGACGTCGGTGAAGCCCATCTCGCGCAGGATGGACGCGGCGGCGGCGGACCGGTTGCCGGTGCGGCAGTACAGGACGTAGCCGCCCTGCGGGTCGAGCTCGGCCACCTGCGCGGAGAAGTCCGGGGACTGCACGTCGATGTTGCGGGCGCCCTCGACGTGGCCGGCGGCGAACTCCTCCGGCGTGCGGACGTCGATCACCAGCGGCTCGCCGGAGGCGATGAGCTCGACCGCGGTCGGCGCGTCGACGACCCGGACGCCGCCGGCGTCCGCGGACGCCACCGCAGCCGGGCCGGCCGGCGCCTGGGGGTCCGCGGCCTCACCGCAGGAGGCGGTGGCCAGGACGGCGGCGAGGGCAACGGCGGCCAGGGCGGCCGGACGGAAAGACGGCTTCATACCCCCCAGGGTATCTCAGGACGGCGGGGCGACCGGGGGACGACCCGGCTCACCAGGGTCGTCGCCCGGGTCGTCGCCCGGGTCATCGCCCGGGTGCTCGTCACCGTGGTCCGGCCCGTCGAGACCTGCCCGCTGGTCCACCTGCTCCTGCGCAGCACGCTCGGCGGCGGCGTCCCGCTCCTCGCGGTACTTCATCCGACGCAGCCGCCGTGACATGTTGATGAACAGCAGCACCGCGGCGATGACCACCGCGAAGGTGGCGAGGAACCCGATCAGGCCGGGGCTGATCGAGTTCGGGTCAAGGCCCTCGCCGTCGGTGCCGGCGGCGAGCAACGACGACGCCGGGACGACGGCCAGTGCCGCCGGGAGCGCGCTCACCGACCCGCCGCCGACGTGTCACGGATCCCGGCGAACAGGTCGTCCTCGGGCTCCTCCGTCGGCACCAGCGAACGGGCCAGCTCGTAGTCCTCCGTCGGCCACACCCGCGCAGCCAGCTCGTGGTCGATGGCGAAGAAGCTGCCGTTCGGGTCCACCTGGGTGGCGTGCGCCAGCAGCGCCCGGTCCCGCACCGGGAAGTACTCGGCGCACGGCACCCGCGTGGTGATCCGACGCTCCTCCCGGTCTTCCCAGCGCGCAAGCCAGTCGGCGAACGGCGACTCGCGTCCCTCGTGCAGCAACGCCTCGTGGTAGGCCTGCATCCGGGCCCGGTGGAAGGTCTGGTTGTAGTACAGCTTGAGCGGCTGCCACGGGGGCTCCTCGCCTGGGTAGCGCTCCGGGTCCCCGGCGGCCTCGAACGCCTCGACCGACACCTTGTGGCACATGATGTGGTCGGGGTGCGGGTAGCCACCGTTCTCGTCGTACGTCGTCATCACGTGCGGACGGAACCGACGCACCAGGCGGACGAGCGGCTCGGCGGCGACGTGCAGCGGCTGCAGCGCGAAGCAGCCCTCGGGCAGCGGCGGCGGCGGGTCGCCCTGCGGCAGCCCCGAGTCGACGAACCCCAGCCACTCGTGCCGGACGCCGAGGATCCGCACCGCCTCGGCCATCTCCCGCCGACGCACCTCGGGCATGTCCCGCAGGATCGCCGGGTCGTCGGCCAGCGCGGGGTTGAGGATGTCGCCGCGCTCCCCACCTGTGCAGGTGACGACCATGACCTCGACGCCCTCGGCGACGTATCGGGCCATCGTCGCCGCTCCCTTGCTCGACTCGTCGTCCGGGTGCGCGTGCACAGCC